>WYBS01000042.1 GCA_011525755.1 Planctomycetaceae bacterium
CGACGGGCAGTCCGCGCAGCGGACGATCGGCTTCCCGTCGGGCCCCTTCGTCTTCACCTTGCCGTGCTGGTCCTCGACGTTCGCGTAGACGCAGACGAACTCCTCCGCGATCTTCAGGAAGCTCTTGTCGCGGAAGACGTTCTCGACGACCGCGCGGTTCTCGGCGTCGTGGTCGACGATCACGGTGAGGAAGATGAGCTTGCCGCGCGTGCGCGCGAGTTCGACCGCCTCCTCGTGCGTGCGCGCGCACTGCGGAGCGGGCCTCGGCGGCGCGGCCGCGGCGATCCCGGCGAGGAGGAGGAGAGGGGGCGCGGGGGAGAGGAGGGCGGCCATGCGCCGCATCGCCTCATGGTAGCCGGTCATCCGGGCTTCGGTACGAGGAGCGAGCGGTAGCCGAAGACGCCCGTCGCCGCCTTCGCCTCGGTGGCGTCGTAGGCCGTCCGCTGCTCCGGCCGCAGGTAGCTGCGGATCGCGGCGCCCGTCTCGTCGTAGATGTCCTTGTCCGCGCTCCGCCGGATCGGCTGGAAGAACATGTTCGGGATCGGAGCCTGGAAGCGGTCCTGCACGCGGCGGTAGCGGTCCTCGATCACCGTCTTCACGAGCCGCTCCTGCTCCCGGTCGAGGCCGAGGTCCTGCCGGAGCCGCGTCAGCTCGTTCTGCACCACGTTGTTCCGGTTGAAGTCCCCGATGCCCCCTTCGAACTCGTGGTAGAGCGCGAGCTGCCGGTCGTCGAGCACCTCGGCCGCCGCGCCCCGTCCCTTGGCGACGACCTTCGTGAGGGCGTCATACATCCCGTCCCCGTCGATGTCGCCGTTCGTGTAGTCGGCGGCGAGCTGCATCACGTCGGTGATGCGCTGCTCCAGCTCCGCGCGGAGCCGCTGCTTCTGGTGCTCCGTGAGGTTCGCCCTCCTGAAGAAGTCCTCGACCGGTCCGCTCAGGTAGCCGATGGCGATGAGCCGCGTCTGCGGGGACCAGCTCGCGCCGCCGACGATCGTCCCGTCCTCGCGGCGCGTGCCGGGCGCCTCGGCGGGGGGGGCTTCGGGGGCCGGTTCCGGGACCTCGCCGCGGAGGATCCGGTTCTCCGCCTCGATCTTCGCGAGCCGCTCGACCTTCTCCATGAGGACGGCGTACGCCTCGGGCTCGATCTCGACCGGCGTCGTATCGCGCGCGGGCGCCGCTCGCCGCTGCTCCGCGCGCTCCCGCGCGGGCGAGACCCGGCCGGCGAGGAAGCCGAGGACGCCGGCGAGCAGCGCGATCGCGACGACGGCCGTGCGGCTCACCGCGCCCCCTCCCCGGGCCCCACCCCTTCCTCCACCACGGCGGCGGTGCCGTAGGCGAGGATCTCCGCGGCGTTCCGCATGACCTCGATCGAGCAGAAGCGGACGCCGAGGACCGCGTTCGCGCCCTTGCTGCGCGCGTCCTCGACCATCCGGTCGTACGCCTGGTCGCGCGCCTCGGCGATCACCTTCGTGTAGTCGGGGACCTCGCCGCCGAAGAGGCTCCCGATCCACGCGATCATGCTGTGGCCCAGGTGGCGCGTGCGGATCGCGGTGCCGCGCGCGATGCCGAGGACCTTCGTGATGCGGCAGCCGGGCGCCGTGTCGGTCGTCGTCACGATCACCGTCGCACCTCCCGCGCGTAGCGGTCGTGGGCCATCGCGCGCCGCCGCTCGCGCCAGACGCTCCAGACGAGCACGATCGTGCCGAGGAGCCCGCTCGCGCCGGCGAGCTTCACGCTCCAGTGCGCCCACTCGTGGGTGAAGAAGAGGTAGCAGCCCGCGCCGGCGACCCCCGCCGTGCCCGCGAGGAGGAGGATCCACGCCGTGCGCCGCTCGAGCCGGTTGTAGACGGTGCCCCAGAACGCCTCGACCTCCGCGTCGGCGAGCGCGTCGACGCCGAGCGTCGCCTCCTTGAGCTTCCGCATCTCCGCGAGCTCCTTCCGGAGCTCCGGGTCCTTCGCGAGCGCCTCCTCCACGCGCGCGCGGTCCTCCGGGCCGAGCTCGCCGTCCGCGTATCCCGTGAGGAGGATCCGGATCTCACTCATGTCCGGCCATCCTCGGGGCGAGGACCTTCTTCAGCGCCTGCCGCGCCGCCCAGAGACGCGACATCACGGTGCCGATCGGGATCTCGAGGCAGTCCGCGATCTCCTTGTAGGAGAGCCCCTCGAAGTGCGAGAGGTGGAGGATCTCACGGTGGGGGTCGGAGAGCTCCGTCATCGCGTCGCGCACAAGGGCGCGCAGCTCCTCCTTCGCGAGGTTCCCGGCGGGGTCGAAGGGGGGAGCCGCGGTCGGCGGCGCGTTCCCGGCGTCGAGGCTCGGCGGAGGCTTGCCGTGGCGCTTGAGCGTCGTGAGGCAGGAGTTCCTGAGGATCCGGTAGAGCCACGGGTAGAAGGGCTCGCCGATCCGGAACCGGCGGATCGCCCGGAACGCCCGCACGAACGCGTCCTGCGCCGCGTCCTCGGCCAGCGCCCCGTCGCGGACGACGGCCTTGGCGGCGGCGAGGGCGCGGGCGGTGTAGAGTCGCACGATGAGTTCGAAGGCCTCACGGTCGCCCCGCTGGCAACGGGCGATCGCCCGCTGCTCGTCCGCGGAAACAACCTCGGTCCTACCCGCCGCCGCCATCCCGTATTCAGAGGATCGCCCAGATCCCGACGGCGAGAAGGACGAGGGCCGCTCCGCACCCCTTCCCCTCCCCGGGCCTCTCCCCCTCCCCCTCGTCCTCCGCGAACGCGAATTCGTCGGGATCCTCCGCGTAGGTCAGGTCGACGTCCACCCCGCAATGGGGGCACACGAGGCGGCCCTTCTCCTCGTAGATCTCCCCGCAGTGCTCGCAGGTCCGGCTCACGGGCCTAGAGAATAACCCGGGGGCAGCCTAGACTCACCGCTTGCCATGGAGAGAAACGTCGCGGCGATCCTCAGGCACATCGGGGAGGACCCCGCCCGCGAGGGGCTCAAGGCGACGCCCCGGCGCGTGCGGGAGTCCTTCGAGTACCTCACGTCCGGGTACAAGGGGAACCTGAAGACGATCGTCAACGGGGCGATCTACGAGGATGCGGCGGACGAGATGATCGCCGTCTGCGGGATCGAGATGTACAGCCTCTGCGAGCACCACCTGCTGCCGTTCGTCGGGAAGGCGCACGTCGCCTACCTGCCGAAGGGGCGGATCATCGGCCTCTCGAAGGTCCCGCGGATCGTCGACATGTACGCGCGGCGGCTGCAGGTGCAGGAGCGGCTGACGACACAGATCGCCGAGGCGGTGATGGAAGTCCTGAAGCCGCGCGGCTGCGGCGTCGTGATCGAGGCCGACCACTTCTGCATGCGGATGCGCGGCGTCGAGAAGCAGTCGAGCTACGCGGTCACCTCGTGCATGCTCGGCCGGTTCCGCGCCGACGCCCGCACCCGCTCCGAGTTCCTCCAGCTCGTCCAGCAGGCACGCCGCTGAGTCCGCATCCTTTGCGGACGGTCGGCGACGCGATCGCCTGACGGCGCGCCGGTTGCGGCGGCGAGGTGGGGCACGGGTGCCGCAGCTACGAGAGCTTCGGGCTTCTGCCCGACTTTCCCTTCGCGGGCGCGGGCAGCGGCGGCCAGTCGGGGGCGTCGGGCACGGCCTTCCGCCCCTTGTAGCCCGAATCGACCTCGTGCCAGAAGCCGATCTTCTCCTCGCCGAGCTTCCAGCAGAGGAGGATCGGACGGCCCTCGAGCTCCGAGGGGAAATCGACGAGGCCCTCCTCGTAGTCCTTCATCTCGAGGCCCAGGGCCTGGAGCTCGTCGAGGCACGCGCGGATCCGGTCGGCCGCCTCGCGGACCTCCTCCTTGAGGGACGTGCGGCGCGCCTCCTCCTTCGGATCGAGCGCGTTGTGGCGCCGGCCGCTCTCCTGGATGACGCGGTAGCGCGCCTGCACCTCGTCCACGATCGAGCGGACGTAGGGAAGCGTGCGGTTTGCCTGGGCGACCGTGTAGCGCTTCTTCACTGCCAAGGGATTCTACCCCGCGCGAGGCCGTCTCTGCGGCCAGATCTTGCCGGGATTGAGCAGCCCCGCGGGATCCCAGGCCCGTTTCAGGGCAGCCATGGCCGCGAGCGTCGTCGGGTCGAGCTGGAGGGGGAGGTCGTCCTTCCGGAGGAGACCTACGCCGTGCTCCGCCGTCACGGATCCCCCGAGGGCGACGGTCGCCTCGAGCACCGCGCGCACCGCCGGGCCGATCCCCCCGTCCCAGCGCGGGTCCCTCGCCTCGCGCCGGATGAAGTCGATGTGGATGTTCCCGTCCCCGGCGTGGCCGAAGCAGACGACCTCGATGCCGTGCGCCTTCGCCGCCGCGTGGGCCCGCCGGATCAGCTCCGGCATCCGCGTCCGCGGCACGACCGTATCCACGGCGCTGTACCCGGGGAGCTTCTTGATCGCCTCCGCGATCGCGTGGCGCACGGCCCACACCTTCTCCCGAGGCGCGACGTCCACCTCCTCCGCGCCCGACTCGAGGAGTGCCGTGCCCACGGCCTCGATCTCCTCCTCGGTCCTCCCCCCCTGGAACCCCTCCACCTCCGCGAGCAGGTAGGCGCCGGCCCTCGGGTGGGGGAGGTCGATCCCGAGCATCTTCTGCGCGAGATCGGCCGCCGCCCTCTCCACGAGCTCGATCGCGGAAAGCGAGAACCCCTTCGCCTCGACCTCGAGCGCCGCGTGCGCAGCGCGATCGAGCGACGCGAACGCGGCGAGCAGCGTCTTCCGGAACGGAGGCAGCGGCACGAGCCGGAGCGTCGCCTCGGTGATCACCGCGAGAGTCCCCTCGCTCCCGACGATCAGGTGGTGGAGCGCGTAGCCCGCGGCGTTCTTCCGCAGCTTGCCGCCGGTGCGGATCACCTCGCCGCCCATGAGCACCGCCTCGACGCCGGCGACCTGCGCGCGCGTCGTGCCGTACTTGACGGCGCGCTCGCCGCCGCCGTCGCACGCGAGGTTCCCGCCGAGCTCGCACGAACCGCCGGACGACATGTCGACGGGGTAGAGGAGCCCGTGCTTCCGGCACTCCTCGTGGAGCGTCCAGAGGACGACGCCCGGCTCGACGACGGCGAACCGGTTCGACGCGTCGATCTCCCGGATCCGGTTCATCCGCTCGAGCGACAGCACGATCCCGCCCTCGACCGGGATGCAGCCGCCGGCCTTCCCTGTGCCGCCGCCGCGCGGCGTGACCGGGATCGCCTCCCGCTCCGCGAGGCGCAGCACCTCCTGGACCTCCGGCGTCGCGCGCGGGCGCACGACGAGCTCGGGCGCCGAGAAGAGGTCCATCGTCTCGTCGCGGCCGTAGGGCTCGAGGCCCTCGGTCAGGCACTCGATCCCGAGCGCGCGAAGGTGCTCCGCGACGGCCTTCGTGTCCACGGCGGGATTCTACGCCGTGGGCGTCCCGAAGGGGGGCTCCCGCCTCCGCTCCTCCGAGCCGCGGCGGGCCGGTAGAATCGCCGCGTGAACGAGATCAGCGTCGCCGAGGTGAAGGCGAAGCTCGACCGCGACGAGAAGGTGCACCTACTCGACGTCCGCGAGCCCATGGAGCTCTCGATCTGCCGGCTCGAGGGCGCGGAGAGCATCCCGATGATGCAGCTCTTCCTCGGCCTCAAGGCGCCCGCCGCCGCGCCGGACGACGAGATCGTGGTCTTCTGCCACACCGGCATGCGCTCCTTCGAGGCCGCCGCCTTCCTGCGGTCGAGGGGGTTCCCGCGCGCCCGCTCGCTCGCCGGCGGCATCGACGCCTGGGCCCTGGAGATCGACCCGACGCTCCGGCGGTACTGAGCCGCGCCCGCTCGCCGGATGTTTCTTCCGGTGGACGTCCGCGCGGATCACGCCGGCCGCGGATCGCCATCCTCGCCGTCCGGCGGGCTAGCATGGAGCGGTGCGGGCCCGGCGCGGCCCGGGCCCATGGAGGCGCCGATGTCGAGAACAGGGATTGCCGCGATCGCCGCGCTCTTCCTCGCGGGCGGCGCGCGGGCGGACGGCACGGAGCAGCTGCTCGAGATCCTCGAGTTCCACGAGAAGCTCGCGACCGAGGAGGCGTTCCTGCACCAGGCGAAGCTCCTCGGGGCCTACATGGAGGCAGCCCGGTCCATGAGGGAGGACCAGAAGCTGCTCGTCTACGAGCGCGTGCTCGGGATCCTCCGGCAGATCGAGAGGACCGTCGGGGAGCCCGCGACTCCCCCCGCGCCCCCCTCGCCTCCGCCCGCCGGACACACGCCCGGCGGCTCCCTCGACGCCGGCGCCGCGCGCATCGCGTGGTTCAAGGCCGAGTCGCTCGACGCGGTCCCGGACATCCCCGCGAGAAGCGCGCTCTGGACCCGCGACCTCCTCGCGATGGGCGAGGCGGACGACCCGGACCTCCCGCGCACGCCCGAGGCGCCCGTCGCGCGCATCACCTTCTTCCTCCGGGTGGACGCGGCCGGCGAGCACGCGATCCTCGCGCAGCACGGGGGAAACGACTTCCGGATCGTCGTCGGGAAGACCGTCATCGACCTGCCGAGGGGCGGTCCGCGCACCGGGAAGGGGGTCGTCTGCCTCGAGCGGGGATTCCACAGGATCGACGTGCTCCTGCGGTACGACGCGCAGGGCGACCCCTCGTTCGCGGTGAAGGTGCTCCCGCCCGGCGCCGCCGAGAGCCGCGTGCTCACGAGGTCCGATCTCCTCCTGACGCGCCCGCGGTCCCCGTAGCCGCCTGCTCCCGCACGAGGCGCGAGGGATCCTGCCGCGCCGCGTCGAGCACGTCCGGCGGCGCGGCGTCGCCGAGCACGGCGAGCGCGTTCCGCGCGAGCCCGCGCCGGCCCGGCCGCGAGAGCGCCGTGTCCTGGAACCGCGCGCGGAACTCCGGCCCCTTCATGAGGACCCAGCCGCGCAGGTCCGGCGCGTCCTGGCCCGGCCGCGGCGCGAACTCCGCCCTGCCGCAGTCCTTCGCCTTCCGGTTCCACGGGCAGACGTCCTGGCACGCGTCGCAGCCGAACGCCCAGGGCGCGATCCGCTCGCGGATGGGCCTCCACTGCTCGATCGTGAGGTAGGGGATGCACTTCCGCGCGTCGATCACCTTCGGCGCGACGAACGCGCCGGTCGGGCAGGACGAGAGGCAGCGCGTGCAGGAGCCGCAGCGGTCGGGGTGAGGGGGGTCGGGGGGGAGGTCGAGCGTCGTGAGCACGACCGCGAGGAAGACGAAGGAGCCGAACCGCGGCGAGATGAGGCAGCCGTTCTTGCCGATCCAGCCGATCCCCGCGCGCTCCGCCCACGCCTTCTCGAGGACGGGCGACGTGTCGCAGCAGGCAAGGAACCCCTCCCCCGGAGCCCCCTCCCCCAGCCGTGCCGTAAAAATATCCAGCATCCGCCCGAGGACCCTGTGGTAGTCCTCGCCCCACGCGTAGCGGGACACGCGTGCCCCCGGGGGCGGCTCGTGCGGGACGTGGTAGTTGACCCCGAGCGCGATCACCGAGCGGCAGCCGGGGAGGATCTCGCGGACGTCCCGGCGCCGCTCCATGTAGCGCATGTCGCCGTGGTAGCCCTTCGCGAGCCACTCGCGGAGGCGTGCGTCCTCCTCCCCGGGCACGGCCCTCGCGATCCCGCAGAGGTCGAACCCGGAGGCCCGGGCGAGCGCCTTCACGTTCATTTGCATATGCAGCGTCGGGCCTGCCGAAGGGTATCGTTAAAGCGTAACCGGGGCCCGGCCGGGAAGGCGCGGTCCCGCTACCTTGGAGTCCGATGCCGTCAGCGCGCGCCGTCCGGGAGTCGACCCGACTCGAGACCCTCCGCAGCTATCGCGTCCTCGACACGCCGCCGGAGCCGGCGTTCGACTCGATCGTCTCGCTCGCGCGGGAGCTCTTCCGCGTGCCCATCGCGGGGATCGCGCTCCTCGACGAGCGGCGCGTCTGGCTGAAGGCGGTGGAGGGGTACGAGGGGCAGGAGATCCCGCGGGAGGAGGCGCTCTGCGAGATCTCGCTCTCCGTGCGGGACGTCCTCGTGATCCCGGACGCGACGGCCGACGCGCGCACCCGCGAGCGCGCGGTGGTCGCGTCGCTCGGCCTCAGGTTCTACGCCGCGGCGCCGCTGCGGACGGAGCAGGGCGTCCAGCTCGGGAGCCTCTTCATCGCGGACCGGAAGCCGGGGAAGCTCGACTCCGCCGACCGCCAGCGGCTCCGGGGGCTCGCCTCGCTCGCGATGGAGCAGCTCGATCTCCGCGCGGCGCTCTGCCGGATCGCGCCGACGGACGCGGCGCTGGGGAAGGTCGCGGAGGCCGTGTCGATGGAGACCGGCGAGGCGTTCGTCGTCGCGCTCACGCGCTGCCTCCCCGAGGCGCTCGACACCGACTACGCCTTCGTCTCCGAGATGGACCCGTCCGAGGCCGGCACCGTCCACAACACGGTCTGCGAGCGCGGCCAGACGCACCGCCTCATGGACCAAGACCTCGAGGGCACGCCCTGCGCCGCGGTCGCCCTGGGCGAGCCGCGCTGCTACCCGAAGGGCGTGCAGGGGCTCTTCCCCGCCGACACGGTGCTCGCGACGCTCGGAATCGAGGGCTACGCCGCGGTGCCGCTCCTCGACGCGCGCCGGCGCGTCCTCGGCATCCTCGGCGTGCTCTCGCGGAAGCCCCTGGAGGACGGCGGATCGATCCTCACTCACCTCGGGATCTTCGGGCCGCGCGCCGCCTCGGAGATGGAGCGGCTCCGCGCCGAGCGCCGCGAGCGCGAGCGCGAGCGCCGCCGCAACGCGCTCGTGAACGCGCTGCCCGACATGGTCTTCCACGTGCGGCGGGACGGCACCTTCGTCGACTTCCATCCGGGCCTCGGCGCGAAGCCGCTCGTGCCGCCGGAGCAGTTCCTCGGCCGGCGCATGGCGGAGGTCCTCCCCGCCGAGGTCGCCCGCGAGGGGATGCTCGCCATCACCCGTGCGCTCGCCGAGGGCGCGATGCAGGTGTGGCGGTACGAGGTGGAAGGCCGCACCTACGAGGCGCGCATCGTCCCGGGCGGCGCGGACGAGGTCGTCTCGTTCGTGCGCGACGTCACGCCCTGAGATGTGCATCCTCATCTGCGGGATCGGCGACCGGCCGTTCGTCGCCGCCAACCGCGACGAGGCGTACGCGCGCCCGTTCACGGCGCCTCGCGTCTGGATGGCGGACACGCCCTTCTGGGCGCCGCGCGACGAGGAGGAGGGAGGCACGTGGATCGGCGTGAACCGCGAGGGGCTCGTCGCGGGGATCACGAACCGCTCGACGCTTCCCGAGGCGCCCGGCCGCGCGAGCCGGGGGCTCCTCCTGACGGGCGCGCTCGCGCGCGGCGGCCTCGACCGCGCGGGTGCGTGGCTCGAGGAGGAGCTCTCGCGCTCGCCGCGCAATCCCTGCCAGGTGGTCTTGTTCGAGGGGGCCCGGGGGCGCGTGGTCCGCGTCGGCCCCGACCGCGTGGAGGCGCGCGATCTCGGTCCCGGGATCCACGTCCTCTCCAACTTCCACGAGCCCGATGAGATCGACTTCGGGCTCTCGCCCGAGCCCTCGTGGGAGGACCTTCGCGCGGTGCTCTCGGACACGGCGCCGCGGCTTCCGCGCGGCTACGCGGTCTGCAAGCGCGCGGGGTGGCGGGGCACGGTCGCCTCGTCCTTCATCGAGCCGGGGCGTCGCTTCCTCTTCGCCAAGGGACCCCCGGATGTCGTGGACTTCGAGTCCGTCGCCGGCTACCCGTGACCGGCCCTCCCGGGCGCTGCGGCGAGGACGCGGGGTCGCCGGGGCGGCCCACGCGCGGGCTTCGCCCTCGCCGCCGCCCGTCCGGCGGGAGGTCTAGCGGGCTAGGCCGGGGCTTGGGCCAGCGTGGAGCCGCGGACCACGGCCCATCGGGTACTCGCTTCCGCTGCATCCGGACGGAGGTGGCGCCGTCCGCCCGGATTCGCGCCGGACGAGGTCGACCTTGAGTGCAGGCGGCTTCTCGCCTGTTTTTCCTGAGAAACCCGGAGGGCTCCCGCGAAAAGTGCCTCCCGCCGGGAGACTTGCATGCCCGAAGACCACGACTGCTTCATGGACGGGGGACTCCGAGAGGCGTTCGCGTACGAACCGCCGGATCGGAGCGTTCTCGACCGGATCGAGCGCCTGGCGGGACGGAAGTCGCGCATCCTCCTGCACGATCTCTCCGACGACGACTCGCCGCTCCTGCGCACGCACCCGCTTTCGGCCGACCGCATGACGACGCCCGGTACCGGATCGTGGGCGAGATCGCGCGCGTTCTGGAACGACGTCGTCGCCCTGCTCGAAAGGGCGAGGGAGTAGACGCCTCGCCCCCGCGGAGCCGTCGGACTGTCCCCGGAACCCCTCCTCTTCCGCGGCCGCACGCGGGGATGTCCTGATCTGGGCCGGGGCACCTCCCGGCGGGCTCACGTCCCGCGGTTTCCCGCCGATCCGGAACGTGGGAACAGGCGGTGCACCGGCACCGCCGGGCCGAATGGCGTGACATCCGCCTGGCGGCGGACAGGGAGCCTTGCTTGCGCAGGACCGAGACCGGCTTCACCCTCATCGAGCTGATGGTCGTGATCGCGATCATCGCCATCATCGCGGCGATCGCGATCCCGAACCTCCTCTCGGCGCGTCTCAACTCGAACGAGACGGCCGCGATCGCGACGCTCCGGAACGTCGTCTCGTCGCAGTCGCAGTTCCAGGCGACCGCGCGGGCGGACGGGAACAACAACGGCATCGGCGAGTACGGGACGTTCGCCGAGATGTCGGGCGCGGTCGGCGTTCGCGGCAACGCGCTCCTCCATCCGACGGTCCTCTCGACCGCGTTCCGCACCGTGAACGCGAACGGCGAGGTCGTCCGGAGCGGCTACACCTTCGCCATGTACCTCCCCGACGCCGGCGGCGACGGCCTCGCCGAGCTCGCGGGCGGCGGCGCGGACGGCGGCGTCGACGCCGACCTCGCGGAGACGACCTGGTGCTGCTACGCGTGGCCCACGAACTTCGGGAGCACGGGGAACCGCACGTTCTTCGTGAACCAGGGCGGCGACATCGTCGGGACGGAGGACCTGGACTACAGCGGCTCGGGCGCCGGTCCCATCTCCAACGCCGCCTTCGCGCCGGGCGGCGGCGCGACGATCACGGGCAACACGGCGACCGGCATGACCGGCCGCGACGGCAACTTCTGGCGCCAGGTCGGCTAGAGCGCCCGAGGGCGCGGCGCGTTCGGCGCGAAGGGGCCCGAGCGGGCTCTTCTCTCCTTTCTCCTCCTCCCCGGGGCCCCTCCACGGAGACACTCGCGAGACGAAAGACGCGGAGATAGTACAGGGAATCCCTCCTCCGGAGTCGCCGGCGCGGGCTACGATCCCGCGCGCGCAACGCCGATGGTTCTTGCGCATCCCCCCGAGAGGGCCTCACCTTGGACTCCGCAGCCTCGCGTCTCTCCTGGACGAACATCCTCTTCTTCGCCGCCGCGCACCTGCTCGCCGTCGCTGCGCTCGTCCACCTCGCGCTCGACTTCTCCTGGTGGACGCTCGGCCTCGCGGCGGCATGGCTCGTCCTCTGCGGCCTCTCGATCACCGCCGGCTATCACCGCCACTTCGCGCATCCCACGCACAAGGCGGCGTGGCCGGTGCGGGTGTTCTACCTCTTCTTCGGCGCCGCATCGGTGCAGCACTCGGCGCTGAAGTGGGCGGCCGACCACCGCGACCACCACGCGCTCACCGACGAGGAGGGGGATCCCTACGACGCGCGGAAGGGCTTCTGGTGGTCCCACATCGGGTGGATCTTCGTCGAGGACCGCCACCCGCTCGACCTCGGTCTCGTGCCCGACCTCGCCGGGGACCCGCTCGTCCGCTTCCAGCACCGCCACATCGTGCTCCTCGGGGTCCTCGCAGGGTGCGTGCTGCCCGCTGCGCTCGGCCTCCTCTGGGGCGATCCGATCGGCGCGCTCCTCTGCGCCGGCTTCCTGCGGCTCGCCCTCCAGTGGCACGCGACCTTCTCGATCAACTCGCTCGCGCACATGCTGGGGACCCAGCCCTACTCGAGGCAGTGCTCCGCGCGCGACAGCTGGGTGACGGCGCTCGTGACCTTCGGCGAGGGGTACCACAACTACCACCACCGCTTCCCGGGCGACTACCGGAACGGCGTGCGCTGGTACCACTTCGACCCGACGAAGTGGCTGATCTTCCTCGCGTCGAAGGTGCGGCTGACGTGGGATCTCCGGCGCATCCCGGCGGCCACGATCGAGGTGGCACGCGCGCGGGTCGCCGGCATGGAGCCCCGCGCCGGCGAAGCATCGTCGCCCGAATAGACCGGCGCGGGCGGGCCCGCGCGCTCACGCGTGCTAGGATACGGGCGACCGTTGGCGGGCCGAGACTAGAGGAATCGACCCTGGCCCGCCGCCCCGCTCTCTCGCGTTCCGCCGCCCTTTCCGTCGATTGAGAAGGCCTTGCCGACGCGTACGGAAAGGACGACGCATGCGGCACAGGATCTTCATCGACAACCTCTCGCTCGAGACGACGGAGCTCGACCTCCACGACCTCTTCGCCGGCAACGGACGGTCGGTGGCGAGCGTGAGCATCGTGAGGGACGACGAGTCGGGCCAGTCGCGCGGCTTCGGGTTCGTGGAGATGTCCGCGGGCACCGACGTCGCGGCGCTGGTCCTCGCTCTGGACGGCAGGGAACTGCGCGGTCGCGCGCTCCTCGTCAGCAAGGCGCACGAGCCGGGGCACATGCCGCAGCGGTCGGGCCGTCCGCTCGGGGACTTCGGCGGCCGCTGGTAGGCGCGACGGGGAAGCACTTTCGAGGCGGACGGCCGGGCCTACGCTCCGTGCACGCGCTCGACGCCGAGGATTCGGTCGGGGCCGAAATCGTGGATCAGGCCTCGCTCCGGGTCGCCGACGGACACCCGGATGCCGCCGTCCTTCCGGACTTCCGTGACGTAGCCGGCGATATCGACGGTGTTTCCCGACGGGTTGACGGCCCTGACCCGGACGAGGTAGCGGCCGTCGTGCGCCACCTCGAGCGCCCTGTGGATGTCGTTGCGCGCCATCCCCGGATTGTCGCAGCATCGTGCAGCGATGCGAACCGAATCCGCCGAGGGGGCCCGCGCTACGTCGGCTCCAGCTCGACGTCGAGGAACGTGGGGCCGTCGTCGCGCACGGTCACGTTCTCGATCACGCGCTCCCGGAAGCCCTTGGCTCCGATCCTGAGGACGGGATGGAGGCCGACCGATGTGTCCCACCTCAGCTCGGAAAGGGGCCCGTTGAAGGTCCTGCCGCAGCAGGTGTCCTCCCCGATGCGGGCGAAGGGCACGGTGAGGGGCCGGTCGGGCGAGCCCTTCGGATGGAGGCGGACGATCACCGTGCCCGCCCCGGTGATCCGGAGCGTGATCGTCTCCTCGCGGACCTTGGGCACGACAAGGTCCTGCTTGAGCTCGCCGAGCTGTGCGTCCTCGATCGTCACTTGGAGTCCGGCCCGGATGCCCAACGGCATCCGCGCGATGCGGACGACTCCCTCCGCGTCCATTCGGTGACCGTGGGAGCCGTGCCACTGGCCGTTCGACCGCGTCCAGAAGACGCACCCGGAACCGGGACGGCCCCCTCTCCCGTCCTGCAGACGCAGCGCGAGGGTTCCGATCCGCGGCAGGATGAGCACTCCCAGGTCGTCCGCGCCGTCCGGGGCGCCGCACATCAGCAGCGGACCGACGGGCCAGCGCGTATTCTCCCTGATGCGAGCGAAGGCCTCGTCGCGGGGGAGCTTGGCGAGCTCCTCGCGAGGCAGTAGGCGGGCGGGCGGGTTGTACACCGCGATGCCGCCCCCCGTGGGATCCACTCCGGCGACCCTGAAGCGGCCGAGCGAGTCCGTCGCGACGACGCTGCCCTCGGGCGGGTCGCCCCACCTCTCATTGCGGGGAGCGACCCGGTAGCCCTCGGCGGGCCGGCCGTCCGCGGTACAGAGCACCCCGCAAACCTCCCGGCCGCGCGTGAGCCGCACGTCGAAGACACCGACCCGTCGGTGTTCCCACGAGGCGTGCTGCTGGGACTCGGGGTGGGTCGCATGGATGGAGACTCGCGCGTACTCGCGGTCCGGGGCGGGCCCGAACCACATCTCGCCGTTGGCGTCCGTCTTCCCGGAGGTCGCGTCGTGCTCGCGTTCCTCGGTCGTCGCGTCGCACGTGTCGGGTTGCCGTTGCAGGATCACCAGGAGGCCCACACCCTTCGCGGGCGAACCGTCGCTCCACGTCACGCACACGCGTCCCATGGCCCCGACCTCCAGCACAAGGTCGGGTGCCGCGATGTCCTCGCCCATCGGATGGAGTACGACCTCCTGCGACACGCGCTGGCCCAGGAGTGCGCGGAGCTGCATCGCCATGCGCATATGGATGAACCACGGATGGGTGATGACGAAAGCGTACTCCCCGTCCGCTCCGGTGACCGCGGAGTCGTCGTGCTCGAAGCCCTCGTGCGCCGGCAGCCACGTGCCGTTGTGCTCGAGCCAGACCCGCGCCCCCGCGACCGGGCGGCCCTCCTCGTCCACCACGCGGCCGCGGACGATCACGGCGGCGGCGCCCCCTCCTCCCCGGGCCCCTCCTCCTCCGGGCGCGGCGGGCGCTCGCCGTCGGGCAGGCCGTCGAGGATGAGCGCCTCCTGGATGAGCGCGAGCGCGCCGATCTTCAGCACCGCCAACGTCTTCTCGTCGAGCTCGATCCGGCCCTCCTTCTCCTCGATCTCCGGGTGGAGGTCCTCCTCGCTCTCGATCCCGTGCTCCGCGCCGAGCGTCAGCCGCGCCGCGTTGAGCGCGCTGATCCACGCGTTCACGTGCCGCGCCGGCACCGTCACGCTCCAGCGCGGCACGCCCGCGAGCGGCTCCGCGGGTCCGAGCCCCCGGAGGTCGCGCAGGAGGATCTCGCGCGCCGACGCGAGCAGCGCGAAGAGCTCCGGCCGCACGAGCCGCTCCCAGTCCGCGCGCTGCTCGTCGTCGTCCGAGGGCTCGGGGAAGAGCCGGTCCCGCGCCGCGCCCTCGGGCTTCTCGAGAAGGTCCGGCACCTCGACGAGCGCCGCGACGTCGAGCGGGAAGAGCCCGTCGATCGAAACGGAGCCGTCGCCAAGCCGCGTCACCTGCGGGAAGATCACGTCACGCACTCCATCGTCGCGAGGAGCTGCGCCGCGTGGAGCTTCTGCACGTAGGTCTCCGCCTGCTCGCGCGCCCCAGTCCAGACGATCGACCGCCCCTTCGTGTGCACCTCCATCATGAGCGCTTGCGCCTTCTCGAGCGGGTAGCCGAAGATGCGCTGGAAGACGAGCGTCACGTAGCTCATGAGCGTGATCGGGTCGTTCCAGACGACCACGTTCCACGGCGGCGCGAGGCGCGTCTCGGTTCTCGTCTCCTCGAGGACGCCGGGCTCGGTCATTCCGCTTCAGGATACCCTTCCCGCCCCGGCGCGCGGTTGCCGAGACCTTCCGCCGCGCGCGCCGCGGCCCACGCCGCGAAGTCGAAGCTCCTCTCCCACGGCCAGCCGGAGAGGAACCCCTCGACGAGCCCCGCGTGGAAGATGTCGCCGCAGCCCGTCGTGTCCACGACCTCCGCGGGGTGCGCGGGCCGCTCGAGCCACGTGTCGCCGAAGGACGCGACATACCCGCGCGCGCCGAGCGTGACGCCGGCGACGAGGGCGCCCGCCTCGCGGATCCTCCGGACGGCCGCGCGCGGATCGCCCGCGAAGTCGCGCGCGAAGACCTCCGACGCGACGAAGACGTGCGCGAGGGGGAGCAGCGCGCGCGTGCCCTCGCGGAGCGTTCCCGCGTCCACGACGACGAACTTCGATGCCTTCGCGGCGGCCACGGACGCCTCGGCGTAGAGCCCGTCGCAGAGGAACACGCGCGCCTCCGGCGGGGCGATCTCCAGGGGGTCCGGGGGCGCGCCCGTCGGCCGCCGCCAGTAGATCGTCCGGCGCCCCGTCCCGCGCTCGACCGCGACGAACGCGCGCTGCGACCGCGCGCCCTTCCGCACGAGGAGCCGGGACGTGTCGATGCCCCCGAGCCCCCTCCTGATCGCCTCCCCCTCGGGGTCGTCCCCGATCACGCCCGCGGCCGCGCACCTCCGCCCCCAGCCTTGGAGCGCCTTGAGGGCGGTCGCGATCGGCCCCCCGACCTGCTCGTATTCCGCCTCGATCTCGCGCTTCTCGTCGGCCGGCGGCAGCCTCTCCACCACGCCCATCCGGTCGAAGGTGCACTGCCCCAAACCGAAGACATCGAGCACGCGCATACAATACGTTCTCGCACATGCTCGAGACGATCGTCTGGTCGCGCCGCGACGCCCTTCTCCTCGACGAGCGGGGGGAGGTCGTGTTCGAGCTCAAGGACGTCGAGGCGCCCGCGGCGTGGTCGGACACGGCCGTGAACGTGGTCGCGAGCCGCTACTTCAAGCCCGGGCCGAACGGCGAGCGGAGCGTGAAGGATCTCCTGCGGCGGGTGGGCGGCACGCTCTCGAAGTGGGTCGGGGAGGAGGGGATCGGGGAGGAGGGCTACGAGGCGAGGCTCCTGGACCTCCTCGTGCACCAGCGCGGCGCGTTCAACTCGCCCGTCTGGTTCAACGTCGGGTTCGACGGCCACCCGCAGTGCTCGGCGTGCTTCATCCTCTCGGTCAAGGACGACCTGAACGCGATCCTCGAACTCGCGCGGGTCGAGGCGCTGATCTTCAAGTACGGCTCGGGATGCGGGACGAACCTCTCGGTGCTCCGTTCGAGCCGCGAGCGGCTGTCGGGCGGCGGCTTCGCGTCGGGGCCGGTGTCCTTCATGCGCGGGTACGACGCGTTCGCGGGGGTCGTGAAGTCGGGCGGGCGCACGCGGCGCGCGGCGAAGATGCAGATCCTCGACGTGGCGCACCCGGACATCCACGACTTCGTCCGCGCGAAGGCGGTCGAGGAGCGGAAGGCGAAGGCGCTCGCGGCGGCCGGGTTCGGCGGAGGGATGGACGGCGAGGCGCACCGGAGCGTCGCGTTCCAGAACTCGAACCTCTCCGTGCGCGTGACCGACGAGTTCCTCCGGGCGGCGCGCGAGAGCCGGCCGTGGACGACGCGCGCGGTGAAGACCGGCGAGCCGGTGGAGACCTTCCCGGCGCGGCAGCTGCTGCGCGAGATCGCGCAGGGGGCGTGGGAGTGCGGCGACCCGGGGATCCAGTACGACGCGGCGATCCAGGTGTGGAACCCGGTCCCGAAGTCGGGCCGGATCAACGCGACGAACCCGTGCAGCGAGTTCGTCTTCCTCGACGACACGGCGTGCAACCTCTCGTCGCTGAACCTGCTCGCGTACCTGAAGCCGGACTTCTCCTTCGACACGGCGGGGTTCCGGCGCGACGCGGGGACGCTCTTCCGCGCGATGGAGGCGATCATCGACCGGAGCGTCTACCCGACGCCGAAGGTCGCGGAGATGAGCCGCATCTTCCGGCCGCTCGGCCTCGGGTACGCGAACCTGGGCGCGCTGCTCATGGCGCTCGGGCTCCCGTACGACTCCCTTGAGGGGCGCGGCTGGGCCGCGGCGATCACCGCGCTGATGACCGGCGAGGCCTACCGCGTGTCGGCGGAGATCGCGGCGGAGCTCGGCCCCTTCGAGGCGTACGAGGTGAACAAGGAGGACGTGCTGCGCGTGCTCGAGATGCACCGCGGCGCGCTGGCGCAGGTCGAGGCGGCGCCCGCGCCGCTCCTCGCCGGGGCGCGGAAGGTCTGGGACGAGGCGCTCCGGCTCGCGCGCGAGCACGGCGTCCGGAACGCGCAGGCGACGGTGCTCGCGCCGACGGGCACGATCGCGTTCCTCATGGACTGCGACACGACCGGCATCGAGCCCGACCTCTCGCTCGTGAAGTACAAGGCGCTCGCGGGCGGCGGCACGCTGCGGCTCCTCAACCGGGTCGTGCCCCGCGCGCTCGCCCGACTCGGGTACGGGCAAGGCGAGATCGACGGGATCGTGAAGCACCTCGAGCGTGAGGAGGGGATGGAGGGCGCGCCGCATCTCAGGCGCGAGCACCTCCCGGTCTTCGACTGCGCGTTCCGTCCCGGCAGGCACGGCCGCGTGATCTCGCCGGACGGCCACCTGCTGATGATGGCCGCGGTGCAGCCGTTCCTCTCGGGCGGCATCTCGAAGACGGTGAACCTGCCGAAGGAGACGACGGTCGAGGAGATCGAGCGCCTCTACCTCCGCGCGGGCGAGATGGGCCTCAAGGCCCTGGCCGTCTACCGCGAGGGGTCGAAGGGGATCGAGCCGCTGACGACCCGCTGCCTCATCCACGAGGGCCGCGACTCCTGCTGCGGGGGATAGGGGGGCGCGGGAGACCCCTTCCCCGCGCCCCATCCCCTTCGACTACGACTGGCGGTGCGCCTCGAGGAACCAGAGCGACTTGTCGAGCTCGCGCGAGACCCCGGTGAAGAGGTCCGACGTGTCGGCGTCGCCCTTCTCGGCCGCCTCGGTGATCGCGGCCCGCGTCGAGGCGCCCAGCGCGGCATAGCGCGTCGCGAGCGCGTCCACGACCGCCATCCCGTCGAGGACGTCCGGCCCGAGCTCCGGCAGCCGCGACGCCTTCGCGGCCATCCGCACCGTGCCGTGCGCCACGCCCCCGAGCGCGGTCGCCCGCTCGGCGATCGTGTCCACGGAATCCTCCAGCTCCTCCGCGAGCTTGTCGAAGAGCCCGTGGAGCGCGAAGAACTGCGGCCCCTTCACGTTCCAGTGCGCCTGCTTCATCTGGCTCATCAGGTCGAACGTGTCCGCGAGCTGGCGGTTGAGCAGCGCGATCATCTCCTCGCGCGCCCTCTGGGGGAGGTCGTTCCTCGTCTTGAAGGTCATCGGTGGCTCCTTTCCGTGTCGATTGTCGCACCCGACGGCAAACGCCGGGCCCCCGGTCGCCCGCGAACCTGGACAGTCTTCTTCGGCCGCTTCCCCCGGTCGGATAGGCTTTTCGCGTGGATCCGTCCGCGCGCGCTTCCCCGGCGCACCTCCACGCCGAGCACACCCCCGAGGCGATCGCGGCGCGCCTCGCCTCGAACGCCGACCACAGCTACATCGGCGACGCGATCCTCGGCGCGATCGACGGGACCGTGACGACGTTCGCGATCGTCGCGGGCGCCACCGGCGCTAGGCTCCCGCCGGGCATCGCTCTCGTCCTCGGCCTCGCGAACGTCCTCGCCGACGGCTTCAGCATGGCCGTCTCCAACTACCTGCGCGCGAAGGCGGACCTCCACGTCGTCGAGCACGCGCGGCGCGTCGAGGAGTCGCACATCGAGGAGATCCCCGACGGCGAGCGCGAGGAGATCCGCCAGATCTTCCTGAGGAAGGGGTTCGAGGGGGACATGCTCGACGCTGCGGTGGAGGTCATCACGAAGGACCGGCGCCGCTGGGTCGACACGATGCTCATGGAGGAGCTCGGGCTCCGGCTCGAACCCCCGCGCCCCCTTCGCGCCGCGGTCACCACGTTCGTCGCCTTCCTCGCCGCGGGCCTCGTGCCCCTCGTGCCGCTCGTCCTCGCGCACGGCTTCGCCGTGAGCGCCGCGGCGACCGCCGCGACCTTCTTCGCGATCGGCGTCGCGAAGGGGGTCATGCTCAGGACCGGCTGGCTGCGCGGCGGGCTCGAGACGCTGCTGATCGGCGGCGGCGCCGCCGCGCTCGCCTACGTCGTCGGCCACGCGGCACGCGGCCTCGCGGGCTGACCGCCCGTCTTCCCGGACCCCCTGCAAGTTCGGCCTCCCCTTACACTTGGGGCCCATGCGCACGGTCCTCCTCGCCCTCCTGCTCCTCGCCCCGCCGCTCCTCGCCGAGCCCGACCTCGAGAAGCTCCGAGGGTCGGTCGTACAGGTCTTCGTGATGTCGCAGGGCGAGGACTACGCGATGCCGTGGCGCCACCCGCAGCCGCAGGGCGCGAACGGCACCGCGTTCTGCATCGCGCCCGGCATGCTCCTCACGAACGCCCACGTCGTGAGCGACGCGAAGGTTCTCCGCGTCAAGCGTGCCGACCGCACGAAGTGGTACGAGGCGCGCGTGCTCTTCGCCGGCCACGACTGCGACCTCGCGATCCTCGCGGTGGACGACCAGACCCTCTGGCAGGGGATGCAATCGCTCGAGATCGGCGACAGCCCCGCCATGCAGTCGAAGGTCGCGGCGATCGGCTACCCGGTCGGCGGGAGCAAGCTCTCGATCACCGAGGGGGTCGTGTCGCGGATCGAGGTGCGCCCCTACTCGCACAGCGGCGCCGACGCGCACCTCGCGATCCAGATCGACGCGGCGATCAACCCCGGCAACAGCGGCGGCCCCGTGATGCAGGACGGCAAGGTCGTGGGCGTCGCCTTCCAGGGGCAGTTCTTCTCCCAGAACATCGGCTACATGATCCCGCCCTCGGTCATCCGCCACTTCCTGAAGGACGTCGAGGACGGCCGCTACGACGGCTACCCCGAGCTCGGCATCTACCACGCCGAGCTCCAGAACGACGCCCTGCGCGAGTACCTGAAGGTGCCGGACGGCGAGACCGGCGTCCTCGCGCTCAAGGCGACGCCGTACGCGAGCTGCGTCGGCCTGATCGAGCGCGACGACGTGCTCACGCGGATCGACGGGATCCCGATCGAGAACGACGGCACGATCCGGATCGACGGCGAGTCCTACGAGTTCACGCATGTCGTCGAGGAGAAGCAGATCGGCGAGACCGTGACTCTCACCGTCCGGCGCAAGGGCGAGCTCAAGGAGATCCCCGTGAAGCTCAAGGGGTGGGGGGCGCGGATGAGCCCCTCCGTGGCGTATGACGAGCGGCCCGAGTACCTCGTCCTCGGCGGCTACCTCTTCGTGCCGCTCACCACGAATTACATGATGGCCACGC
The DNA here is from genome assembly GCA_011525755.1 of Planctomycetaceae bacterium. Classification (GTDB taxonomy): domain Bacteria; phylum Planctomycetota; class PLA2; order PLA2; family PLA2; genus PLA2. Next base: position 20,792 of record WYBS01000042.1, read on the forward strand.
GGCCGAGCGAGGACCTCGCGTACTACTACCAGCAGTACTACCGGAACATCGCCGAGGAGGGGAGGGCGCGCGAGCAGCTCGTCATCCTCTCGCAGGTCCTTCCCGACGCGACGACGCGCTACCGCACGTACCGGAACGAGGTCGTCGCGTCCGTGGACGGCAAGGTGCCGAACGACTTCCGCGAGTTCGTCGCGCTGGTCGAGGGCGGAGGCGATCTCGTGAAGATCGAGTTCGAGGGCGTCAACGTCCCGCCGCTCGTCCTCGAGAAGGGGAAGATCGCGGAGGCGCACGCGCGCATCTGCAAGAACCTGAACATCCCCGAGGACCGCCACGTCAAGGAGCCGAAGTAGCATGCGCCGCGTCGCACCCCTCCTCCTCGCGCTCCTCCTCCCTCGCCTCGCCGCCGCGGAGGATCCCGCGCAGCTGCGCGCCGCCCTCGTGGACGTGAACGTCGCCGCGCAGCCGTGGGACCAGGGCTCGCCGTGGCAGAAGCAGCCCGTGCAGCAGCGAAGCGGGCAGGGCGTGGTCGTCGAGCCCGGCGTCGTGCTCACGCTCGCGCGCCTCGTCACCGACGCCCAGCTCGTCGAGGTATCCGTCGCGAACAGCGCGCGCCGCTACCCCGCGCGCGTGAAGCACATGGACCTCGCCGCGGGGCTCGCGCTCGTCGAGGTCACCGACGAGGGGCTGCGGGGCCAGCTCGCGCCGATGAAGATCGGCGAGCCGGCGAGACTCGACGACGAGTTCGACCTCTACCAGCTCGGCGCGGACAACATGCTGCAGCGCTACACCGGCCGCGTCGTGAGCGCGTCCGCCGAGGGCGCGCGCCTCCTGCTGCGGCTCAACACGACGCTGCCCGCCGGCGGCGACGGCCAGGCGGCCGTCCGCGACGGGAAGCTCCTCGGCCTCGTCTGGGGCACGCGCGGGCAGGAGGGGACGCTCCTCTCCGTCGAGACGATCCGCCGCTACTTGGACGACCTCGCCGACGGCAGCTACGCGGGCCCGCCGGGCCCGGGCCTCTGGGTGCAGCCGCTCCTCCGCGACGACCTCCGCGCCTACTACGGCGTCGCGCCGGAGCAGCACGGCATGGCGATCACGCGGATCGTGCCCGGCCGCACCGGCGACGGCGTGCTGAAGGAGAACGACGTCCTTCTCGCGATCGACGGCTACGACCTCGACGACGAGGGCAGGTTCATGCACGAGGTGCACGGACGGCTCGACTCCGACTACATCCTCCGCGGCCGCCGCAACGCGGGCGAGAAGGTGCGCGCGAAGGTGCTCCGCGCGGGCAAGGTGGAGGAGCTCGAGCTCGAGCTGCGCGCGCAGTCGGCGGCGCAGACGCTCGTGCCGGACCGCTTCGCGTCGGCGCGCCCGCAGTACCTCGTCGTCGGCGGCCTCGTGCTCCTTCCCCTCACGCGGGACCAGAACTTCTCCCGCCGCTCGCCCGGCGCGACCGTGCTGCGCCGCTACACCGAACGGGACGGCTGGGACCCGAAGGGCGAGCGCAAGCAGGTCGTCTTCGTGGACCACGTCCTCGCCGACATCGCGAACAAGGGCTTCGAGACGCTCTCGTGCGCCGTCGTCGAGAGCGTCAACGGGCAGCGGATCGGCGCGCTCGCGGACGTGGCGAGGGCGCTCGAGGCGCCGCAGGAGGGGTTCCACGTCTTCCGGTTCGAGGGCGCGGAGAGCGACTTCGTGATCCCGGCGGGAAAGCTCGCGGAGATCGACAAGCGCATCGCGAGGACCTACCGGGTGAGCCGGCTTTCCTGCCTCGAGGGCGATGAGGGGTAGGGGGGCGCGGGGGGAAGGGGTGGTCGCCTTCGACGTCGCGCCCTCCGGCCGCGTCGCGACCGTCCTCGGGCGGAGGCTTTCCGTCGAGGGCGGCGCGGCGCCGCTTTCCGTCGACCTCGGCTTCGAGGGGCGGCGGTGCCGCTTCCGCGGCGAGGAGATCGTCGTGCTCGGCGCCAAGGGCGAGCTCCTGAGCGTCGCGGCGGACGGGACGGTGCGGGGCAAGGCGCGCGTCCGCGAGGATGCGCGCGACGTGGCGGCGCTCCCGGGCGGCAGCGTGCTCGTGTGCTACGGCCGCCGCGCGGGCGTCACGCTCGAGCGCTTCGGCGAGGCGCCGTGCGTGTTCAGGGACGCGGCGCTCGTCGATGCGACCTGCCTCGCGGTCGAGTCGGGAGGCGTGTGGGTCCTCGGCATGGCGGCGGAGGCCCGCGCGGTGCGGCTCCGTCCTGTGCCCGAGGGCTTCCGCGTGCGCGAGGTCGTCGCGCTCCCGGCGCCGCCGCGCGCGGCGGTCGTGGGCCCCGACGGCGCGCTCTACGCGCTGCTCGAGCCCGGCACGTCCGTCGTGCGCGTCGAGGGCGGCCGCGCGGGCGAGGCGGCGCTCCTCCCCGCGCCCCTCCACGATCTCTCCCGGGACGGCAAGCGGCTTCTCGGCCGCGGCGACGGCGGCATCGAGGACCTGACCCGGCTCGTCCCGAAGCCTCTCTTCGACGCGGCGCCGCCTGCGCTCCCCTCGTGCGGCCCCTCCCAGCCGTGAGCGAGAGCCACCGCCTCCCCTTCGTGCTCTTCGTCGGGATGTGGGCGGGCGTGGTCGGTCTCGCGGCCCTCGCCGTGCCGCTCCTCGTCCGGCGCCTCGGCCGCGAGTGCGCGTGGACGGCGATCCACCCGATGCTCGCGCTCGCGGACGTGCTCGGCGTGTGGGCCGGCGCGCTCGGCGCGGTCGTGCTCTTCCTCGGCCGGACGGGCTACGGCTGGGCGTGGGCGACGGCGATGGGCCTCGTCGCGCTGATGGCGACCGTGAGCCTCTACGACCGCGCGGTCCTCCTGCCCTCGCTCGACGCGGCGACGAAGCGGGTTCTCGCGGATCCCGATCCTCGCTGGGAATCCGAGTGGCGGTTCCTCTGGCGCATGGCCGCGTGGGGGAGGTGGCTCACGTTCGGGATGGCGTGGGGCGCCGCCCTGTGCGCGTTCGCGGCGTAGGTTCCCCCGCGCCCCCTCCCTTGGCCTCCATGGCGCCCCTCGGGCGCGACGGCGGCTTCCCCCCTTTGATAGGATTCCGCGCCTAAGGAGAACGGAACCATGAGCGAGCTTGCCCGCTACGAGGCGAAAGACGGCGTCGCGACCATCACGCTCGATGACGCGACGGTCAACTGCTACACGTACGAGATGAACCGCGCGGTCGACGAGTGCATCCTGAAGGCGCGGTTCGACACCAACGTGCACGTGATCGTGATCCGCGGCGCGGGCGAGAAGTTCTTCTGCGCGGGCGCGAACATCAACATGCTCCAGAAGGCCGATCCGGTCTTCAAGTACTACTTCTGCCTGCACGCGAACGAGACGCTCTCGCGGCTCGAGCAGACGCCGAAGCTCACGATCGCGGCGATCAACGGCCACTGCGTCGGCGGCGGCCTCGAGTACGCGATGGCGTGCGACTTGAGGATCGCGCGGAAGGGCGGCGGCAAGATCGGGCTCCCCGAGGTGGCGCTCGGCGTGCTCCCCGGCACGGGCGGCACCCAGCGGCTCGCGCGGCTCGTCGGCAAGTCGAAGTCCATCGAGATCATGACCGAGGGGAGGAACTTCGACTTCGAGGAGGCGCAGCAGCTCGGGATCGTGAACAAGATCTTCGAGGGCGCGAACGCGGACGAGTTCATGCGGAAGGTGTACGACTACGCGCGGCAGTTCTGCCCGCCGCACAAGGCGTCGATGGCGGTCGGCCACATCAAGCGGTCGGTGCAGAGCGGCCTCGAGATCCCGCTCGAGTACGGATTGGCGCTCGAGCGCGAGCTGCAGGCGAAGCTCTTCTCGTCGGCGGACGCGAAGATCGGCCTCAACGCCTACGTCGAGAAGCAGAAGCCGAACTTCACCGGGAAGTAGGGGGAGGCCTTGGGTCATCCGATGACGCAAGGCCGATAGGCGCGGGGGCGTCCTTGCGGCGCCGCGTCGCGGCTATCCTGCCCAGGAGGCAGCCGCAAGCTTCTTCACGCACGTCTTCGTAGCGGTCGTCGCCGTCCGCATCGTCGCGCCGGCGGCGCCGCTGCGTCTGTGGCTGGTCGCGTGCGCGTGCTCGGCGCTCCCCGACGCGGACACCTTCCTCGGGCTTCCCTACGAGAGCGCGTGCGGCCACCGCGGGTTCTTCCACTCGCTCCTCTTCGCGGCGGTGCTGGCTGCCGCCGGTGCGGCATGGATGCGGAGCGATCGGCCGTTTCTCCGGACGTGGGCCCTGCTGTTCGTCGTCGGCGCCTCGCACGGCGTGCTGGACGCGATGACGGACGGCGGCCTCGGCATCGCGTTCTTCGCCCCGTTCGATGGGACGCGCTACTTCCTTCCGTGGCGCCCGCTCGTCTGCCCCCCGATCGACATCGCTCCGTTCTTGTCGGAGTGGGGCCTGCGGACGCTCCGGAGCGAGGTGATGTGGGTCTGGGCGCCGCTCCTCGGGCTGCTGCTTCTTGTGAGGCTGCTGCAGCGCGGGCCGTCCCGGGTGCGCTGAGGCGTGCGGAACGAGTTCCGCACCTCGGGCTGCCTAAGTCGTTCCGTCGCTACGACTTCGGGCTGTCCGGCAGGTCAACCGTTGACCTGCGGAGCTCCAAGACCTTCTCGCGGGCGGCGGTGATCCTGTCGAGCTGGAGCGCCACCACCCTGCGCACCTCGGACGGCAGGTCCTTCCCGAGCGCATCCTTGAAGAGCTTGATCGACGCCGCCTCGCCGCGGCCGCACTCCTCGAGGATGGTCGCGGGCGCCGCGCGGCCGAGCTCCTTCATCTGGATCCAGCCGCGGTGCAGCGCGCCCTTCATCGTGCCGCGCGTGTGCGGCGAGGCGCCGTGCCGGAGGATCTCCTCGCGCAGCTCCTCCCCTAACCCCTTCCGCTCGAGCGCGATCTGGCCGAGCGCGCGCTTCATCTTCGTGTCCTTGAGCCCCTGGGCCGCGACCTGGTAGCCCGCGTGGCCGTCCTCGAGGGCGTCGAGAAGCTCGTTGAGGGTCGAGATGAGGGCGGATTGCTCCATGCGCGGCCTATCTGCGACTCCCGTTCCGGAATCTACGGGGGCCCCGGGGGCCGGCCCCCGGAGCCCCCCCGCGGAGGATTCCGCGAACTTCCGCGCCCTCCCTATACTCTCCATCCGTGAAGGCCGTCGTCATCCGCGAGCACGGTTCCTACGACAAGCTCCTCCTCGAGGAGCGTGCGGCGCCCGAGCCGCGCGCGGGCGAGGTGCGCGTGCGGATCAAGGCGGCAGCCCTCAATCACCTGGACACCTGGGTGCGGCGCGGGATCCCGGGATTCAAGTTCCCGCTCCCGATCATCCCCGGGTGCGACGGCGCGGGCATCACCGACGCCGGCGAGGAGGTCGTCCTCTCGCCCGGCCTCGGCCACCCGCTCGACAAGGACTACGGCATCCTCGGCGAGACGCGCGACGGCACGTGCGCCGAGTTCATCGTCGTACCCCGCGAGAACGTGCTTCCGAAGCCCGCGCGCCTCTCGTGGGAGGAGGCGGCGGCATGGCCGCTCACGTTCCTCACCGCTTGGGCGATGCTCACGCGGCGCGCGCAGGTGCAGCCCGGCGAGTGGGTGCTCGTGCACGCCGCGGGCTCAGGCGTCGGCGTCGCGTGCGTGCAGATGGCGAAGATGCTCGGCGCCCGCGTGATCGGGACCGCGTCGTCGGAGGGGAAGCGGCGTCGCGTGCTCGATCTCGGCGCGGACGCGGCGCTCCCCTACGAGGACTTTCCGCGCGCCGCGAAGGGGATCGCGGGGAAAGCGGGCGTCGACGTCGTCGTCGACCACCTTGGCCCCGCGACGTGGGAAGGATCGGTCTCCGTGCTCCGGCGCGGCGGCCGGCTCGTCACGTGCGGCGGCACCACCGGCCACGAGATCAAGTTCGACCTCCGCCACCTCTTCTTCAAGAGCCTGTCCTTTCTGGGCTCTACCATGGGCACGCCCGAGGAGCTGAGGACGGTCCTCGGGCACGTCGACGCCGGCCGGCTGAAGCCCGTTGTGGATTCGGTCTACCGGCTCGACGAGATCCGCAAGGCGCACGAGCGGCTCGCGGACCGCGCCGTCTTCGGGAAGGTCGTCGTCGTCCCGTGAGCGGGACGGGATCGAGGTAGTCCGTTGACCGAGGAGCTGCACGAGAACCCCGAGTTCCCCGTCGAGCTGCCGTACCGGCGCGTGCTCGACAAGGGGTTCGTCGCGCTCGTGGACGTGATGGGGACCGACGCGTCGATCGTCCAGGCGGCGCGCGTCTCGTACGGCAAGGGCACGAAGACCGTGCGCAGCGACAAGGCGCTCATCAGCTACCTGATGCGCCACCGGCACACCACGCCCTGGGAGATGATCGAGTTCAAGTTCCTCATGCGGCTGCCGGTGTTCATCGCGCGCCAGGTAATCCGCCATCGCACGGCGTGCCTCGCGGAAGGAACGATCGTCGATCTCGTCGATGGCCCGCGGAGGATCGAGGAAGTGGGGGGGCTCCGGGGGCCCAGCGCGCTGCAGGTCGACGAACGGACGCACGCGATCCGGGAGGCGCGGGTTCTGGGCTTCCACCGCAACGGCCCGAAGCCGGTGTTCCGGATGGTGCTCGCAGACGGTCGGCGGATCGAAGCCACGAAGGACCACCGCTTCCTCTTCGCGCAGGGCTGGCGGACGCTCGAGCAAGCGACGGGACTCAGCGAGCGCGATGGCGCCGCGGTCTGGCGGCACGGCGACCACCGGCTCCTCGCGTCCGAGGACGGCGCCGGCGGCGCGGCGGTTGCCGTCGCGACCCTCGTGCGCATCGAGGCGTTCGAGTATGTCGGCGTGAAGCAGACATACGACCTCGAGGTCGAGGGGCCGTACCACAACTTCCTTGCGAACGGGATCGTGACGCACAACTCCGTGAACGAGTACAGCGGGAGATACTCGCTCGTCCCCGACCGGTTCTGGGTGCCCGACCTCGGCGCCATCGCCGAGCAGGACACCGTCAACCGCCAGGGCCGCGCCGACCTCCTGAAGGAGCTCGCCGAGGCGGCGCCCGAGCGCAAGGAGCCGTGCGCGTTCGTAGCGAAAGAGCCCGCCGTCCTCGTGCACGACGGGAAGGGCATCTCGCGCCCGGCGCTCCTCGACCCCCTTCACCGCTCCGCGTTCCTCGGCGGCGACGCGCTGCCGTCCGAGAGCTACGTGCGGTGCACCGAGCTCCTCCTCGACCTCTTCCCCGAGCGGAAGGCGCGGCTCGAGAAGGTCCGGGCGACCTACCGCGAGCACAACGAGCGCTGCTACGGCCTCTACCAGAAGCTGCTCCAGGACGGCGTGGCCCGCGAGATCGCGCGGAGCGTGCTGCCGCTCTCCATGTACACGGAGTGGTACTGGAAGATCGACCTCCACAACCTCCTGCACTTCCTGAAGCTGCGCATGGACCCGCACGCGCAGCTCGAGGTGCGCGCCTACGGCGAGGCGATGGCCACCTTCGTGAAGGAGCACGTCCCGCTCGCGTGGGAGGCCTTCGAGAACGACAACCTGATGGGCACCTTCCTCTCGCGCGCCGAGAAGGAGGTGCTCATGCCCCTTGGCCGCGACGCGCAGCTCCGCGCGCTCCGCGCGCTCTTCGAGCGGGGCTACCGCCGAAGGCGCCTGAAGGAGGTTTGCCGGAAGCTCGAGATCGACGAGCGGCTGGTGGACGAGGTCGATCCGGGGGCGTGATGAGGAGGGGCATCGGGAACCCATGAGCACCGGCTACCGGACGATCCTCGTCGACGTGGAGGACCGGCTCGCGGTCGTCACCTTCAACCGCCCCGACAAGCGGAACGCGATCGACCAGACGATGGTGCACGAGCTCCACGACGCGCTCGACGGCCTCGTCGTGGACGGCGTCGTCGAGGCGTGCGTCTTCACCGGCGCGGGCGACAAGGCGTTCATCGGCGGCGCCGACATCGCGCAGCTCAAGGAACGCAACGCGATCGATGCGCTGAAGACGATCAACGCCGCGCTCTTCGGCAAGATCGAGGCGCTCCCGTTCCCGACCATCGCCGCCGTGCGCGGCTACTGCCTCGGCGGCGGCTGCGAGCTCGCGATCTGCTGCGACCTGCGCGTGGCGGGCGAGGGGGCGAAGTTCGGCCAGCCGGAGGTCGCGCTCGGCATCATCCCGGCGGCGGGCGGCACGCAGCGGCTGCCGCGCCTCGTCGGCCTCGGCCGCGCGAAGGATCTCGTCCTCACCGGCCGCACGATCGACGCGCGCGAGGCGGAGAGGATCGGCCTCGTCAACCGCGTCGTCCCCGACGACGAGGTCCTCGACGCCGCGAAGGCGCTCGCGCGGCAGATCCTCGCGCAGGGCTCGCTCGCCGTCCGCCTCGCGAAGCTGAACCTCAACAACTCCGCGCGCACCGGCCAGGACAGCGGGCTCCTCCTCGAACAGGTCTCGCAGGCGGTCCTCTTCGAGAGCGAGGAGAAGCGCCGCCGGATGACCGAGTTCCTCGAGAAGCGCGCGAGAAAGCCGTAGGCGGCATGGGGGGCCCCGGGGGCCTTGGCGCCGGGACCACGGCGGACCCGCCCCGCCCGGGCGAGCGCCTGCCGGGGCGGACTGGCATCCCGGTTGCGGGATGGTAGACCGTTAGGGAACTCCATGCAGCTGCGCGTGATGACCTGGAACATCCACAAGGGGATCGGCGGCATCGACCGGCGCTACCGTCCCGAGCGGATCGTGGACGTGATCGCGCACTATCGCCCGGACGTGGTCTTCCTCCAGGAGGTGGACGAGGGGGCGAAGCGGTCGGGGTTCCACCGGCAGGTGGACGTCCTCGGCGACGCCCTCGGGCTCCGCCACCGGAGCTTCGCGCCGAACGTGCGGCTCCGCCTCGGTCCCGGCCACTACGGGAACGCGATCCTCTCCCGCTGGCCGCTCTTCGACACGCGGAACGTCGACCTGAGCATCGCATTCAAGAAGCGCCGCGGCGTCCTCTACGCCCGCTGCCGGGTCCGCAACGGCCGGCACAGCCGCACGATCGCCCTCTACAACCTGCACTTGGGCCTCGCCGCCTATGAGCGGACGCGGCAGCTCCGCCGGTTCCTCGAGAGCCACCCGTTCGCGCAGCTGCACCACCGGACGCCGATCCTCGTGGGCGGCGACTTCAACGACCTCTACGGCACGCTCGGCCCGCGCCTCCTCCAGCCGGCGGGCTTCCGCCGCGCGGGGCCCTCGGCGCACACCTACCCGGCGATCCTGCCCGTGCGGCCGCTCGACGCCCTCTACCTGCGCGGCGACCTCCAGTGCACGAACTGCTTCCCCTCGCGCCTCGGCCTCACGCGCGAGGCGTCCGACCACCTCCCGCTCGTCGCGGACCTCGACATGCGGTGGGCCCCCGGGGCCCCCGGGGCCCCCGAGCTCGCCTCGCAGGGCGCGGCCGCCGGCGCCTAGAAATCCTTCCGCACGCCGAGGAAGAACTCGGGCTCCGTGCCGTCGGGCGCGTGCTCCGGCTTCTCGTGGTCGTCGCCGTTGCCCATCGGCCGCCGTGCGCGCGCGCCGAGATCGAGCGACCACTTCTTGCCGAGGTCGATCTGCGCGCCGGCGCCCGCCACGATCTCCGGCTCGAACGGCTCGCCGATCGCGTCCGACTCGTAGTAGGAGATCATCCCGCCGGCCTCGATGTAGAAGATCACGCTCCCGCCCGCGACCTTGATCGGGAGCCGCACCTTCTCGCCGAGCGAGAGGCGCTGGTACGAGATGTCGCTCCCGTACCGCTCCGGGAGCGTTCCCTTCCCGACGACGAGGAACGGCACGCCCTGGACGGTCGTCTCGTCCTCGCCGGCGAGCACGAAGCTCACCTCGCCGAACGACATGTCGTTGTCCGAGACCCCGTAGTGCGTCTCCGTGCCGACCATCCGGCAGCCGGCGACGAGCACGCACAGCGCGGTTGCCCGCACGGCTCTCATCCGACACCTCCCTACGACGGGCGGGATTGTACGGACTTCCGGATGGGGAGGAAAAGGGGGCACTTCCGCCTTGCGGACAGGTCGGCGGGGCAGGCGCCTACGCCAGGTCGAAGAGCAGGAGGGTGGCGGCGCTGCCCGCCTTCGCGGCGATCCGGTCCTCGCCGCTCGCGGCGACGCCGTCGCCGGCGACGAGGGGATGTCCGTTGACCATCACGTCGCCGCGCGCGACCTGGACCCACGCGTGGCGATCGGGCGCGAGCGGGAACTCGGCATCCTCGCCCGGCTCGAGCTCCGCGACGTGGACCTCGGCGTCCTGGTGGATCTTGAGCGAGCCCTCGCGGCCGTCGCGCGAGACCGCGAGCGCGAAGCCCTTCCGTCGCCCGAGCGCGCGCTGCTCGTAGCCCGGCGCGATGCCATCCCGGTCCGGCCGGATCCAGACCTGCAGGAAATGCACCGGCTTCTCGTCGGAGTGGTTGTACTCGCTGTGCGTGATGCCCGTGCCGGCGGTCATGCGCTGGATCTCGCCCGCGCGCGTGACCACATGGTGGCCGAGGCTGTCGCGATGCGCGACGGCGCCCGCGAGAACATAGGTGAGGATCTCCATGTCCCGGTGCGGGTGCGGCGCGAACCCTCCCCCGGGCCCCACCCGGTCCTCGTTGATCACCCGCAGCGAGCGGAACCCCATGTGCGCGGGATCGCTGTACTCGCCGAACGAGAAGGTGTGGCGGCTGTCGAGCCATTCGAGGAGCGTGCGCCCGCGCTCCTCGCCGCGCCGGATCGTGAGCATGGCCGCAGTCTACCCGCGCGCGAAGAGCTCGTCCCACCCGGCGAGCGTTTTCGGCCAGTCGTCCCGGAGGAGCCGCGACAGCGCCCGGTCGGCGAGCAGCTTCCCGCCCGTCTGGCAGGAGGCGCAGTAGTTCGTCTCGTTCTCCGCGTAGACGATCCGCTGGACGGGCGCGCCGCAGTCCGGGCAGGGCTTCCCGAATCGGCCGTGGACGGCCATCCCCTCGCGGAACGCCGTGACCTTCGCCGGGAATCCGTCGCCCGCCTCCTCGCGCAGGCGGCGCGTCCACTCGAGGAGCGTCGCCTTCGCCGCCCCGAGGAGGCGCTCCGACTCCTCGGCGGAGAGCCGCGACGTGAGCGCGAGCGGCGACAGCCGCGCCCGATGGAGGATCTCGTCCGAGTAGGCGTTGCCGATGCCGCTGAAGAGGCGCGGGTCCGTGAGCGCGCGTTTCAGCGTGTGGTTCTCGCGCGCGAGCGCCTCGCGGAACGCCCCGGGCGAAGCGTCCAGGATCTCGATCCCGCCGGGGTCGTGGCGCTTCAGCGCGTCGCGGCCAAGGAGCACGTGGAGCGACGCGCGCCTCCTGCTCGAGGCCTCGGTGAGGAGCAGCGTGCCCTTCGGGAAGTCGAACGCCGCGAGACCGATCCTCCCCTGGATTCCCGCCCCCGGAGCCCCCCAGCGAAACCTCCCGGCGATCATCAGATGGAAGACGAGGAAGATCCCGTCCTCCAGCGCGAGCACGACGCGCTTGCCGAGCCTCTCCACGGAGGTGACGCGCCTCCCCTCGGCCGCGGCGAGCGGCGGGTCGACGGTGCGCACGAGGAAGACGCTTTTCACCCGCGTGCGCTCGAGCGGCTCGCCGACGACGCGCGGCTTCAGGCACTCGACGTAGACCGTCACGTCGGGCAGCTCGGGCATGGCCGCGATTTTATGGCGTTCTGTTACGGTGGCGCACCTATGGAAATCCGGACGGTTGCGGTGCTCGGCGCGGGGACGATGGGCGCGGGGATCGCGCAGGTGTGCGCGCAGGCCAATTGCGACGTGCGCCTCTACGACGTCTCGAAGGACGCCGTCGCGAAGGGAGTGAAGCGGATCGCGGACTTCCTCGGCAAGGGCGTCGAGAAGGGGAAGGTCACGGCCGCGGAACGCGACGCGACGCTCGCACGGATCACGGCCGTCGTGGATGTGGGTGAGGGGGCTTCGGGGGCAGACCTCGTGGTCGAGGCGGCGCCGGAGGAGATGGAGCTCAAGCGGAGGCTCTTCCGCGAGCTCGCCGCCGCGGCGCCCGGGCACGCGATCCTCGCCACGAACACGTCGTCGCTCCCGATCACGAAGATCGCGGACGGGAACGCCGCCGCGGCTCGGATCGTCGGGATGCACTTCTTCAACCCCGTGCCGCTGATGAAGCTGCTCGAGCTGGTGGTGGGGGAGAGGACGGCGACCTCGACCGTCGATGCCGCGCGCGCCTTCGGCGTGCGCCTCGGCAAGGAGGTGATCACCGTCCGCGACCGGCCGGGCTTCGCGTCGTCGCGGCTCGGGATCGCGATCGCGATGGAGGCGATCCGGATGGTCGAGGAGGGCGTCGCGTCTCCGGAGGACATCGACAAGGCGATGGTTTTCGGCTACGGCCACCCGATGGGCCCCCTGCGGCTCACGGACGTGGTCGGCTGCGACATCCGCCTCGCGATCGCGGACCACCTGGCAGAGGCGCTCGACGCCCCGCATTTCAAGCCGCCGCAGCTCCTCCGGAAGATGGTCGCCGAGGGGAGGCTCGGGAAGAAGAGCGGTCGCGGCTTCTACGACTGGAAGGAGTAGGCGTCGCGCGCACCGCCGGGCGCGGAGGCGCCGTCGGATCGTTACCCCCGGCGTGTATAACGAGGGCCGCCCGAATGCCCCGCTTGCGGAAGAAGATCGAGGAGACGAAGGCGCTCGCCGCCGAGAAGGGCATCGACCTCGCCTCGGCGCCGCTCCTCGTCACGTTCGAGATGCCCCCCTGGGGACCGCTCACCGTCACGAACGAGATCGGCGAGATGGTCAGGCAGCCGGGCACCGCCGTCGCGGTCGTCTCCGTCGACCCGCTGCCGGAGGTCCGTCGCGCGATGGCGAGCGCGCCCTGGGTCCACATCGTCGCCGAGCGCGGCCTCGCCTGCGGGCTCTCCGGCGGCGCCCTGCTCCACGCCTACCCGCAGAGCCCGACCGAGATGCAGGCCTTCGCGTGCGCGCTCTTCGCCGGCGTGGCGCCGGACGGCCTCCGTGTGAGCCTCGGGGGCTTCGTCTCGAGCGGGCGGCAGGAGGTCACGTTCGAGGGTCCGGCATCGACGCCCGTGCCCACCGTGCGCGAGCTGCTCCATGCGATCCGGAACCACGGCGGCACGCCCATCGAGGCGGCCGAGGAGGCGGCGGTCGTCATGGGCGACCCGTCCGAGCTCGAGGCGGTCCGCGCCGCGCTCGCGTGCGATCTCGCCGGCTGCGCCGTCCGCGTGACGCGGCTGCCCTCCGGTCGGTTCCGCTTCCTCCCCGACCCGCAGCCGCGGGAAGAGTCGAGCCAGAAGCTGCAGATCCTCGCGCAGGAGATCGCCGTCTCGTGCGACCGCTTCATCGAGATGCGCGGCGTCACGACCTTCGGCTTCGTCACGGAGTCGGTCGCACGCTGGAAGCACGGCACCGAGCAGGGAGCGCGCCGCCTCGCGTCGGAGCTCTTCCCGCGCCCCGACACCGCGATCACGCACCTGGGGCTCCACCCGTTCGGCGGCGAGGGCACGGTCTTTTTCGCCTACGAGGGGTCCGAGACGGTGTGGGAGGCCGCCAACAAGGGCGTCACCTGCGTGACCGTGCGCGACATCCACGAGTACGGCAGGATCCTCCACGAGATCCGGAAGGGCGCATGAGCGTACGCCTGATCAACCCGGGATCCCTCGCCGAGGCGAAGGGCTTCTCGCACGTCGCGGTCGGCAGGGGCGCGCCGGTCGTCCTCGCGGGCCAGATCGGCTGGGACAAGACGGGCAGGATCGTCTCCGACGACCTCGTCGCGCAGTTCGCGCTCGCGATCGACAACCTGCTCGACGCGCTCCGCGCCGCGGGCGGCAGGCCCGACGACCTCGCGCTCCTCCGCATCTACTGCACGAAGGTCCCCGAGTACCGCGCGCGGCTGAAGGAGCTCGGCGAGGCGTACAGGAAGCGCCTCGGCCGCCACTTCCCGGCGATGTGCCTGCTCGGGGTCACCGAGCTCTTCACGCCCGGATCCCACGTCGAGATCGAGGGCCTCGCGTACGTCGAGGCGGGGGGGGCTCCGGGGGCATGACTTCAGGCACCTGCCTCGGAATGACGATCGGCAGGGCGTGGGCGGGCAGAGCATGACGATCGGAAGCGAGGCGGTGAAGCGGCTCCAGGGGACGGACGGCATCCGGCGTCCGGTCGCGCTCGCCTCCGACCCGCGCGTGAAGGGGCTCACGCCGCAGCGCGCGTTCCTCGGGAAGGGCATCCTCACCGAGGAGTTCTTCGAGCTCTACGCATACGCATACGTTTCATCGCTCGGGAGCCCCGGCGAGGTCGTGATCGGGTGGGACCCGCGCGACCCCGCGGGCCACTTCACCGGGGCGGCGGTGCGGGGCATCCGCAAGGCGGGCGCGACCGCGGTCGTCGTCGGCATCTTCCCGACGCCGGGAGTCGCGCTCTACCACATCTGGCGCGGCAGCATGTGCGCGCTGATGATCACCGCGAGCCACAACTTCCGCGACCAGAACGGCATCAAGATCTTCCGCGGTCCGCACGCGCTGAAGCTCTTCCCCGAGGAGGACCGGGAGCTCACCGCGCGCGTGCTCTCGCTCGACTACGCGCGGGATGTGAAGCCGCTCGCCGAGCGCGGCAGGCGGATCGAGGCGAGGGACGAGGCGCGCGAGGTGTTCCTGAAGTTCCACCTCGACCCGCGCAACTCGTGGCTGAAGCCGGGCGAGAACCTCGGCGACTTCCCGCTCGTGATCGACGCGGCGAACGGCGCGATGTCGGGGCTCGCGTTCGAGGTCTTCCGCCGGCTGCACGGCGGGCCCGTCACGGAGCTCAACAGCGACACCGGAAGCGGCGACGTCAACCGGAAGAGCGGCGTCGCCGACCTCGAGGGGGTGCAGGAGATCGCGCGCGGCGAGCTCAGGTTCGCGGAGCACGCGGCCGTCCAGGCTCTCTTCGAGAAGGGCGGCAAGGCCGCGGTCTTCGACGCCGACGGCGACCGCTTCTACCGCCTCGACCACGACCGGGAGAGCGACCGGATCCTCGTGCTCTCCGGCGACGAGACCGCCTACCACCAGGCGAGGTTCCTCTCCCCCCGGCCCCCCTCACCTCTCTACGTGAACACGGTCGAGAGCGACCTGAACGCCGCGCGCGCCGCCCAGGAGCTCGGCTACGAGCCCGTGCTCACCGGCGTCGGCGACAAGTGGGTGCTGAAGCAGGCGGCCGAGAACCCCGGCCGCTACGGCATCGGCAGCGAGGAGACCGGCCACAACATCTCGCGCGGGTACGTCACGACGCGCGCGGGCCGCGATCTCGAGGTGTTCCTCGGCAACGGGCTCAAGAGCGCCTTGAACACGTTCGTCGCGACGCGCGGCCTCAAGGCGCAGGAGGCGGCGCGGCCCTTCCCGCGCGGGTTCAAGAAGACCTTCTACGTCTACTACACGCGGAAGGATCTGCTGCGGCAGGGCGGCGAGGTCTTCCGCGGCGTCGAGGACCTGATCCGGCGCGAGTGCGCGCTGGGCGAGGTCGTCGTAGAGCCGCGGCCGGAGGAGCCCGACATGCTCTATCTCGCGGTGATGGGTGCGGACGGCCGCCAGCGCGCCGGGATCTTCGTGCGCAACTCGGGCACGGAGGAGAAGACCGGCGTGAACGTCCGCGGCACGCTCGAGGACTCGGCGGAGCTCGTGCGCGTGGGGGAGGAGGCGATCCTCCATGTCGCGCGCGCGATGAAGGACCGCGGGCATCCGATGGCGCGCGCGGAGCAGGCGATCCTCGAGGCGCTGCGGGCGGGCCCGCGGGCGGCGGACGCGATGCCGGTCCCCGAGGGCGTGCACCGCGAGCGGCTGCTCGAGGAGCTCGCGAACAAGGAGAAGGTGATCCGCGCGTGCGCGGCGGGGTACGAGCTGACCCCGCTGGGCGCGCGCATGCTGGAGGCCTGGGCATGAGATTCCTGCCCGAGGAGTTCTTCGATCTCGCGGGATTCCACCACCGCGAGATCTTCCGCGACTGCGACGAGGTCTGGGACGTGCTCCGGAAGATCGGCGCCTACGTGCGCCAGCACCTCCGGCCCGGCATCCTCGGCACGGTCGAGAACGGCGCCTTCGTCGCTCCCGACGTGTGGATCGGCAA
Organism: Planctomycetaceae bacterium; assembly: GCA_011525755.1. Lineage (GTDB taxonomy): Bacteria > Planctomycetota > PLA2 > PLA2 > PLA2 > PLA2. The sequence continues at coordinate 36,817 of WYBS01000042.1, forward strand.
GGGGACCGTCGTCGAGCCGTTCGCATGCGTGAAGGGGCCCACGATCATCGGCGAGAATTGCCAGATCCGGAGCGGCGCCTACATCCGCGGCGACGTGCTCGTCGGGAACCGGTGCGTCGTCGGCAACTCGACGGAGCTCAAGAACACGCTCCTGCTCGACGGCGCCGCGGCGCCGCACTACAACTACTGCGGCGACAGCGTCCTCGGGAACAGGACGAACCTCGGCGCGGGGACGAAGCTCTCGAACTTCAAGATCGCGGCGGACAAGACGATCCGGCTGCGCGTCGGCGACAAGGTGATCGACACGGGCCTCGAGAAGTTCGGCGCGATCCTCGGCGACGGAGCGCTGACCGGGTGCAACTCGGTGCTCAATCCCGGGACGATCCTCGGGAGGAACGTCATGGTCTACGCCTGCGCTGCCGTGCGGGGATACATCCCGCACAACACGGTGGCAAAGCTGAAGCAGGAGTTCGACTACGCGCCGCTGAAGCCGTAGGGAGCCGGACGCGGCTCGCGGCGGGGGCGGGCGGGCACGAGGCCTTCGCGGGGCGGTGCGAGGGGGCCCGGGGGGGCAGAGGGTGCCGGCAGGGGCGGAGGCGGTCGTCCCCGCCGTTTCTCGCGCGCTGCGGGAGGCCGGGCTACGCGGCATGGGCATGGGACACCTCCTCGCATGCGATGACCCAGCGCCGGTCGTCGGTACGCCCGAAGCCGGGCTCGGCCACGGAGTCCACGGAATCCACGGAATCCACGGAGTCCACGGAGTCCACGGAGTCCACGGAGTCCACGGAGTCCACGGAGTCCACGGAGTCCACGGAGTCGGCGAAGTCCGCGAAGTCGGCTGAATCGGCTGAATCGGCTGAATCGGCGCCCGGAGAAGCGGGCTCCACATCCGTGACGGCGGGTCCGCCGCCCATGGGGCCGGACTCCGCATCGGTGACCACGGAGGCTCCGTCGCCGGCCGCGGCGACCGACTCCACATCCGTGACAGCCTCGCGCACGGTACCCGCGGCGGCCCCGCCGGGCGCGCACTCCACGTCCGTGACACCGGTCGCGCCGCCCGGCGAGCCGGACTCCACATCCGTGACAGCCCCCGCGTCCGGCGGCGCGCGGCCCCCCGCGGACTCCGCCCGCCGCACGTCGTCGTCGCCGACGGTGACCCACTCCTCGGTCGGCACGGCCTCGCCCGTCGCGAACTTCCAGTGCAGCCGCTCGCCCGCGCGGCCCGTCACCTCGAGGTACCCCATGTGGATGCCGTGCAGGTGGTGCACCGCGCAGAGCGCGACGCCGTTCCAGGGCTCGTCCGGGCC
>WYBS01000206.1 GCA_011525755.1 Planctomycetaceae bacterium
CGTAAGGGAGACGGTCCGAAGCCTCCGTAAGTGAGCGGAGGCGGCGGGCGAGGGCCGGGGTCAGCTCGCGGCCCTCGAGCCGCCAGCGCCAGTTCCCGCGCACCGTGCCCGGCCGGTTCATCCGCGCCTCGCTGCCGAGCCCGAGCAGGTCCTGCACCGGCACGATCGCAAGGTCGGAAGGCGACAGGTGCGCCACGCGGATCATGCCCCAGTGGAAGTCCCCGCGCCGGCACCCCGCGTAGCGGCGCGCGCGCTCCGCGTCCTCGCCGCCCGCGCGCAGCCAGCCCCGGACCGTGTCGTTGTCGTGCGTGCCCGTGTAGACGACCGAGTTCCGCGGGAAGTAGTGCGGGCGGTCCTCCCGGTTCGGCCCGAACGAGAACTGGAGGATCCGCATCCCCGGGAGGCCGAGCTCGTCGCGCAGCCGCGCGGCCTCGGGCGTGAGGAGCCCCAGGTCCTCCGCGATCAGCGGCAGCGGGCCGAGCGACTTGCGGACAGCCGTGAAGAGCCGTGCCCCCGGACCCCCTGCCCATCGTCCGCGCCGCCCGGTGCGCTCCCGCGCCGGGATCTCCCACGCGCGGAGGAAGCCGAGGAAGTGGTCGAGGCGCACTGCGTCGAAGAGCTCGAACGCGCGCTTCAGCCGCGCGATCCACCAGTCGAGGACGGGACGCCGGTTCCATCGGTAGTGCGGGTTCCCCCACCGCTGGCCGGTCCTGCTGAAGTAGTCCGGCGGCACGCCCGTGACGACGCGCGGCCGGCCGCGACGGTCGAGATTGAAGAGCCCCCGCCGCGCCCACACGTCCGCGCTGTCGTGCGCGACGAAGATCGGCAGGTCGCCGATGATGCCGATGCCGCGCTCGTTCGCGTACCGCCTGAGCGCGCGCCACTCCTCGTCGAACGCGCCCTGCCGGCGCACGTAACGGTCGACCGCGGCCGCCGGCGCCCTCGCCCGGCGCGGCCAGCGCGGCCACGGCTTCCGGTGAAGATCGCGGAGCGCGCGGAACGTCGCGTACTCATGGACCCACGGCGCGTCGAGCCGCGGCCCCTCGCGAAGGGCGACGAGGCGCTCGTCCCCGGCGAACGCGGAGAGCGCCGCGTAGGGGGAGCGGCCCGGACCCGGCGGCCCGAGCGGGAGCACCTGCCACCAGCGCTGCCCGGCGGCCTCGAGGAAGTCGACGAACCGGTAGGCTGCGGGGCCGAGGCGGCCGCCCGGGAGGGACGCCACGTGGAGGAGGAGGCCCGAGGAACGGGGGAACACGGCGGGCATCATAGAGAGGGGGCGCGGGGGAGAGGTAGAATGGCGCGGTCATGAGCGACGCCACCACCGCCGAGGTCCAGACCCTGATCGACGAGATCCGCCCCTACCTGCAGGGGGACGGGGGCGACTGCGAGCTGATCGACTGCGACCGCGAGGACGGCACCATCCAGCTCCGCTTCGTCGGCGCGTGCGGCGGCTGCCCCTCCTCCACGGCGACCCTCAAGATGGGGATCGAGAACTTCCTCCGCGAGAAGCTGCCGTGGGTGAAGGAGGTCGTCCAGGTCTTCTGACTCGCGACCGGCTCCGCCCGAAAGCGGGCAACGGGAGCATGGCACCGCACGCAGCGGCTTTTCGCGAAACTACCTGGCAACCGGAGCCTGGCGCCGTACGCCTCGCTAGTCCACGCAGAGGCAGGTCGAGGTGAGCTTCGTGTCGGCCTCGTGCCACACGGCCGCGAAGCGCTGCTCGACCGCGGCGGCCTCCTCCTCCTTGCCCTGCGCGCGGAGGCACTCCTTGAGGCCCCAGAGCGACCAGCCGTTCTCGGGCCACGCCGCGAGGTCCTCCCGGTAGACCTTCTCCGCCTCCTCGAACCGCTTCGCCTTCACGAGCACCGCGCCGAGCGTGTGGCGCGTCGGCACCAGCCAGTCCGGCGGCTCCATGTAGGTCAGCTGATCCTCGAGCTTCACCGCCTCGGCGAGCTCGCTCGCGGCCGTCCCGAGGTCCTCGCGCGCGAGCGCGATCTCGCCCGCGAGCACGCGGTCCGCGATCGCGAGCACGTTGCGCGCCGGGTTGATCGCCATGATCACCTCGGGGGCGATCTTCGCCGTCAGGTCGCGGAACTTCGCCTGCTCCGCCTGCGCGTCCTCGATCTCGCCCTTCGCCGCGAACGCGAGCCCGCGGCAGAAGTGCCGGAACGCCGTCAGGATCGGCAGCTTCGGCGAAGGCGCCGGCTGCGCGAGCATCTCGTCCCACCTGCCGAACCGGATCAGCACCTCGTACTGGATCGGCAGGTAGCCGTCCACGGCCGCGGGATCCTTCTCGAGGAACTCCGCGGGGACGCCCGCGACCATCGCACGCGCCTCCTCGATCGCCTTCTCGGCCCTGCCCTGGTTCATCGCGACCCAGGACAGGAACTGGTTGTTGTGCATCATGTAGACGGAGTAGAAGCCCTGCCGCGGCGAGATCGCGCGGTACTTCCGGTCGGCGGCGATCGCGTTCTCGTTCGCCTCCGCCGCCTTCGCCCACCGGCCCGTCTGCACGTCGATGTGCCCGGGCATGTGCAGCAGGTGGCTGGACGCGGGCACGAGCGTGCGGAGCGTCTCCGCCGCCGCATTCCCCTTCTCCGGGAAGGGCGAGTTCTCGACGACGTGGATGTAGAGGTGCGTGGCGCCGGGATGGTCCGGCTGCTTCGCGAGCACCTTCTCGAGGACGGCCATGATCTCCTCCGTCCTCCCCTTCGGCTTCCCGTCCTTCGTCCAGAGGTCCCACGGCTGGAGGTCCATGAGCGACTCCGCGTAGAGCGTCGCGACGTCCGCGTCGTCGCCGTACTTCGCATACACCTCGCGCATCGCCGCCGCGTACGCCTCGTCGAGAGGCTTCCGGTCCGCGGGCTGCGGATCCGCGTAGCGCTTCGCGAGCGCCTCGATCAGCGCGCGCTCGACGCCCTCGGACTTCGCCGCGAGCGCCTTCTGGACCGCCTCCCACGCGGCCTTCGCGCGCTCCGGCGGCACGACCGTGTTGTTGATGTGCGGACCGTGGTTGTAGGCGATCCCCCAGTACGCCATCGCGCACGCGGGATCCTTCGCCGCCGCGGCCTCGTAGGACCGGATCGCCTCGTCGTGGTTGAAGGCGAAGGTCCAGGTCAGCGCCTGGTCGAAGTACCGCTGCGCCTCGGCGGACGACGTCGCGACCGCGCGATGGTGCTTCCCGAGGCCTTCGAAGATGGGCTGTTCGGCGCCCGCGGCTAGCGCGAGCGCGAGGAGGAGGGGGCAGCTCTTCCGCATTCCCGCATCCTAACCACCCGGGGCAAGATCACTTCCCCGGCTCGCCCGCTCTCCCGGGAGCGGGGGAGGGCTCGCCCGGCGCGGCCCCGGCGCGTGCTCCCTCCCCATCCTTCGCCAGAAGCGTCGTCAGCTTGCCGCGACGGAGGAGCGTGATCCCGGGGGCACGGGCCTCCAGCGCCTTCAGGACCTCCGCCGCCCGCTTCACCGGTCGCCCGTCGATCGAGAGCAGGATGTCGTTCGCGCGGATCCCGAGGCGCTCCGCGTCGCTCCGCGGATCGACCGAGAGCACCGCGAAGCCGCGACCCTCCGCGAGGACAAGCTGCTCGCGCATGACGGGATCGTCGACGGGCGCGCCGGAGATCCCCTTCGCCTTGAGCTGCTCCACCTCGCCCGCGTCCACGAGGACCGCCCGCCCATTTGCATTCAGCCTGACCTGCAGCGCGCCGCCTCCCCCCGCGTTGTTGATGACGATGACCTGCTGGGCGAGCTCGACCCCTTCCTGCGCGGGAGGTTCGGGGGGCCGGGGGGGCAGGAGGGACTCGATCGCCGCCCGCGCGCGACGGCGCACCTCGGGGTCGCTCGCCTCGAGCGCCTCGACGATCGGCGCCAGCTCGCGCCGGATGTGGATCCCGGCGAGCCGCGACGCGGCATCGCGCTCCTCGGCGGAGTCGCTCGCCCAGCGTTTCGTCGCCTCCTCGAGCGGCGGGAGGTCGCCCCCGAACGCGACCGCGAGGGGGAGGAGAAGGATCAGCGCGCGCATCGTGGGCCTCCGTTCCCGGGCCCGCAGGGGCCCGCGCCCCGTCGGCGGGCGTTCGGACGACGTCTAGTGTATGCTCTTCCCGCCATGCCGATCGACCCGGAGCTCCTCGAGATCCTCGTCTGCCCGGAGTCCCACCAGCCCGTGAAGCCCGCGAACCCGGAGCTTCTCGCGGCGCTCAACGCGCGGATCAAGGGCGGGGGCGTGAAGAACCACCAGGGCGATGCCGTGAGCAAGCCGGTCGACGAGGCGCTCGTCCGCGAGGACGGCAAGTGCCTGTACGTGATCGAGGACGGCATCCCCAACATGCTCATCGACGAGCGGATCGACCTGTAGCCTGCCGCGCCGAAGCGGCGCCGGCCGCGAAGGCAAGCGGGACCGGGCGGGAGCGTTCGCCCCCGGGCCGCCCGGCGCACGGGCTCAGAGCCCCCACACCTCACCGGGGGCGAAGTGCGCGCGCAGGGCGGCCGCCAGCTGTCCCTGGTGCCACGCCTCATGCCGGATCGCGACGCGGAGCTTCCCGCGGGCATCCGGGGTGAATACGCGGGCGGCCTCCTCGAACTCCCGGCCCGTGCGCTCGAGCTCGTCGCGGACCCGCTCCGGCGTCCAGCGCGAGTCCCAGGGGCGGTCCTCCGCGGCGCCGCCGGCGAGGCGCGCGGTCGCCTGCGCGAGGTGGAGGAGGAGCGAGCCGACGAGGGGGCCGTCGCCCGCGCGCTGCGCGAGGTGCTCGGGGCCGAGACGGCCCGCGAGGGCGACCGTCGCGCGGCGCAGATCGCGCCAGAGGTCGAGCAGGTCGCTCTCGGCCGTGCGCGCGCCGCCGTCCGTCGTGATCTCCACGACCTCGCGCAGCGGCGCGTAGGCCGAGCCGCCGAGCCGGCCCAGCGGGCGCAGCCTCCACGGATCGACGGTGCCGTCGGCCGCGAGCACGTCGTCGCGCAGGTGGATCGCGACGACCTCGCCGATGCAGATGCCGCTCGTGCCCACCTCGAGCACGCGGTCGAGCCTGCACTCGAGGGAGACCGCGCTCTCGGCGATCCGCGGCGGCCTCACCTTCTCGCTCCGGACCGGCGTCAGCCCCGCCTCCGCGAACTCGCTCACCTCGGGCGGATAGTCGACCGACGTCCGCACCATCCGCACGCCCGACCCCTCGCTCACGAGGTTCACGACGAACTCGCGCGTCGCCTCGATGTTGCTGCGGGTGTCCTTCGCCGCGCCGCCGCGCCGCCGGCCCACGGAGACCATGACCGTGGGCGGCTTGCTCGAGAGCGCCTGGAAGTACGAGAAGGGCGCGACGTTGAGGACGCCGTCGATGCTGATCGTCGAGGTCCACGCGATCGGTCGCGGCACGATGATCGAGATCATCAGCTTGTAGAGCGCCTTCGCGTCGAGGCTGGACGGATCGACGAGCATCCCTTGGATCGTATTCCGAGGGGGCCCCGGGGGCCCGCCTTCGCCAAGGCTACGGCGGGCAAGCCGGGTACCATGCGGGCCATGTTCGTCACGCCCTACGCGGTCCGGTTCGCCGACGTCGACAACGCCGGGATCTTCTACTACCCGCGCTTCTTCAACGCCTTCCACGTCGCCTTCGAGGAGTGGTGGGAAAGGGGCGTCGGGCGCGCGTACCACCTGATCACGGGGACCGACAGGATCGGGTTCCCGGCGGTCCACATCGAGTGCGACTTCCGGAAGCCCGTGACCTTCGGCGACCCGATGGAGATCCGCGTCGGCGTGAAGCGGATCGGGAAGACCTCGGTCGTCTTCCGCTACGAGATCGTGCACAGGGGCACCGGCGCCGTCCACTGCCACGCCGACATCACGAAGGCGGTCGTGGACATGAGCACGTGGAAGCCGGTCGTGCCTCCGCCCGCGATCCGGAAGGCGCTCGAGTCGATCGCGATCGGGGGGGACGGCTAGGGTCCGCCCGGAAGGCCGGCCGCAAGGACCGAGGCCGAGCCGGCCGAGTCCCGGGCGGTTTCTCGGTGAGCCCCCTAGCCGCCTTCCGCATGCTTCCTCAGCGCGGCGAGCACGGACGGCCAGGCCTTCGCGAAGTAGTCGCGTACCTGCCGCCATTCCTCCGCGTGGTCCGGCTCCTTCGCGGCGCCTTCGGCGAACCCCTGGTGCGTGAGCCGGACGCGGGTTCCCCCGGGCCCCTCCGCCTCCAGCTCGACGACGACCACGGTGCGCCGTTCGCGGCAGTGCGCGAACCGCGGCGGCGCGTTCCAGGTGAACGAGAGCATGCGTCCGTCGAGCCACGAGAGGACCGTGCATCCCTCCGTGCCGCGCTTGCCCGCCTCCTGCGAGGGGTCGAACTCGAGCTCGAAGGGTCCGCCCGGCTCGAGCCGCACGCGCGCCTCGACGCCGAGGAAGGCGCGGACGCCCTCGGCCGTCGTCCAGGAGCGGAAGACGTCCGCGGGCGCCGCCGGGATCCGCGCCGACACCTCGATGGGCGCGAGGCGCGCGTCCGGAACCTCCCGCGGGAACCGCCCGGCGAGCTTCGCGAGCGTCCACGCGTTCCCCTGGTCGAAGAAGGCGCGCATCCGCCGGGACGCCTCGTCGCTCCCGTAGCCGTGGCCGCGGAGCGAGATCCGCGTGCGTCCGTCGCCCAGGTCCGTGAGCGCGAGGACGCTCCACGTCCGGTCGAGCACCTCCTTCGGGAAGGGGAAGCCCGCCGGCGGCTTCGTCGCCCGGAAGGCGAGCATCCGCTCGGGCTCGAAGGCGAGGATCGTGTTCTCGATCGTCTTCTCGTCGCCGAGGCGGCCCTTCGGGTCGTAATGCGAGAGGATCTTCCCGCCGACGCGGAAGTCGACCTCTGCCTGCGCGACCCCGAGCGCCTTCCACCCTTCCGCCGTCGAGAACACCTTCCAGACCTCCGAGGGCGGTGCGTCGAGCACCGCCTCGTGCACGAGGACGGGATCCTCGTCGCCCCCGCCCGCGGCAAGCGAGACGAGGAACAGGGAGCACGCGATCGCGTTTCTCATCGCTTTCTTCTCCGGGCGCGCGAGGCGCCCGCCCTTTCTTGCAGGAGGTCGAAGTGGCGCCGCAACTCCGCGACCGCGGCGTCGAACGGGGCGAGCGAGCCGGCGCCGCGCGCCTGCATCACCGCGCCCTCCATCACGGCGAGCACGAACCGGGCGAGCCGGTCGAGGTCGGTGCCGCGGCGGAGCCGCGCGCGGGCGAGCCAGCCGGCCACGGTCCCGCTCCACATCGCGAAGTTCCGCTCGAGGAGCGGGCGCACCTCGGGGTGGTTGTCGCTCACCTCGAGCGCGAGGTTGCCGATGGGGCAGCCGAGCCGGCAGCCGGACTCCTCGAGCCCCTTCCGGTAGAAGGCGAGGAGCGCGAAGACGCGCTCGACCGCTTCCTTCTCCGCCGCCTCGATCGGTCGCGAGACGATCGGCGCGAAGAGCGAGGGGTAGTACTCGAGGAGTCCCGCGAGGAGCTCCTCCTTGCTCCGGAAGAAGTGGTAGAGGCTGCCCGGATGGACGCCCGCCTCGCGCAGGATCGTCGCGACGCCCGTGGCGCCGTAGCCCTGCTCGTGGAAGAGCCGTCGCGCGGCCTCGAGGATCCTCGTCCGGGTGTCCGCCTCCGCCATGCGGACTTGAATGATCGCTCAAGTCCGCGGGCGGCGCAAGAGGGCAGGCGCGGGCCCCCCGCGCCCCCCCCTTTCCGGGCCGTTAGCCGCCCTGCAGCTCGGCGAGGCCGAGGGTGTAGGAGATGGACGTCACGACCGCGTCGATGTCGATGTCGAGCGTCGTGCCGAGCCCCTCGACCGTGAAGTCGGCGTCGTAGAAGAAGTCCGGGATCTCGACCGTGCCGCTCACGTTGCCGAGGACGTTCGTGACCTTCTCGGCCGCTAGGTCGAGGGCGAACTGCACGTCGGTCGCGGTGAAGTCGAAGCCGTACTCCCCGTGGTCCACGTCGAACACGCCATCGACCGTCGCCTGCACGTCGTTGAGGCCGTTGTTGACGGTCGAGGCGGTGAAGTCCGCGGACGCGGAGAGCGACTCGCCGATGTTGCTGATGCCGGTGAAGGCGACATCCGCGACGACGGTGACGTTCGTCGCCGCCGTGAGGTCCGTCACGTACGGGTCGACGTAGCTGCCGTCGCCCATCGCCGTGAAGACGATCGTGAGATCGCCGGTGCCGAACGGGAACGTGCCGCCGGGGATCGTGAGCGAGCCCGGCGTGCTGCCGACCGGCGGGACGTAGACGGCGCCGGAGATGTCCAGGTCGCCGCGCGACGCGGCGAACGCGTACTCCGTGATCATGTGCTGCGCATCGACCGAGAGCTCGAAGTTCTGGACGAGCTCCTGGCGCGCCTCCGCGCTGAACGCGAGATCCGCGCCCGCGCAGCCGGCGATCGCAAATAGGGCGGCGACGGCGATTGCTCTCATGGGGCCCTCCTCAAGGAAAGGGGTACCCTTGGGATCGGCAACCGCCAGCCCGTTCCTCGACCCCTGTCTCGCCCGCCTTTGCGCCCGGCCCAGGAAGCGGCTAGGCTCATCGCGTGCTGCTGGTCTGTTTCGCAACACCCGCCGAGGGCGACCGTCTCGTCGCGAGATTGGGAGGGGCCCGGGGGAGGGTCAACGGCCGCGAGGTGGCGCTCCTGCGGACGGGCGTCGGCCCGGTCAACGCCGCGCACTCGGTGACGCTCTTCCTCGCGCGGGAGCGGGCGGAGGCGGTCATCTGCTGCGGGATCGGCGGCGCGTACCCGGGCGCGCTCGACCTCCTCGACGTCGCCTGCGCGGAGACCGAGACCTACGCGGACCTCGGCGCGGATTCGCCGGACGGGTTCCTCGACATGGCGCGGCTCGGGTTCCCGGTGATCGAGCGGGAGCCGCCGCTCTTCAACCGCCTCCCCTTGGGCGTTTTCCCGATTCCGCGAAGACTCGGGTTCGCAACGCGGACGACGTGCACGGGCACGGACGCGGCCGCGCGGGAGATCGCGGCGCGCACGGGCGCCGCCGTCGAGTCGATGGAGGGCGCGGCGGTGGTGCACGCTTGCCTCCGGATGAACGTGCCCGTCGGCGAGGTGCGAGCGGTGTCGAACACGGTCGGCGACCGCGACCGGGGCCTTTGGCGCGTGCGCGAGGCGGCGGCGAAGGCGCAGGACGCGGTGCTCGCGTGGATCGAGGCTTCCCCCTCCCCCGGCCCCCACCCCGTCGCATGATGAAGCTCGGCATCTCGCCCTGCCCGAACGACACGTTCGCGTTCCATCGCCTGATCGAGGAGGGCGGGTTCGACGTGCTGCTCGACGACGTGGAGGCGCTGAACCGGCGCGCGGAGCGCGGGGATCTCGACGTCGTGAAGGTCTCGGTGGCGGCGTACGGAAGGTTCCGGCGCGACTACGCGCTGCTGCGGGCCGGCGGCGCGGCGGGCCACGGCGTGGGGCCGCTGGTCGTGGCGAGGGAAAAACGGGGGGTCGGGGGGCGCGTGGCGATCCCGGGCGAGCGCACGACGGCGGCGCTCCTGCTGCGGCTGCTCGGGAGGTTCGATACGGTGCCGATGCGGTTCGACGCGATCGAGGGCGCGGTGCTCTCGGGCGAGGTCGACTGCGGCGTGCTGATCCACGAGGGGCGATTCACGTACGCGGGGAAGGGCCTCGTCGCGCTCGCGGATCTCGGCGCCTTGTGGGAGGAGCGGATGCGCTGCCCGGTGGCGCTCGGCGCGATCGCGATCCGCCGGACGCTGGGGGCGGATGTCGCCCGCGACGTGGACGCGCGGATCCGGGCGAGCGTCGCGTACGCCCGTGCGCACCCGGATTCGAGCGCCGCGTTCGTGCGCGAGCACGCGGCGGAGATGGACCCCTCGGTGATCCGCCGCCACATCGAGCTCTACGTGAACGACTACACGGTGGCGCTCGACGAGAACGCGGCAAGGAGGCTGCTCGCGTTCGGCGAGAAGGAGGGGCTCTTCCCCGCCTCGGACCTCCCCCTCTTCCTCCACTGATGTCGCAGCTCATCGGACTTCCCTGCGCGATCTGTGACCGGCGGATCGATACGGTGCTCGACGGGATGTTCTGCGAGGCATGCGGGTGCCCGGTCCACCGGGGTTGCGCGCGGACGCGTCAGTCGGGCCCGGCGTCCTGCGGGAGCTGCGGCGCGTCGCCGGAGGTGATCGACGCGCATCGCCGGCGCTCCCGGAGGGAGGAGGCGGCGTTCCGCCACGGGTACAAGACGCATCGCCTCGCTTGGGGGATCGCCGAGACGGCGGGGGGGCTCGTCTGCCTCGCCTTCGGCGTGGTGACGGTCCTCCCCGTCGCGAAGCCCGTGATCCTCGCCTCGGGCGGGGCGCTGGTCCTTCACGGCGTCACGCTCCTCTGCCGTACCGAGCCGCGGGGGCCGAAGGACACGTAGGGGCTCGCGCCGGGCCGGCTGGCCTGCGCCGCATGCCACGCGTCGCCGCGCCCTGTCCCCCTCCCCCGGTACCGTTTGACCATGATCCGCGGCCGCGATACGCGGGGCCACACGTTCGCCGCGATCGACTTCGAGACCGCGAACGCCTCGCGCACGAGCGCCTGCGCCCTCGCCGCGGTCCGCGTCGAGGACGGCATCGTGCACGCGAAGCGGCGCTGGCTGATCCGGCCGCCGACCCCCGAGTTCTCGTTCACGTGGCTCCACGGCATCGCATGGTCGGACGTGCGCACGGCGCCGACGTTCGCCGAGGTGTGGGCCGAGGTCGCGCGGTTCGCCGACGGCGTCGAGTTCCTCGCCGCCCACAACGCGTCGTTCGACCGGTCCGTCCTCGTCGCATGCGCGCGCTCCGCGCGGATCCGGGTGCCCGCGACGCGGTTCGAGTGCTCGATGCTCCTCGCCCGCCGCCACCTGGGGATCTACCCCACGACGTTGCCCGACGTTTGCCGCAGGCTTCGCATCCCCCTCCGCCACCATGACCCGCTCTCGGACGCGGAGGCCTGCGCGCGCATCGTGATCGCGGCGCTCCGCCGGCCGGCCCACATCGGTTCCTGACCGCGGCGAGGCGCCGGTCGCTTCCGCCGAGGATGGCGCTTCCTCGCCTCCGGAGGCCTTCGGCCTCCGGCTCCGCTCGGGTCACGCCGCGAAGAAGACGCGAACGTCGACGCGGAGCCCGGGGACCGCGCCCGACTCGGCGGACTCGCCGACGGCGTAGGTGCGTGCCTTCCCGGTTTCCAGGTCGTGGACCTCGATGGTCCCGGTGTCGGGATCGAGCAGCCCCGCCTCCTTCGCGCCGGCGGCCCGGTAGATCCGGAGCTTCGCCCCGCGGTCGTACCGCTGCGTCGACGGCGACAGGATCTCCGCGACGAGGACGGGCGCGGACGGCTGCCACCCCTTCGCGACCGGCTTCGTGCCCTTCGGCAGCACCGCCACGTCGGGCTGCACGACCTCCTCGTCGGGCGGCTTGCCGGCGACGACCTCGAACTTCGAGGCCAGCAGGCGTCGGTCCGCGTCGACGCCGAGGAAGGCCGCGATCCTGACGATGAGCCGCGCGACGAGCTGCTCGTGCCAGGGCGTCGGCGCGGGCGTCATCACGAGCTCGCCCTCGATGAGCTGCGCGCACGCGCCCTCGGGCAGGCGGTCGTAGTCCGCGCGCGTGTGCCGGACCTTCGGCATCGGAGCGAATGTACCACCTTCTGTTCGTCGGAGGTCGGTGTCACGCCGTGCGCATCGCCGAACTCATCCGCCTACGGCGTCGCGGATACGTGGCGCGATGGCGCGAGCGGGCTCGCTCGGCGAGCGCCGTCGCGCGGGGTCGTGGCGCGATTGGCGCGATCCGCTATCGCAGCCTACGCGACGAGGTCGAGGCTCCCGAAGTCCGGCGTGTAGTTCGGGTCGGGGAAGAGCGCCGGGGCCTCGACGCCCAGGTGGCGCTCGATCACGCTGCCGTACACGTCGCGGAAGTCGACCTTGAAGGGCACGTTCTGCTGGCCCGCGAGGTCGCCCTCGATGAGCGGCTCCGTCATCCCGCCGCCCGCGTCCGCGCTCCCCTTCACGCCGCCGCCCATCACGAGGAACGGGTTGCCCCAGCCGTGGTCCGTCCCGAGGCTCCCGTTCTCCGCCACGCGCCGGCCGAACTCCGAGATCACCACGATCACGCAGTCGTTCCACATGTTCCTCGCGGGCGACTTGAGGTCCGCCGCGAACGCGCCGATCGCGCCGTCGATCTGCGCCATCAGCGCGCCGTGCTGGCCCGCCTGGTTCGCGTGCGTGTCGAACCCGCCGATCCCCGTGTAGAAGACCTTCGTCCCGAACTGGTCGCGGCCGTGCAGCAGCTGCGAAACCGTCTTCAGGTACCGCCCGAGCGTCGTCGTCGGGTAGGTAAGGGGATCCGTCCACCCCGCCGTCCCCTGCTGCAGCCGGTCGACGAGGTCGTACGCGTCCTTGCTCGCCTTGAAGAGCGTGAGCTGCGGCTCTGCCCCCGGAGCCCCCTCGGATGCGAGCACGTCCCGCATGACCTTCAGCCGGAGATCGTGCTCGCCGGGATAGGCGTCCTCGGACGAGTCGACCTTGAACCCCTCGACCGTCTGGAGCGCGAGCGGCGTCGTCACCTGCGACTGGAAGTCCGGCCGCCGCCCGAGCCCGACCGAGATCACGCCGAGCGGCTCGACCGGGTCGGCGCAGTAGAGGTCCGCGAACCGCCCGAGCCAGCCGCGCCCGTCGCCGTCGAGCTCGTTCCGGACGCCGAAGCTCATGATGTCCTGGCTCGTGAAGTGCGACTGGTTCGGGTTCGGGTAGGAGACCTTGTTCACGACGTGGACGTCGCCGTCGTCCCAGAGCTGCTTCACGTTCTTCAACCCGTAGTGCAGCTTGAAGCCGCCCGAGAGGTCGAGCAGCGACTCGCCCGCGGGCAGGTGCTCGACGAGGTTCGTCAGCGGCCGCGCGTCGACGTAGGGCTGGAGATGCGCCGGCACGACCGTGTCGAGCCCGTCGTTCCCGCCGAGCATGTTCACGATCACGACGAACTTGCCGGGGTTGCCGTGCGACGCCCCCGCGATCTTCCGGAGCGAGAGGATCGGGTTGATCACGACGGCGGCGGCCCCGAGGCCCGCCCCGCGGAGGAAACGGCGGCGCGTGTACAGCATGGCTCACCTCGCGTGCGCAGCGTGGTACTGCGCGATCATCCACACGAGCCCGCGCGTCTTCATCTTCACGTGCTCCGTGTTGTTCGGGTCGAAGGCGAACGGCACCTGCTGGCCGCCCGACCACTGGGAGTTGACGTACTCGATCATCCCGCTGCGCGCGGTCGCGGAGAGGTCCACGTCGAGCGTCCGCGCGAGATGGTCCACGAGCGACTGGGGAGAAGGGGGGCCGGGGGGGAGCAGCGGCGCGATGTCGGTCGCGTAGCTGTCGAGCTGCTTCACCGCGAACGCGACGACGTTCGTTCGCTCGAGCATCGGCTGCGCGCCCGCCCACGCCGCGCCCGTCGGCCAGCCGTTCACGTCCGGCGGCTCGAGGGGGATCTGGCCGATCTCCGCGAGCGCGAGGTAGACGCGCGCCGCGTCGGTCGGCGGGTCGGGCGAGAGGCGGACGCCCGTCGTCCGCATGAAGCCGATCAGGTAGTCGACCGGGCTCTTCACCTGGCTCTTCCTCGCGCGAAGGGAGTACATCGCCTCGCTCCGGAGGATCGTGTCGAGGATGGGCTTCAGGTTCCACTGGTCCGGGCCGGGCGCCCGGAGCTGCGCCGCGAGCGCGTCGACGACCGACGCGTGCGGGTCCTCGTAGACGAAGAACTCGAAGAGCTTGCGGCAGATGTGGCGCGACGCCTCGACCGGCCGCTGCGCGAGCGTGAGCGCGACGACGCCGCCGTCGGTGTCGCGCGGGTCGGTCTCGACCGCGGGGTCGATCGTGATCGGGTTCGTGGCCGAGACCCAGAAGGGCGAGATCGAGTCGTAGCCGAAGAAGCCGGTCCTCCCGAGGATCGTCTTGCTGCGCTCGTCGTGGCGCCCCGAGAAGTAGCCGACGTGGATCGTGTCGTCCTCGGGCGTCGCGCGCGGGATGTACCGGAAGAAGCCGGTGAAGGCGCGCGCGGCCTCCTTGATGTCGGCCTCCGTGTAGCCGCTCCCCTCGCCGAGCATGAAGAGCTCCCAGAGCTCGCGTGCGAAGTTCTCGTTCGGCGCGGTCCTCGTGGACACGTCGCCGTTGAGCCAGGAGACCATCGCGCGGTCCTTCGCGACCTCGACGAGGAGCCTCCTCCAGTCGTAGCCGAGGCCGGGCGCGCCGCTCGCGAGCGCGTCGGCGGGCGCGAGCGGGAACCGGCGGAAGAGCTGGATCTGGTAGTGCATCGCCCAGCGGAAGCTCTCCTCGAAGACGCGCTCGCTCGTCGCGAAGTGGTCGTGGAGGAACCAGGCGAGGCGTTCCTGGAACGCGTTCCGGTTCCGGAGCATCAGGTGGATCCACCACTGCTTGTTCGTGCGCGCGCCGATCGCCTCGGCCGGCGGCGGCGTCGTGCCGTAGGTCGCGAGCGCCTCCTGCTCGACCGCCGGGTCGTTCGCGAACGTGGTCAGCGCAAAAACGGTCGCGTCGATGCCGTCCGCCGCCGCCTGCCGGGCCGCGGCGAGCGGCGCGCCGAAGGCCGCGCGGCGGAAGAGGTGCTGCGCGCGCTCCTCGTCGAAGTCGGTCTCCTGCCGGAGCGAGAACTCCTGCGTGTAGAAGAGCGCCGCGGGGAGCGTGGCCGAGAAGCCCTCGACATTCCGGACGCCGACGTCGACGTTCCCCTCGCCGCTCCTCGGGGGCGCCGGGGCGCGGGCGGTCGTGTCGTCGACGAGGACGGTCGTGACCGGCACGCCCGCGACGAGGACCTCGATGCCGTCGCGGAAGCCCGTGCCCGTGACCTCGATCTCGACGCCCGCGACCGGGGCGCGGGGCTCGCCGGCCGTCGGGCCGCCGGTGGCCGCGACGGAGGCGACCGTCGGCGGCGCGATGTACCGGAAGGCGCCCGCGAGCGTGACGGGCTCGCCGGTCGCGTTCGAGATCCCGATCGTGGCGAACCCGGCCGGCCCGGGCGGCGTGACGGCGACGATGCGCTCGGGGAGGACAGACTCGATCGCAGCCGCGGCGCCGGCGAAGGTGACGGCGGTGCCCGGGCCGAAGCCCGTGCCGTCGATCCGGACGCGATCGCCGCCCGCGGTCGTGCCGAAGGGCGAGAGCGGGCCCTGAGGCTGCGTGAGGACCTCGATGCCAAGGACGGTGAGCTTCGCGGCGGTCGGGCCCCCGGACCCCCCGCACGCCGCGACGACGAGCGCGACCGCAAGGAACGCGACCGCACGCACGCGAGTAGCCGCCATGGGGCACCTCCGGCGCTCGGGCCCAACCCGGCCCTCCCGCCAACTTCCTATGCCCACGATACAGGAATCCGACGCGAGGGAGACCGCCCCGCTCACCCTCCCCCCTCGACCTCCCGCGCCTCGCCGGGATCGATCGTTCGAAGCCGCGCGAGCGCGTTGTCGTACTTCCCCTTCTCGCCCGTCGCCTGGTACAGGCGGCACAGGTTGCCCCACGCCCACGCGGGGTCGACGCCCAGGTCGAGCGCGCGGAGGTAGTGGCCCTCCGCGGCGGCGTAGTCCTCGCGTTCGTGCAGGTCGTAGGCCCGCATCGACGTCCACGTCGCCGACCACGGAGCGTAGAGGAGGACGCCGACCGCGACGAGGAGCATCGCGCCGACTCCGGCCGCCGCAGCGGGACGACGGCCCGAGCGCACGGCGGCCGCGCCCGCCGCGAGGCCGTACGCGAGACCTGCCACGTGGGCCGCGTTGCCCACGTTCCACGCTCCCGTGAAGGAGAGCACCACGCAGAGGAAGAGCCATGCGACGAACAGCCCGATCGTGTCGCGATTCACGACGGTCGCGAAGGCGACCCAGCGGCGCCGCCCCGCCCACATGAACCCGAGGAAGGCGTAGGCGACGCCGGAGAATCCGAGCCCGGTGTCGTCGGACCACGCGAGCTGGGCCGTCGAGGAGACGAACGCCGCCGACAGGCAGAGGAGGAGCCAGCGCGCGTGTCCGGCCTGCTGCTCGAGGATGCGGCCGAGGATCCAGAGCCAGTAGACGTTGAACGCGACGTGCCAGATCTCGAGATGGACGAACGCCGACGTGACCAGCGCCCACCAGCCGCCGGCCCAGACCTCGCCCCCCGGGATGTAGCCCCAACGGCGGAGGCCCTCCCACGATTCGGCGTCGCCGCTCGCGTGGATGCCGAAAAAGATCGCTACGCAGGCGCCCGCGGCAACCCACGTCGCCCAAGGGCGCCTCGTGCCCGCTCCTCCGCCCTGATCCTGCACGCCGCCCGCTAGGGTACATCCGATGCCCGCCCGGCTCCGCCTTGGGCCCGTTTCGCCCGGACGCAATCCCGCCGCCGCGCGGAGGCTCGACCGTGACGGGCGATGGCGGCTATACTTCCGGGCTCAGGCGCGCGTGTAGCTCAATGGTAGAGCATCGGCTTCCCAAGCCGAGTACGTGGGTTCGATTCCCATCACGCGCTCCACCGGCGAGGGCCCGGCCACCCGGGCCTTCCGCCTTTGACGCGAGCGCCCCGGCTTCGCCGAGCCTCGACGGGAGGCGGGCGCCGCGACGGACGGTGGCTTGCCTGCCGTAACCCCGTCCGGGCGCGGGCGGGGGCCGACACCGCCGTAGCCTCATGCCGTCCGAAGCGCGGGCTCGCCCGCCGAAGGAGCGAAGGCGGGTCACGCCTCCGCGGCGGCGCGGCGCGTCTCGCGCGCCTGCTTCAGCGCCACGCGGTCGAGCGGGATCCTGATCGTCGCGCGCGTGCCGGTGCCCGGCGCGCTCGTCATCGTCAGCTGCGCGCCCATCGCGCGCGCGAGCGCGTAGACGACCGAGTACGCGAGCTCCTCCGCCGTCGGCTGCGTCTCCTCCTCGATCGAAGGGTCGAGGATGCGCACGAGCCGCGCCGGCTCGATCCCCGGGCCGTCGTCCGCCACCGCGAACGCGAGGTGCGTCGGGTCGCCGTCCGCCGGCAGGAGCCCCACCGCTGCCGTCACGTCGCCGCGGCGCGGCAGCGCGGACGTGATCGCCGTGCGCACGAGGTGGCGGAGCGCGCGATGGAGCAGCCGCACGTTCGCGACGATCCGGGGCGCGGGCTCCGCGACGATGTGCACCTTCACTTCGCGGTCGAGCGCGAGCCCCGAGTACGAGTCGACGGCCGCCTTGAGCACCGCCTCGGGCTCCACCTCCTCGAGCTCCTCCTGGATCTTCCGCTCCGCGCCGGGCAGCCGCGCGAGGAGGTCGCGCATGCGCGCCGCGTGCTTCTCGACGGTCTCCATGCGCGCGTCCATCTGCCGCTGCCCGCGGGCGAGCTCGCACTGGTGGAGGATCGCCGAGAGCGGCGCGACGAGGAGCGCCCACGTGTCCGTGTCGGCATCGACCGCGCCTCGGCTCTCCTCCGGGGGGGGCGCGGGGGGGGCGGATCCGCGCGGCGAGGAGCCCTTCTCGAGCGTGTCCACGCGACGGAGCAGGATCCCGACCGCGAGCAGGACCGCCGCGAGAAAGAGGAACTCGAGGGTGGGATCCACCATCTGCGCGCCTATCGACCCTTTCCCTAACGGGCCTTAGCCCCGGGGGGACGCGGCGGAGGCCCTACTTGCCCTTCCGGAGCCAGGCCTTCCAGTCGGTCTCCGGGGGAAGCCCGGTCAGGCGGGAGAGCGCGGCCCGCGCCTCCCCCCCGTAGGGGCCGTCCAGCATCGAGACGATGGCCTCGAGCGCCTGGATCACGTTGAGGCGGCCGACGCCCGCGATGGCGCCCGCGCGGACGCGCGGCTCCGGGTCGGAGAGAAGCGGCTTCAGCTGCTCCACGAGGTCCTCCCTCGCGACCCGGAGGCCGCCGAGGGCGGTCGCGGCCGCGGCCCGGACCTCGGGCGTCTCGCTCCGGTTCATGGCGACACGGACGAGGGGGGCGCGGGCGCACTCGAAGGGGACGGCGCCGAGGAACGTCGCGGTCTCCGCGCGCTTCAGCGGGTCGCGGTCGGTGAGATCGGCGAGGTCCACGTACGTGCGGAGATCGGTGTCGGCCCAGGTGCGCGTCGCGTCCCGGATCTTCGAGGCGTCGGCCGCCGTGAAGCGGGGGTCCCTCGCGAGCAGCAGCAGGAGCCGCGCCGCCGCCGGGCCCTCGAAGCGGTCCACGCTCGCCGCGATCGTGCCGCAGCTGATGAGGCCGGTCGGATCGGGCGACCAGCTCCGGTCCTTCGCGAGCCGCAACGCGCACTCGAGCGTGCGATCGCTCTCGATCCGGCCCATCACCTGGAGGGCCAGGAACTTGTCCTCGATCGCACCGGCGGCGTTGAAGAGATCGAGGGGCCACTCGTCCCTGCGCCGGCGCAGGGCCTGCTCCAGCAGGTACTCGCGCGCGATGCGCCGCGCGGGGTCGTCGGGCGCGATGTGGGCGCGCATGAGCTGGCCGACGACCGTCTCGTCCGCGTTGGGAAGCTCCGCGAGGATGCGGAGCAGATCCTCGCGCGCCGGCGCGTACTCCGCGGCTTCCGCGAACGCCACGAGCGTCCGGACGGCGTGCGGGTGGTTGACCTTCGCGATCTCGGCGAAGATCCGCTTCATGTCGCTCACCCGCGGGATCCCGCTCGGGGATCTCGAGAAGAGATCCCGCAGCTCGCGGGTCAGGTCGCGGATCTTTTGGACCTGCCGCTCGTCCCCGGACTCCTTCTTGCCGCGATTGGCCCCCTGCGCGTGGACGGCGGCGCAGAGCGCGAGAACGACGAAAAGGACCCGGAGCATCGATCCCTCATCGGCCCCCGGAGCCCCCCCAATTGAGCGGGATGTTCCCGAACGGTGACATCCCCCCGGATCCGTCCGCCTTTGCAGGATTGGCATTGTTGGTGCAGAATCCCACCCATGCGCATCGCCCCGCTCCTCCTCCTCCTTGCCTTCCCGGCGCTCGCCGGGGGCGCCGACGACGCCAAGGCGCTCCTCGCCAAGGGGGAGGCCGCGAAAGCGGCCGAGACCGCCCGGAAGGCGACGGCCGGGAACCCCGGGGACATCGCGGCGTGGCTCGTGCTCGCCGACGCGCTCCTTGCCCAGGGTGAGCCCGAGGCGGCGTGGGAGGCGATGGACGAGGCGGTGAAGAAGAACCCCGCGGAGGCGCGCCTCTCGTTGAAGCGGGGCGACGTGTTCGTGCGGCTCGCCGAGCAGGAGAAGCTCGGCCAGAACATCTACTCGACGATCGTCAACTACTACCTCGACGCGGAGCGCAACTACAAGGAGGCGCTCGAGAAGGATCCGAAGTCCGCGGAGGCGGTCTACGGGATGGCGAGCGTCAACTTCGAGCTCGGGGACGAGGAGCGGAAGGGGAAGGCGAGGAAGCTCCTCGCCGACTGCCTCGGGATCGACAAGGACTTCCACAAGGCGCACGCGCTCCAGGCGTACATGCTCTACCTCGACGGCATGACCCTCGCGCGCGAGGGGAAGCACGCGGACGCGAAGCCGAAGTTCCAGGCCGCGGAGAACGAGTACGCCGTCGCGCTGAAGCTGGGCGACAAGGAGCTCCTCGACCTCGTGCGGTACGGCCACACGCTGCTCGCGCAGGAGCGCCTCGACGAGGCCAAGGCGGCGTACGTCGTCGCGCTCAAGGCCTGGCCGCAGAGCGAGGTCCCGATCGTCAGCGGGATCTACCACGTCGCCAACCGCGGCGCCGCGAAGGCCTCCTGGGCGAACCCGAAGCTGAAGCCGCTGCTCGCGGAGGCCGTGAAGGAGGCGCCGGACTCGCCGGTCGCCTGGTACTACTTCGCCTACTGCCAGACGGTCGAGAGCGACTGGGACGGCGCCCTCGCGTCGTACGGGAAGGCGCGGACCCTCGACCCGACGAAGGCGGTCTACGTCTTCCAGGTCGGCCACATGCACGAGCGCCTGGGCGACGGCGACAAGGCCCTCGACTGCTACCGCGCGGCCCTGAAGCTCGCGCCGGACTACGCGGACGCCGCGTTCAAGTTCGAGGGAGTCATCCGGACGAAGGCGCAGGACATGGATCGCGCCGAGAAGCTCTACGAGGAGCTGATCGGGCTCGCGCCGGAGAACGTGGACGTGCACAACAACTACGCGCTGCTCCTCCGCGACTGGGCCGAGTCGAGCCGACGGGCGACCGACAAGGACCCGCCGGCCGAGGTGAAGCGGCGCATCAAGCGCTCCGGCGAGGTGTACGAGAAGGCGGCGGCGCTCTCGCCCGACGCCCAGATCCAGAGCGACACCGGGCTCCTCTTCGAGTTCTACCCGTGCAACTTCGACCCGGAGAAGGCGAAGCGGTACTTCACGCGGTCCCTGCAGGCGTCCGACTTCGCCTACCGCGACGCCTTCGACGGCCTCGACCGGCTGTGCCGGAAGACGGGCGACTGGGAAACGCTTCTCGACTACGCGGAGCGCGTCGTCGGCTCGATGGAGCGCGGCAACCAGGCGATCGCGCCGACGGGCGGCGGCCCGGCCGAGCCGAAGGCCAACGAGACGCCCGGGCTCAAGGCGCGCGCCGCGGCCGCGCTGAGGCTCGCGCAGCAGAAATTGAAGAAGTCCTAGGGTCGGGCCGCTGCAGCCGACCGGCTCCGCCGGCGGCTGAGCGGCCTGACTTCGCCGCTCCGACTCGACAGGGGTCGACGTTCACGCGGCCGGGGCCGCGAAGCGGCGGCGCAGCAGGCGCGCCGCCACGTTCAGGAACGCGACCACGATCGGGCCGAGCACGATCCCCGCGAAGCCGAAGAGCACGATCCCGCCGAGGACGCCGAAGAAGAGCATCAGCGGGTGCGCCTCCATGTGCCGGCCGAGGAAGATCGGCCGCACGAAGTTGTCCGCGCCCCCGATCACGATCGCGCCGTAGCCGGCGAGGATGAGCGCCTTGGCCGGCGCGCCGCCGACGAATCCGAGGTACAGCGAGATCGGCAGCCAGACGATCGTCGTGCCGAAGACGGGGATGAAGCTCGCGAGCGCCATCGCCGCCGCGCCGAGCAGCGGCCGCGGGATCCCGAGGACGAGGAGGATCGTGAAGCCGAGCATGCCCTGCACCATCGCGACGAGGAGCCCGCCCCGCACGGACGCCTGGATCGCGCCGTTCACGTCCGCGAGGATCTCGTCCCGGTCCGAATCCGCCATCGGGATCAGGTCGCGGAAGGCGCGGATGATCGCGGGGCCGTCCCGGTAGAAGAAGAAGAGCGACAGGAGCATCAGCACGACGCCCGACAGCAGGTCGAAGATGAACTTCACGGCTCCGAGGGCGCCCGCCGCGAGCGACATCAGCTTCTCGCGGGCGAACGCGACGACCTTCTCGGCCACGACCGGCTCGTGCAGCTTCTCCTCGAGCCAGGCGCGGGCCTTGGCCGCGGGCGCCGACTCCATCACGCGCTCGATCCCCGACCCGAGCCCTCCCGAGTCCACGTACGCCACGAGATCGCCGACGAGGACGAGCAGGAGGAGGACGAACGGCGTCACGACCACGAGGAACACGAGGAACGTCATCAGGAACGCGGCGAGGTTCGGCCTGCCGCCGAGCCTCGCGAGGAACCACGCGTGGCCCCGGCCGGTCACCGCGGCGAGGACCGCCGCCCATAGAATGGAGAGCAGGAAGGGCTGGAAGAGGCGGAACGCGAGGTAGACGAGCGCGACGACGACCACGCTCAGGAGGATGGCCATGAAGACCTTGCGATCCATGCCGCCCGAATCCTATCCGGTCCGCTGGGACTCGGTAGATACCTCGACGGGACCGGTCTCCTTCGCCACCGACGGCCGCCACGTGAGGCTCGTCCTCCTCGGCCGGGAACGCCGGGACGACACGCGCCCGACGCCGCTCGACCGCGAGGCGCGCCGGCAGCTCGCGGCCTACCTCGCGGGCCGGCTCCGGGAGTTCGACCTGCCCGTCGCGCCGGACCTCCCGCGGTTCACGGGCGCGGTGCTCGAGGCCGTCGCGCGGATCCCCTACGGCGAGACGCGCTCCTACGGCGAGATCGCAAGGGCGGTCGGCTCGCCGAAGGCCGCGCGCGCGGTCGGGCAGGCGGTCGGCAGCAACCCGCTGCCCCTGCTGATCCCCTGCCACCGCGTGCTCGCGGCGGGAGGCCGCATCGGCGGCTTCGGCGGGGGGCTCCCGTGGAAGCGGTTCCTCCTCGGCCTCGAGGGGATCTCCGCGCCGTAGATTTGAGGGGGCTCCGGGGGCCGCCTACCGCCCCCCGGCCCCCCCTGAATCCGACAGCCAGCCGAGCGTCACGCGGTTGAACTCGTCCGCCATCTCGACGCAGGCGAGGTGCGACGCGTGCGGACCCTCGAACAGGTGGAACCTCGCGCCCGGGATCCGCTCGGCGACCGCGCGGCCGTAGCGCGGCGGCACCTGCACGTCCATCTCGCCGGCCGTCACGAGCACAGGGCAGCGGATCCGCCCGAGCCGGTCGAGCGCGTCGTGCGTCTTGTCCGCGTGGATGTGGCCGAGGACGCCCTTCGGGTCGGGCGGCGCCGCGAGGAACGCCTCCTCCATCCCGCGCACGGCGTCCCCCTGCTCCGCGAGGAACGTCGGGCTCGTGATCCACATGAGCGCGTAGCGGATGAACGCCTTCATGTCGCCGTGCTTCACCGGCTCCTCGAGCGTCTCGATCATCCGGATGAACCACTCGTCGGAGCGCCCCCACGTGCCGTGGAGCTGCGCCGTCCGGACCTTCCCGGGATGGCGGATCGCGAGTTCCTGCGCGACCGTCGAGCCGAGGGAGAGGCCGGAGACGTGGGCCGACTCGATGTCGAGCGCGTCGAGGAGCTGGGCGGCGTCCTCCGCCATCGCGGCCATCGAGCAGGTGCGCGGGTCCTTAGGCACCGTGGAGCCGCCTACGCCGCGCGAGTCGTAGATGATCGTCCGGTAGCGCTCCGCGCAGGCGGGGACCTGGGCAGCCCAGAAGCGGTGGTCGGCGCCCGTTCCCATGATGAGCAGCAGGGGGTCGCCCTTGCCCTGCTCCTCGTAGCGGATCTCGAGGCCGTTCCTGAGCTTCGCGGTGGGCATCGGATGAGGGTAGCACCCGCGCCGCGGCAGCGCCCCGCCGGAAAGAAGCGGCCCGGGGAGACCCCGGGCCGTGGCCCACGACGTCTCTTCCTTCAGGGAATGCCCTCACCCTGCCGGCCGACTTCTCGTTGGCGGGCGTAGGGATACCGCGACCCGGGTCACCGGCTCGTCACGGGCCTCGCGCCTTCGGCGGGGCGGAGCCGCGTCCTCGGGCTACCGCAGGCGCGACATGAACTGGCCCCACGGAAAGCGGGCGCCCGGGCACTCGGTTGCGTGCACGAAGCTGTGGGGCACGACGGCCTCCGCGGGGATCCCGTACTCGTCCATCAGCGCGCGCACGAGGCGGACGAGGGAGTCCACCTGGCGCTGCGAGGGCGCGACGGTCGTGAAGTCCCCGACGAGGCAGATGCCGATGCTGTGCAGGTTCCAGCGGTTGTCGTCGCCCTTGCGCGCGCGGGCATGGGCGCCTTCGCGCTGCTCACGCCAGCGGAAGCCGACCTCGACCTCGCCGTCGCCCGACTGCGTGCCGTTCCCGACCACGAAGTGGTAGCCGAGGCCGTCCCAGCCGGGATTCGCGAGGTGCACCTTGTGGATGGTCCCAGCGTCCCCGCTCGGCATGGCCGCGTGGTGGATCACGATCGCCTGCCAGTCCCGCATCCGCGCGCCGGAGCGCGGCTGCCACTCCGCGGGCAGCCCGCTCGGGTGCGAAGGCGCGGGCGCGATCGTGAGCGGGATCGCCTCGACCGGCTTCCGGCCCGACCTGAGCGAGCTGAGCTTCGACGTGACGAGCTCGGCGTCCCCTGCCGACACGACGTAGTCGCTCCCGCGGCGGAGGCACGGCTGCCCCATCGCCACGCGCTCGCCGTTGACGACCGCGTTCCGGCTGTCCCGGACGAGCATGACGTAGTCCGGGGCCGTGGACATCTCGATGAAGCCGTCCGCCTCGCCGAGGTAGTCGAGGTCGAGCTTGTCCGCGAGGCGCTGCACGCTCACGAAGGTCCGGCTCGGCAACTCGGCCGACGTCTCCCGGACCTGCGGCGTCCGGGTCGCCCCGCAGGCTGCAAACAACGCGATCACGGCCAGCGCAATACCTGCGCGCATGCGGAACCCTCCTCGGAGCGGCGGCAC
Organism: Planctomycetaceae bacterium; assembly: GCA_011525755.1. Taxonomy (GTDB): domain Bacteria; phylum Planctomycetota; class PLA2; order PLA2; family PLA2; genus PLA2. The sequence continues at coordinate 24,091 of WYBS01000206.1, forward strand.
CATACCTATTGTGGATTAAAGCTTACACGACCACGACATCCCGGACACCACATTCCGGCCTTCCGCGGCGGGGCGAGGCGGGGGCGGGAGACGGGCCCGGTATCGAATCATTCGGCCGCGGACGCGGGAGACTGGAGTTCCGCGGCGCCGATTGGGGCGCAAACCCGGGGGGGGACGAACAGGAGTGAGGGGAGGAAGCCCGGGCGCCGCGCGGCACGCGGGGCGGGCGGCGGCGCGACGCGGCCCTCAGAAGCCGACCGACGCCGCGTAGGCGACGACGCCGGTGTAGAGCACGGTCTGCACGCAGAGGACGACGCAGCCGAACATCTCCACGACCTCGCTCCAGTAGCCGGTCTCCGGCGCGCCGAACCGCACGCGCAAGGTCCGGTTCATGACCGGCATGCAGACCGCGAAGAACCACGCGAGCACGCTGAACAGGGCGAACACGCCTGCCGTCTCGGGGCGCTGGATGCGCCCGACGGCGAGGAGCGCAAGGGCCCCGACGTGGTCGATCGCCGTCATGTAGAGCGCGATCCGGAGTGCCTTGCTCGACCGGACGTAGGAGAGCGAGCGGTCCATGAGCGAACCGCCGTCGTAGGGATCTTCGACCGGGAGGTGGGGAGCCATGTTGGGTGCACCTTCCGACGGGCAGGAGCGGCAAGGCGATTCTACCGCTCAGGGGCGACCCCGCAACCCGTTGTCCCGCAACGGGTTCCGGCACCTCCCGGACATCCTTCGCCGAAGACCTGTCAGTCGGCGAACTTGTAGCCCACGCCGCGCACCGTGAGGATGATCTCCGGCACCTGAGGATCGCGCTCGATCTTGCCGCGCAGCTTGTTGATGAAGTTGTCGATGGTCCGCGCGGTGCCCTCGTAGTCGTAGCCCCAGACCTTGTTGAGGATCTGGTCGCGGCTCACCACGCGCCCCCGGTTCTCGATGAGGAAGCGCAGGAGGCGGAACTCGCGGTTCGAGACGTCGACGGGCTGGCCGTCCACGAGCACGCGCTGCCCCGGGAAGTCCACCTGCATCTGGCGGAACTCGAAGGAGCTCCCCTCGCCGCCGGGCGTTGCCCGCCGCAGCGCCGCCTTCACCCGCGCCACGAGCTCGCGCGTCGAGAAGGGCTTCGTCACGTAGTCGTCCGCACCGAGGTCGAACCCCATGAGCTTGTCGCCCTCCTGGTCCTTCGCGGAGAGGATCAGGATCGGGATCGACGGGTCGTGCTTCCTGATCGTGCGGCAGACCTCGAAGCCGTTCACGCGCGGCAGCATGAGGTCGAGGACGACGAGGTCGGGGCGCCGCTCGAAGACCATCTCGAGGCCGCGCTCGCCGTCCGCCGCCTCGTGCACCTCGTAGCCCTCGAAGCCGAGGCTCTTCCGGAGCCCCAGCCGGATGGCCGGGTCGTCCTCGATCACGAGGATCAGGCTGCCGTCGCTCATCGTCCGTTCTCCAGGGGCGTGCCCGCCGCGGCCGCACGACTCCCGGCCGCGGGGGGAAGCGTCACCACGAAGCGGCTGCCCCCCTCGGTCCGGTCCTCCACGAAGATACGCCCTCCGTGCGCCCGCACGATATGTCGAGCGATCGCGAGGCCGAGGCCGGTCCCCTCGACCTCCCGGGTGAGGAGGTCGTCGGTCCGGTAGAACTGCTCGAAGATCCGCCTCCGCTCGCGGTGCGGGACGCCCGGGCCGTTGTCCTCCACGGCCAGCACGACATGGCGCCGCTCGGGCCCGAGGGTCAGCTCGATGTGGCGGCCCTCCCGCCGCGAGTACTTGTAGGCGTTGGAGAGCAGGTTGCTCACGACCTCCGCGAAGGCGTCGGGGTCGTGCGACACCGGCGGTGTGTTGACCGCGATACGGACGACGAAGGCCTCCGGCGAGAGCCCCGTCGTGCGGCGGAAGCGCTCCGCCTCCGCCCGGACGACCGGCTCCAGCGACCCCGTCACCCAGTGGAACGGCCGCCGGCGCGCCTCGAGCCGACCGAAGTCGAGGACCTGCTGGATCAGCCGGCCGAGCCGCTCGGTCTCCTGCGCGATGATGTCGAGGCACTCGCGCCGCTCCGCCTCGTCCTTCACCTGCCCGCTCCGGAGCATGTCCGAGAACATCTTGACCGACGTCAGCGGCGTCTTCAGTGCGTGAGAGACGTTGCTCACGAACCCCGACTTGAGCTTCGCGAGCTTCACCTCGCGCATCACGGCGCGCGCGGTCAGGAGGCCGCCGGCGAGGATGCCCGCGACGGAGAAGAGGATGATGTACCAGTAGGGCCTCTCGCGGTCGCTCGCGCGCTCGAGGACGGCCGCGTCGGAGATCACGGCCGAGGCGTGGTACCCGGGCATCGCGGCGATGCGCACGGCGGGCCGGCCCGGAGGCGCCGAGAGCAGGATCTCGGGTCTTACGCCCTCCGGCGCCCAAGCCGTCGCCGCTGTCGCGATCCCCGCGAGGAACCGGGCGAGTTCGCCCGGGTCGACCGCGAGCACCTCCACGTCCCCCGCCCCTCCCACCTGCCATACGTAGAACGGCGCATCCGGGTCCGCGCGCGTGTTCCGGTGCAGCAGCGGCGTGCCGGAGGCGGGGAAGTGCTGCCACTCCTTCCGCAGCTCGCCGAGCACGCGCGCCCGGGCCTCCTGCGCCGCGCGACCGGCGAGATACGCCGGGTCGTCGCCCGCGGCCGCGTCGATCCGGGCGAGGAAGAGGTCGATCTCCTCCTTCGCGACGCGCCCCGCCACGCGGTTGAGCACGCCGACGCGCCGCGCGCGCAGGAGAGTCCCGGCGGTCGCGGGGCCGAGCAGCGGCGCCGCGGCATGCAGCAGCGCGCGGGACCGCCCGAGGTCGTCGAGCGCGAACGGATGGAGCTCGGCGAAGCGGAGGTTCCGCTCGGCCTTCTGCGCCTCGTCGAACTGGTGCCCGCCGTACTCGGCGCGCAGCATGGTCGCGGGCCCCTTCGCCTCCGCGTCCATGCGGTCCGCGAGGCCGCCGGGCAGCCAGAGGGGGTCGCCGCCGGGCTCCTCGATCCGCCCGTCCGCGCGAACGAGGAACGCGTCGGTGAAAAGTCCCTCGCCGGCCGCGACCAGCCGGGCGCGCCACTCCGGATCGCGCTGGATGAAGGCCACGCGGAGCGCCGCGCCCGCGCGCTCGTGGAGCGCGTTCTGCGCCGGCACGACGACGTCGCGCTGGAGGAAGGCCTGGGCCTGCTCGTAGAGAAGGACCTCCGCGTCCTGCCGCTCCCGGCGGATCGCGCCGAGGCCGAACACCGAGAGCAGCACCGCCTGGAAGAGCGCGAGGAAGACGACCAGGACGACGATGCGCGTCTCGGCCGGGATCCTCCTGAGCCAGTACATGGGATGGGCCCCGGGAAGGGGGCGGCGGGCGGTGCGGCCCGGGCGGATGTCTTCACACGAACGCGAAGTCGGAGATGTGCTCGAGGCGGAAGCGCCGCGGCTCGCCGCCCGGCACGCGCACGAGCAGCCCATCGCGGATGCTCGCCTCGGCGATCGTGCCGCGCACCTCCTCGTTGCCGCGGAGGAAGCGCACCTCCTTGCCCTCCATCGCGGCGAACCGGTTCCACACGCTCTCGAGCTCCGCGAAGTCCCCCTGCCGGATCCGCTCGAGCCACTTCTCGAGATCCTGCAGGATGTGGCGCAGGAGCCGGGGGCGGCGCACGGGCTCCTTGTCCTTCCTCTCCTCGCGGAGCGACGTGGCGATCTCCCGGATCTCCTCCGGGAAGTCCTCCCGGACCTGGTTCACGTTGATCCCCACGCCCGCGACGACCCGATGCGAGGTGCCGTACTCCTTCACCTCGAGCAGGATCCCCGCGACCTTCTTCCCGCGCACGAGGACGTCGTTCGGGAACTTGATCTTCGCCGGCACCCCCGCGATCTCGATCATCGACCGCGCGAGCGAGGTCGCGATCGCGATCGTCAGCACGGAGACGAAGGTCCCCGGCGGCTCGAGATCGAGGAGGAGGCTGAAGAGGAGCGACTTGCCGGGGGTGGAATGCCAGACGCGGGTGGCGCTGCCGCGCCCGCCGGTCTGATGGTCGGCGACGACGAGGGTGCCGTGCGGCCGGCCCTCGGCGAGGAGCTCGAACGCGATGTCCTGCGTGGAGGCGACGACGTCCTGGTAGTAGATCTGGCTCCCGAGGCGGTCGCACTTGAGCCCCGCGCGGATCCAGTACGGGAGGAGGCGGTCGGGCTTGTTGACGAGGATCCAGCGCCCCTCCGGGTCGTCCGCGAACTGGAAGCCGTCCCGGGAGAGGCGCTCCCGGACGGCAGGGAGGAGCTGCCGGTCGATGCCCGTGCGCTCGGCGATCGTCTCCGGAGACATCCCCTGCGGCCGGGGGCGGAACTCGTTCAGAAACGCCGCGAGGATCTCGTCGCGGATGACCTCCATGCCCCCCCCCTTGTACGGCTTTCCGGCGGGTTTGCAAACACCCTGCCCCTCGCGGAAGCGAGGCGCCGCCGGGGGGCCGCGCGGAGGCGGATCCTCACGGATGCCGAACCGCCGCGCCCCGGGCCGACCGGCCCGAGACGTCTACGGGGAAAGACGTCGGCGCAGGCGGGCGAGACGGTGGTCGAGCGCGTGGAGGAACCGGGCCCGCGACGAAGGATCGGCGTCGATCCCTCCCTCGAGGAGATGGCGGCGCGCCTCCAGCGCCGCCTCCTCGGCCCGCGCGAGATCCCGCACCCGGTGCTCGTAGTACTTCGCGAGATCCTCGAGCGGCTGGAAGCTCCGCGGAGCGATCCCCGCGCGCTCGTGGAGGAGGCTCGCGGACTCCGCATGGCGGCCGGCCCGACGCTCGAGAAGCGCGAGCCGCTCGAGCGTCCGCGCGAGGAGCGGGTGGCCCGAGGCGCGGAGCCCCTCGAGTGCTGCCAGGTAGTGCACGCGCGCCGGGGCGTCCTGCCCGAGCGACTCGAAGAAGAGGCCGAGGTTCGAGCGGACGACGGGGTGTGCGGGCGACGCCGCCTCCTGCGTGAAGCAGGCGGCCACGGCGGGCAGCGTGAGCACGTCGTGGAGGTTGTGCTCGAAGACGCGGGTCGCGAGCGACGGATCGCCCTGGAGGTAGGCGAAGTAGGCGCGCGGGCACTCCGCGCCCGGGAGGTCGTCCGTGCGGCGGAACCCCACGAGCTCCCGCTCGAAGGTCTGGAGGCGGCAATCGGGGAACGCGCCGCGGTAGAGGCTCCGCCCGACGAGGCAGAGGTCCAGGTGGACCGCGGGCAGCAGGAGCTCCATCCGGTGGAACGAAAGGCGATCGGAGAGGCGCGGGGCGTCGAACCCCTTCCCATGGAACGAGACGGCGAACTCGAACTGCGCGAAGCGCCGGTTGATCGCGGAGAGGAAGGCGCGCTCCTCCGTGACCTCGCTCAGGAAGTACTGCTCGACGACGAAGCACTCCTTCTCGAACCAGCCGGCGCCGAGGAGGAAGACGTAGGTCCCGACGCCGCCGCCGAGCGACGTCGTCTCCGTGTCGAAAAACACGGTACGGCCGAAGTCGAAGGCCCGGAGCCGCTCGTCCCGCGCCACATCCGCAAGCTCCCGTGGCACGGCGGCCCGGAGGTCCCCGAGGCGCACGCGGCCGTGCACGAAATCGACCGGCACCTCCAGCCGGCGGACCCAGAGGGGCCCCTCGTCCGCGTGGACGCGCTCCCCGGGCAGGCGTCCGCCGGCACGCGAAGGCGGGGCATCCGCCGCCGGGGCGGCGATCCGCCGGAGCTTCTCCACAAGGCGCATCCGACGGCCATCCTACGGATGCCGGGGACGCCCTAAGCGCGGCTGCGGCAAGGGGTTAGCGGCGTCGCCACACAACCGGTTGTGGTCCCCCCGAAGCCCCCCCACACCCTGAGCCGCCGACGGGCTATTCTCGCGCTTTTCTGAGGATGTCGTCGGGCGACGGCCGCTTGCGGTAGTTCTCCGCGAGCCAGCGGTGGGCCACCCGCCCCTCGCGGTCGAGAAGGAACGTCCCCGCGCGCGCGAGGCCGAACCTCTCGGCCATCCCGAACTCGGCGACGGCGACCCCCTCGGGATCGGAGAGCAGCGTGACCCCCGCGTCGAGGTCCTCCTGGAGCGACGCGAGCTTCTCCCGCTCCTCTGTCGAGATCGCGTAGACCGCGATGCCCAGCCTGTCGAACGCGTCCTTCCGCCCCGCGAGCTCGCCGAGCTCGCGCACGCAGAAGGGTCACCACTTGCCGCGGAAGAACACGAGGAGCACCGGATGGCCGCGCTCGGCCGCGAGATCGAAACGCGCGCCGTCGCGGACGCGGGTGGCGGTGACGAGCGGTGCCCGGTCGCCGGGCCGCGGCGCGCGCGGCGCCTCGCCGTACGCGGAGAAGCCGAGCATCCAGTACGCCATGCCGGCCGC
>WYBS01000207.1 GCA_011525755.1 Planctomycetaceae bacterium
CGACGCGAGGAGCCCCGAGTAGAGGACCGAGAACGCGAGCTTCTGCGGGCCGAGACCCGGGTGGCCGAGGTAGGCGAACCCTTCCACGGCGCGCGGTTCGGGGAGGTCGGTGAAGACCCCGAAGCTCTCGCGGGGCTCGACGCGGAAGACCGTGCGCAGGAGCCGCTCGAGGTCGAAGGGAGGGAACTCATATCCGTCGATGACGATCACGACTGCCTCCGGAATGCCTGGATGTGCGTCCGGCCGAGCTGGCCGGAGCGCGCGTGGTGCGGGATGAAGAAGAGCATCTCGGTCTCGGCCTCGCGCGTGAACGCGCGGCCGAGCCGCTCGCGGACCTCCGCGCCGCCGTCCCCCACGCGGCCGAGCCAGCGCGAGCGCGGCGTGAACTCCTCCTTCCACGTGTAGGGCGAGCCGACGAGGAGGAGGCCTTTCGGCGCGGTGACGCGCGCGGCCTCGGCGAGCGCGCGCGCGGGGTCGGGCACGCGGTCGATGAGGTTCATCGCGACGACGGTGTCGAACGCCCCGTCCGGGAACGGGAGCGCGAGCGCGTCGGCGACAGCGAAGCGGGCGGCGCCGCGACCCCTCCCGGCCTCGAGCAGCTCGCGCGAGAGATCGATGCCGACCGCGAACCCGTGGTCGCGCGCGAGATCGCACGCGATCCGGCCGACGGCGCAGCCGACGTCGAGCGCGCGGCGGCCGGGCTTCCACAGCGTCCTCACCGCGAAGGGATAGCGTTCCGAAAGGGGGGGGCTCCGGGGGCCGAGGAATGCGGGCAGCGGATCGGTCTCCGGGTAGTGGAACGCCACGTACTCGTCGCAGGTGGCTTTCCGCCGGTAGTACGGTGTCGCCGCGGCCTTCAGCAAGCCCTTCGCCATCCGGTGCAAGGGTACACCCGAACGGAAGCCGGGGGGTCAGCCCGGCTTCCGGAAACAGCCCCCGACCCTAGACAGGGGCCGGACCTCGGTCCCGGGCGCGCGGCGCGCGAGGAAGTCCGCGACGGCCCGGTCCGCGCCCGCGTAGAGGTTCCAGTCGTTGAGGATCACGACGCCGCCCTTCTCCACCCGGTCGTACCATCGCTCGAGGCAGAGGAGCACCGAGTCGTGCCAGTCCGCGTCGATGTGAAGGACCGCGATCGCCGGGATCTCCGTTCGCGGGAACGTCTGCTCGAACCAGCCCGGGACGACGTGCAGCCGATCGGGAGGAAGGCCGCAGCGCGCCCACGCCTCGGCGACGCGCACGGGGCTCCCGGCATTCCAGCCGCGGAAGTAGTTCGCGCGCACGATCCCGGGGTCCTTCTCCGTCGGGCGCGGGAGCCCCTCGAAGGAGTCGAACGCCCACGCGTCGCGAGTCCCCCCCATCGCGCTCGCGAGGAGCGCGAGCGAGCCGCCGTTCCAGACGCCGCACTCCACGATGTCGCCCGGGACGTCGCGGCACGCCTTCGCGAGATCGGCCATCGCGAAGAGGAGCCTCGGTGCGATCATCGTGTGGCGCGGCACGACGCGGAGGCAGAGCCGCGCGGTGGACGCCGAGCGGAAGGCGAGAGGGAGGAGCTGCGCGTAGGCCCGCGCGCGGATCGCGGCACGGCCGAGGACGCGTTCCTCCCGGAAGGCGGGAAATCGCCTGCGAAGCCGGAAGAGCAGCCGGTCGAGCCACGTCACGGAAGAAGCCTAACAGCCCCCCTTCGGCCCCCGGACCCCCCCCGAATTGCCCGCCGCGGCCTTGGCGGAGGCGGGTTTACAATCCCCCCCGTGGCGAAGACCGTCGTCCTCGGCGTGACGGGCTCGATCGCGGCGTTCCGCGCGGCCGAGCTCGCTTCCGCCCTCCGGAAGGAGCGCATCGACTGCCGCGTGGTCATGTCGCGGTGGGCGCGGCAGTTCGTGGGCGAGCTCACGTTCACGACGCTGACGGGCAAGCCCGTGATCACGGACGACAACCTCGGCGACCTCGCGGACCGGCCCGAGCACCTCGCGCTCGGCGACGAGGCGGACCTCTTCCTCGTCGCGCCGGCGACCGCGAACGCGATCGGGAAGATGGCGCACGGGATCGCGGACGACATCGTCTCGACGACGTACCTCTCGGTCACGTGCCCGGTGCTCGTCGCGCCGGCGATGAACGTGCGGATGTGGGAGCACGCGGTCGTGCGCGAGAACATCGCGCTGCTCAGGAAGCGCGGCGTCAAGGTGATCGAGCCGGACGAGGGGATCCTCGCGTGCGGCGACTACGGCAAGGGCCGGCTCGCCGCGACCGAGACGATCCTCGCCGCCGTGCGCGAGCTCTTGTGAGGATCCTCATCACCGCGGGCCCGACCCGCGAGCCTTTGGACCCGGTCCGGTTCCTCTCGAACCGGTCGACGGGCATCATGGGCTTCGCGCTCTGCCGCGAGGCGATGCGGCGCGGGCACGAGGCGGTGCTCGTGCTCGGCCCGGTGCCGGAGCCGCCGCCGCCGGGCGTGCAGCTGATCCGCGTGGAGACGGCGCTCGAGATGCGGCAGGCGGTACTCGACCTGCTGCCGCGCGCGGACGCGATCATCTGCGCGGCGGCGGTGTCGGACTACCGGCCGGTCGCGCTCTCGGACAGGAAGATGAAGCGCGGCGGCCGGCTCGTGCTCGAGCTCGCCGAGAACCCGGACATCGCGGCGGAGGTCGGCGCGCGCCGCGGGACGAAGCCGTGCGTGATCTTCGCGCTCGAGACGGACGAGGGCGAGAAGAACGCGCGGAAGAAGCTCGTGACGAAGAACGCGGACTTCTGCGTGCTGAACGCGCCGGCTGCGCAGGCGATGCCCGAGGCGGAGTTCACGCTGGTGCGCCGCGAGGGGCCGGCGCGCCCGCTCGGCCGGATCACGAAGGACGCGCTCGCGGCCGCGGTCTTCGACGAGCTCGAGCTGTAGGCATCGGCGCGTGCACGGGGGCCGGCCGCGGGCCCCCGGCGGGTGCTTCTCAGAGCTTCCGGAAGTACCTCACGACGGGGAGCGGCCGGA
>WYBS01000208.1 GCA_011525755.1 Planctomycetaceae bacterium
AGCGTCACGTTGTCGAGCGCGTTGTAGCCGTTCACGGAGTCTTCCGTGTCGAGCTCGTCGCCGTTGCCCGGGCTGTGACCGATGACGAAGATGTCGCCGATATCGTCATCGGGATCGCCGGCGGCACCGCCGGTGCACCCCGTCAGAAAAAGGCCTACGATTCCCAGTCCAAAGACGAGGAGGCGTCGCATGAAGCCCTCCGAAAACTTGCCGATTTGCCCCCGGTTATCGAGAAGCGCGCACCGTACGAAATGCTCGTAGCTCTCGCAACCGGAATTACCCGTTTCGCACGTGTTCATCGCAATCGAGGCGCGTATTAGGCGCCCCGCGTCGAGGAATCGCAAACCGGGGACCAACGGATGCCGCGGACGCAGATGACGCAAGTATCGTTATGAAAACGACTTACGGCTGCACCCTGTTGGAGGGGAGGGGCTTCCGAGCGGTTGTGCTACAGGCCGAGAGCAGCTTCGCTCGGCCGGTGGGCGGTGAGGGAGGGGGGCGCGGGGGGATCAGAGCTCCCCGGTCTCGCCGTACTTCTTCTCGAAGAACTTGGCGAGCCGGCAGAGGTTCACGCGGTCTTCCTCGCCGATCCAGAGGAACTCGACCCCGACGGTCTCTTCCTCCTCGGCAAGCTCGAGGACCCGCACGACGCGGCCCAAGGCGAGGATCGGGGAAGTCTCCCGGGCGATGTGGACCTCGAGGGCCAGATGGGCTCCCAAGGGGACGGGCTCGGCCGTCTCCAGGCAGAGCCCGCCGAGGGAGAGGTCCTTGGTGCGCCCCCAGGCGCTCGGCTCGACGCCCTCGAGGTCGCGATAGCGGACCCGGACCTCCTCGAGGAAGCGTTTGTGGCGACGCCTCTCCTCGGTGGAAAGGGCGGTCTCCCGGTCCTCCTTGCGCTTGTTCCGTCCCTCTTGCACGGCAGACTCCGTCGGGAACCCTACCCCACGCTTCCCCGCGGTCAAACGGGACACGGAACCCGCCCCGGAAGCGTATCCTGACCGCGTCGGCGCCGGGGGAGTGGCGGAACCGGCAGACGCGGGGGACTTAAAATCCCCTGCCCGAAAGGGCATCCGGGTTCGAGTCCCGGCTCCCCCACCGTGCTACCGCCCCCGGAGCCCCCTGCGATCCCCCCAGAGCGATACCATGAGGATCGCCGCCCGCGGCGGAACGGCACACGATGGACCATGAAGCGCTGCGGCGCGAGTACAGGCGCGCGACCCTCCGGCGGAGAGACCTCGACCCGGACCCCTTCGCCTTCTTCCGGCGCTGGTTCAAGGAGGCGGAGGCGGCGGGTCTCTATCTCCCCGATGCGATGGCGCTCGCCACGGTCGACGCCGAGGGCACGCCCAACGCGCGGATGGTCGTCCTCCGCGGCGTGGACGAGAAGGGCTTCGTCTTCTACACGAGCCGCGCGAGTGCCAAGGGAAGGGAGCTCGAGGGGAACCCGCGGGCCGCGCTCGTCTTCCACTGGAACGAGCTCGAGCGGCAGGTGCGCGCGAGGGGCCCGGTGGAGCGGCTGCCCTTCGAGGAGTCGGCGCGGTACTTCGGCAAGCGCCCGCACGAGAGCCAGCTCTCCGCCGCCGTCTCGCCGCAGAGCGAGGTCGTCGCGAACCGCGACCTCCTCGAGGCGCGCGTGGAGGAGCTCCGGCGGCGGATCGGCGACGGGCCCGTGCCGGTCCCGCCGACGTGGGCCGGCTACCGGATCGCGGCCATGGAGATCGAGTTCTGGCAGGGCCGCGAGAGCCGGCTCCACGACCGCTTCCGCTACGCGCGCGCGGACGGCGGCTGGAGGATCGAGCGGCTCGCGCCGTAGCAGAGCTAGCGACCGCCGGCGAAGGCGCGCGCCCGCTCGATCCCCTCCTCGAACGTGGCGCAGAGCGCCACACGGCCGTTGCCGAGCCCCGCGCGGTCAAGCGCGCCACGCACGCGCGGCTGGATCCCCGCGATCACGACGGACGTGCCCCCGTCGAGGAGCCGCCCGACCGCGGACTCGAGGTTCACGAGGCCCGTCGCGTCGATCATCGGCACCGAGCGGATGTCCAGGATCACGACCTTCACCGTGTGGTCCACGCGATTGAGCGCCGCCATGGCGCGCCGCGCCGCCCCGAAGAAGAGCGGCCCGACGACCTCGTAGAGGACCGTCGCTTCCGGCAGGGGCTCCTTGAGGACCCGGTGCGGGTCGGAGACGAGGCTCACGTCGGAGACGATCGCCATGCGCCGCATGAAGAGGAGCGCCGCCAGCATGATGCCTGCCGTCACGGACACCACCATGTCGAACACGACCGTGAGCGTGAAGCACGCGGCGAGGACGAGGATGTCGGAGCGCGGCGCCGTGCGCGCCGTGCGGACGACCTGGTGCGCGTCGCTCATGTTCCACGCGACGATCAGGAGGAGCGCCGCGAGCGACGCCATCGGCAGGTGGCCGAGGAGCGGCGCGAGCAGGAGGACGGCGAGGAGGACGAACACCGAGTGGACGATCGCCGCGAAGGGCGAGCGGCCGCCGGAGCGGATGTTCGTCGCCGTGCGCGCGATCGCGCCGGTCGCGGAGATGCCGCCGAAGAACGGGGAGACGAGGTTGCCCGCGCCCTGCGCGATGAGCTCGACGTCGGGGTCGTGCCGGCGCCGGATCATGCCGTCCGCGACGACCGCGGAGAGGAGCGACTCGATCGCGCCGAGCATCGCGATCGCGAACGCGCTCGGCGCGAGCTCGCGCATGAGGTCGAGGTTGAACCCCACCGCCTTGCCGTCCGGGCCGGGGAAGTCCCACGGGAGGCCGAACGGCGGCAGCATGCGCGGGATGCCGTGGCGCTCGACGCCTTCGACGACATACGTGAACCGGCTGTCGATCGTCGCCACGCTGAACCCCGGGATGAGTCGCCCGAGCGCGGCGGCGAGGATGCCCGCGGCGCCGAGCGCGACCAGCGGTGCCGGCACCTTCCGCGTGACCCGCGGCCAGAGGATCAGGAGCCCGAGCGTGAGGAGGCCGATCAGGAGCTCCTCCCAGCGCGCCGTGGGCACCGCGCGCGCGAGGACCGCCACCTTCTCAAGGAAGTGTTCGGGCATCGGCCCCGTCCGGAGGCCGAGAAGGTCCTTCACCTGGAGCGTCGCGATGACCGTGCCGATCCCGGCGGTGAATCCCATCGTGACCGGGTAGGGCACGAACTCGACCAGGCGCCCGAGGCGCGCTGCGCCCATCACGAGGAGCAGCACGCCCGCCATGTGGGTCGCGAGGAGGAGCCCGCCGATGCCGTACTTGGCCGAGATCGGCGCGAGAAGCACGACGAAGGCCGCGGTCGGGCCCGACACCTGGACGCGCGAGCCGCCGAGCACGGCGATGACGCCGCCCGCGATGATCGCGGTGTAGAGGCCGTGCTGCGGAGGCACGCCCGACGCGATGGCGAGCGCCATCGAGAGCGGCAGCGCGACGATGCCGACGATCACGCCCGCGACGAGATCCGCGCGAAGCTCCTTCCCGCCGTAGCCGTCGCGGAAGGTCTTCTTGAGCGCGATGCCGATCTGCAGCGGCGACGCGCTCCCGTCGTCGTGCGTTGGAGAAGCCTCGCTCATGCCCACTCCCTTCGGAACAGACACACGGATCCGCCGACCACCGGGTCGGCGGCTGGCCACAATACGATGCTCCTGCTGTCCAATCGCCGCGCGGTCCCCGGGGCGGGGCGAAGGGCGACGCCGGGGCGGGGGGGGGCCGGGGGGGTCACCTGACCCCGTCGCGAAGCTCGCGCCGGAGCGGCTTGCCGACCGCGTTCCTGGGGATCGCGTCCACGAAGCGGACCTCCCGCGGCACCTCGTAGGGCGCGAGCGCCGCGCGGCAGTGGGCGATCAGCTCCTGCTCCGCGGCCGCGGCCGCACGCACGACGAACGCCACCGGCACCTCGCCGTCGCGCTCGTCCGGCCGCCCGACGACGACCGCCTCCTTCACGGCGGGGTGGCGGAGCAGGCACTCCTCGACCGCGTTCGGGCTCACCGTGTATCCCCGGAACTTCAGCATGTCCTTCAGCCGGTCGACGATCGTCAGGTAGCCGTCGGAATCCATCACGCCGACGTCGCCGGTCCGGAGCCACCCGTCGAGGAAGGGCGACTCCCCGGGCCGCCGCCAGTAGCCGGAGGTCACCTGCGGCCCCTTGAGGAGCACCTCCCCCGGAACCCCCTCCTTCACGTCCGAGCCCGTGCCGTCGACGACCCGGCAGTGCGTGTCCTGGATCGGCACGCCGACGGTCCCCGCCTTGAACCGGTGCGGCGGGTTGTTGTGCGACTCGGGCGAGGCCTCGGTGAGCCCGTAGCCCTGCTGGAGCGGCGCCTTCGGGTAGCGCTCGTCCCAGCGCTCCTTCAGCCGCCCCTGCGTCAGCATGGCACCGGCCTTCACGTGCCGGAGCGCGGGGAGATCCGCGCGCGGCGCCTCGAGGAGGCGGTGGAACATCGTCGCGCTCCCGTAGAGGACCGTCGCCTTGTGGCGCGCGGCGAGCGCGAGCGTCTCCTCCGGATCGAACCGCGGGACGAGGACGAGCGTGCCCCCCACCGCGAACGTCGAGTTGAGGCAGATGCAGATCCCCCACGTGTGGCAGATCGGGAGGACGCCGAGCGTCCGCTCGCGCGCGGTCCAGCCGAACCAGCGCGCGTTCTGGAGCGCGTTGGCGACGAGGTTCCCGTGCGACATCATCGCGGCCTTGGGGCGCCCGGTCGTCCCGCTCGTGTACTGGAGCACGGCGAGCGCCGAAGGGAGGGGGCGCGGGGGAGGGTCGCCCGCGCCCGGATCCTCGCCCTCGCCGAGGACGATCCTCGCCTCGCTGTCCGCGACCTGCGCGAGGAGCTCCGCGTCGCCGATCTGCGGGCTCGACGGCACGACGACGCAACCCGCGCGCAGCGCGCCGTAGAACGCGACGACCGACGTCCACGCGTTCGACATCCGGAGGAGCACCCGGTCGCCGGGCGCCGCGCCGCGCGCAGCGAGCGCGCCCGCGGCGCCGCACACGCGGTCCCAGAGATCGCCGTACGTGAAGCTCCGCGCGCCGTCGACGAGCGCCACCTTGCCCGGGCGGCGCCGTGCGCCGCGCTCGAGGAATCCGAAGAGCGGGATCCCCGGGTACCTGCCCTCGGGCGGGAGGCCGGGCGGGTAGTGGAGCGTCCAGGGCGGGGCCACGCCGCGCCTACCGCGACGGCGCGGGGTCGAGGCAGCGCGCGAGGAGCGAGAGGAGCCGGTCGGGCCGCTCGCCGATGTTGCGCGCGACGGGCGTTCCGTTCTCCGACAGCCAGAAGATGCCCGTCGCGTTGCGGCCGACCCGCACGAGCGCGTTGAAGCCGGTGTGCCCCTCGTACTCGGCCGCCTGCACCTCGCCGTTCCGGACCTCGATCCGCGCCTCGCCGCCCGGGAGCGCGACCCTGAGCGTCACGTCGCGGCGATCGATGAGGAGGCGCGTCAGGACCTCGATCAGGCCCGCGCGCCCGAGCTCGCCCGCCTCGAGGTCGGGCTGCGGCGCGTCCTCGAAACCCATCGTCCCGGTCTCCGCGAAGCGCTCCTCGTCGTCCGCCTCCTTCAGGCGGGCGAGGAAGATCGTCGTGCCGACGCGGATGCGGCCGCCCTCGGGCACGTCGCACGGCCCGAGCACGAGATCTCCGTCGAGGAAGGTGCCGTTCCGGCTGTGGAGGTCCTCGAGCAGCAGCGCCCGGCCCCCGCGATCGACGGTCAGGCGCGCGTGCGCGCGCGAGCAGGCACGATCCTCGAGGAGGACATCGCTCTTCTTGCCGCGGCCGAGCGTATAGGCCTGGCCCCGGCGCAGCGGGATGCGTTGCCCTTCGACGGTGACGAGATACGGCATGTTCCGACTCCGCGGCGGCCCGCGAAGCTGTCATCCTAACCCCCGGTAGCCCCAAGGCCGCAGGGGTGCCCCGGGGGAGGCGTTTGCGGCCTACAGCCGGGGCGCGGGGCCCTGGGGGCCGTGCGTCGCCGAGGGCGCGAGGCAGCGCTGGAGCTCGGAGAGAAGCCGTACGAAGGGCTCGTTGATGTTCCGGTCGCAGGGCTGCTCGGTCTCGACGAGCCAGAAGATGCCGCTGCCCTGCCGGCCGAGCTTCACGAGCGCGTTGAATCCCTGGAGCCCCCCGCACTCGGCGTGGAGCACCTCGCCGGCGCGCACCTCGATCTTCGCGTGCTCGGTCGCGAGCGCCACTTGCACGGTCACGTTCCGCTGCGCGTTGAAGACGAGCTTCAGGAGCTCGACGAGGCCGTAGCGCGTGAGCTCGCCCCCGTCGAGGTCCTGGACGAACGTGCCCTGGTCGAAGGCGACGGTGCCCGTGTCGGACAGCTCGCGCTCCTCCTCGCGCTCCTTCAGCCGCACGAGGAAGATGCTGCCGCCGACCTGGATGCGCGCCCCCTCGCGGAGCGCGATCCGCGACGTCACCGGCTCGCCGTTCACGAACGTGCCGTTCCGGCTGCCGCAGTCCTCGAGGAACACCGCGTCGCTCGTGCGCGCCACGGAGAGCGCGGCGTGGCGGCGCGACGCGGCCGCGTCCTCCACGACGACGTCGCAGTCCATGCCCCTGCCGATGGAGTAGCTCTGGCCCCGCCGGAGGGGAATCCGCGAGCCGGCGACGGTGACGAGGTAGGGCATCTCGAGCTCCGAGGACTCATCGGACCCTTGGCGTCCCGCCTTGAGCGGGGCTTCCCGGCTCCCGATGCGGGGGGGGCCGGGGGGGCCTACCTTCGCCGCCCCCGCTCCTCCTCGTCCTGCCGGTAGCCGTGGGCGAGGAGAACGAAGAAACCGACCGCGAGGAGCGCGAGGACGGCCTCGAAGACGAGCCCCCGCCAGAGGAGCCCGCCCCCCACGACCGCCGCGATGAGGGCGCCGACGAGCACGAACCCGGTCACGGCACGCCGGTAGGTCCTGAGCCCCTGGTCTTCCATGGATCGAGATTATTGCCGCGTCGGGCGCGACCGCTACGATGCTCGCGCCGTGAACGACTCCTTCCACAACGCCGCCATCAAGCTTCTCGCCATCCTCCTCGGCCTCTTCGGCCTCGTCCAGCTGATCGAGGGGCTGGACCGTGCCGGGGCCCTCGGGAAGATCACGGCGGTCGTCTGGGGGATCCTCGTCGTCGTCACCGCGATCGGCTTCTTCCGGATGCGCGGATGGGCCTTCCTGCTCGTAAGCGTCGGGCTCCTCGGGAGCTTCTTCATCACCCTCGTCGACCTCCTCATGGCGCTCGACCGGGGCGAGGGCGCAAGGGGCAAGGCATTCTGCTTCGTCCTGACGATCGCCCTCATCGGCTACCTCGGCCGGTGGAGCATGGAGCGGCGGTTCCGGCCGCACCTCGAGTCCCAAGGCCATCACTGACCGGCGGGCGTGCTAGACTCGGGCACGCGACGGTTCGCATCTCACGTGCCCGCGAAGAAGAACACGAAACCCGACAAGAGGATCCTTGCCGAAGCCGCACGCGTGTGCGCGTGCTTCAACTTCCGCAAGGCGTCGCGTGCCGTCACGCAGCTGTTCGACAGCATGTTGCAGCCGGGCGGCCTGCGTTCGACGCAGTTCGTGATCCTCGTCGCCGTCGCCGTCGAGGGGAGCGCGAAGCTGCCCGGGCTCGCGCGGATGCTCAACGTCGACCGCAGCACGCTGACGCGCAACCTCCAGCCGCTCGCCCGCGAGGGCCTCCTCAGGATCTCGGACACCCGCGGCGAGCGCGCGAGCAGCGTGAAGCTCACGCCGAAGGGCGAGCGCGTCCTCGCGTCGATGGTCCCGCTCTGGGAGATGGCGCAGGGCGCGTTCGTCCGTCGGCTCGGCGGGCGGCGCTGGCGGACGATGCTCGAGGACCTGAACCGCGTCGTGTCCGTCGTGCACGAGGGGTAGTGGACTTCATCCTCGAGCAGATCCGGGTCGGCGGCGACCGGAACCTCGGCTATCTCGTCGGCGACCGCGCCGCGCGCGTCGCGGCGGCGATCGACCCGGCGTTCTCCCCGGGGATGTTCCTCGAGCGCGCCGAAGCCCAGGGCCTCCGCATCGCGTGGATCCTCAACACGCACGGCCACGGGGACCACACGAACGGCAACGCCGAGCTGAAGCGGAGGACCGGGGCGAGGATCGCCGCGCACGCGGCGGCGCCGACGGAACCCGACCGCGCGCTCGCGGACGGGGACGAGGTGGCGGTCGGGTCCGTCGTCATCCGCGCGCTGCACGTTCCCGGGCACACCCTGGACCATCTGCTCTTCTTCCTGCCAAGGGAGAAGGTCGCGATCACGGGCGACCTCCTGTTCGTGGGGAAGGTCGGGGGCACCTCGACCGACGAGGAGGCCCGTGCCGAGCACGCGAGCCTCGAACGGGTGCTCCGCGATCTCCCTCCCGAGACGACCGTCTGGCCCGGCCACGACTACGGCTGCCGCCCCTCCTCGACGCTCGCCCTCGAGGCCCTCATGAACCCCTTCCTGCGGGTCCCGGACCTCGCGACCTTCCTCGATCTCAAACGCGACTGGGCCCGCTTCAAGCTGCGCCACGGACTGAAGTAGCTCTAAGCTGCAGGACTTCAGGCTGCGGGAGAGCAGGGGAGCACGTCTTCCGCCGGCCGCCTGCGGCCTACAGCCGGCAGCTTCGCCCGCCGATAGGACGACGGGGGAAACGAATGGCCAAGATCCTGATCGTGGACGACGAGAAGATCGTCCGCGACCTGCTGCGGACGGTCCTCGAGAGCGACGGCCACACGGCCGACGAGGTCGCGGACGGCGAGGACGCGATCGCAGCCAACGCGCGGGCCGCCTACGACGTCGCGATCGTCGACCTCATCCTGCCGAGGAAGAACGGCCTCGACACGGTCGTCGAGCTGCGCAAGCAGACGCCGGGTCTCCGCTTCATCGTGATGACGGGCGCGCTTCCGGCGCTCCTCGACAAGAACCGCAACATGGACGAGATGCTCGGCCCGGTCGTGAAGCTGACGAAGCCGATGCGGCCGACGGACCTCCTCCGCGCGGTCCGCGAGGCGCTCGGGGCGCCGGTCGCGTAGGCGCTACGCGTCCCACTCGGGCGCGGCCTTGAACAGGCCGACGGTCTCGAACGTCTTCCGCACGTGCGGGCCGAGCCCGCGGACGAGGAGCTGCCGGCCCTCGCGCTTGAGGCGGCTCCGCGCCTCGAGCAGGAGCCAGATCCCCTTGCTCGACACGAACGGAACCCGGTGGAGGTGCACCACGACGGCGCCCTTCGCCTGCGCCACCGTCTCGTGGAAGGCGGTGCTGATCACCTCGCACGCCTCGTGGTCGAGCTCGCCCTCGAGGTAGATGTGGCGGGCGTCCTTCTGGTCTTCCCACCGCATGCCCCTAGGGTACGCCCGCGCGGGGGCCAGGTCTACCCCGGGGATTTCCTGGCGTCGGGCTCAAACACCCCGGGTGAAAACCCGAAGAGAGGACAGGGGAGACCATGTCGAAAAGCGTCTTGGAGCGCCTTGCGCTCGCGGACCGGGGCGAAGAGCTCGGCGGGAAGGTCGAGCGCGCCCACGTCCTCGTCGTCGATGACGATCCGAACATCCTGAAGCTGGTCGAGACCTACCTGACCGGCGCGACTGGCCTCGCCCCGGCGGGGATCGAGATGCAGATCCATCCGGTCGCCTCGGGCGAGGACGGGATCGCCACGGCGAAGGGCCTCCGGGGCCAGCCCGGCCGCCTCACGTGCGCGCTCCTGGACATCGTGCTTCCCGGCGGCGTCGACGGCATCGACACCTGCCTCGCGCTCTGGGAAGCGGAGCCCTCCCTCCAGTGCGTGCTCATGACGGGCAACGGCGTGCGCGTCGAGGAGCAGATCGAGAAGCGGATCCCCGCCCCGCTCCTCCCGAAGTGCGACTACATGCCGAAGCCCTTCTCCCGGTTCGCGATGACGCAGCGGATCCGCCGCGCGATCCACGCGTGGCACTCGAACTGGCTCGAGGAGGTCCGGCGCGGCGAGAACATCAAGCTCGTGCTCGAGCTCGGTGCGCTCGTCGACCAGTCCACCGACTAGGCGCCTCGCGCCCTAGTGCTTCGGGCCGCTCCCGACGGTCAGCGTCTCGACGCGCGGCTTTTCCGGGGGGGCGTCCGTGGGCTCGCCGCAGCTGCAGCGGAGGGCGAGCACGACGCCCAGGAACGCCACGGAGAGCGCCAAGGCGACGAGGACGAGGGCACCGGTCTTTCGCGTCATGGGGGCGGATAGATCTACACGACTAGGGGTTCCGCCTCAATCCGCGCGATCCCCCCGGGGGAATGGGATGGGGCGCGGGGAAGGGGAAAACGGGCCCCGCAAGCGGGATCTCGCGGGGCCCCGTCGCTGGAGGTGGCGCCCGGATTTGAACCGGGGGTGAGGGATTTGCAATCCCTTGCCTTACCACTTGGCTACGCCACCGTGGGGAGTTTCGCAGTTTCGCCGAGGGGAGCCGTCGGGTCAACCCGATGGAGCACGCGGCCGTGGACGACGGTCAGGACGCATCGCGCGTCGGCGCGCCCGAGGATCTCGTGGCCCGACGCCCCGGCGAAGGCCGCGAGGTCCGCGAGGGCTCCCGCCCTGAGCACGCCCGCGTCGAAGCCGAGCGCCCTCGCCCCCCACTCGGTCGCCATCCGGAAGACGGCCTTGCCGGAGACGTCGGGCCGCGCCCGCGCGAGGTGCTCCGTCTCCGAGAGAAGGTCCACGGTCGCTCCCGAGGCCGCGCTGTCGGAGCCGAGCGCCACGCGCACGCCCTCCTCGAGGAGCTCGACCACCGGATGCTCGGGGTGGCCGAAGAACGCGTGCGCGGTCGGGCAGTAGACGACGAACGCCCCCGCCGGCACCTCGCGCGGCCGCAGGTAGTTCCCGTGCACGAGGAGGAGCGGCGCGCGCGTGAGGTCGAGGCGCTTCAGGAACGCGCCCGCGGACCCGTCCGGCACGTACGAGGGGTCGTCCGCGCCGACGCGCTTCAGGAGCTCGCGCAGGGGGCCGATCGCGTGGCGCAGGAAGGCGAGCTCCTCGAGCGTCTCGGCGAGGTGGACGGCGAGCGGGCGCCCGTGGCCGTCCGCGACCGCGACGGCGCGCTCGAGCAGCGGGCGCGAGACGGAGTAGGGCGCGTGCGGGGAGACGCCGGTCGAGACGGTCTCGGGCAGCGCCCGCATCTCGACGAGGTCCCAGACGGCGTCGAAGATCTCGTCCGCGGCCTCCGGCCGGAACCCGATCGCCTCGACGAAGAGGCGGCCGCGCGCCCCGGTCTCCCGGAAGACCTCGACGATCTCGGCGAAACCCCGCGGGTCCACGATGTCGCCGAAGGTCGTCGTGCCGCGCGCGAGCGCCTCGCGGATCCCGTTGCGCGCGGCCTCGGCCATGCCCGGCTTCTTCCTTCCGTGCATGATCCGCTCGGCCCACTTCGCGAACTCGCCCTCGAAGGGCACGCTGCCCCGGAGGTGCGTGAGGTCGAGGTGGCTGTGCGCGTTGACGAGGCCGGGCATGAGGGTGGCGTCGCCGAGGTCGATCCGCTCGTCGGCGATGGGCGCCTCCCCCGAGGCCCCCACCCACAAGATCCGCTCGCCCTCGACGACGACGGCGCCGTCCCGGATGAGGGTGTCGGCGTCGGGAAGCACGCGGGCGGCGAGATAGGCGGTGCGCAAGGGAGGTACAAGGGTACTCGACCGCGGCGAACCTGCGGAACCGGGCCCTGCCCCCGGAGCCCCCTCCGCTTCGTGCGCGGGGATAATGCGCCCGGCTTGGAGCTGATCGACACCCACGCACACACGAACTTCGACGCCTTCGACGGGGATCGCGCCGAGACGTATGCGCGCGCCCGCGCCGCGGGCGTCGTCTCGATCGTCGAGGTCGGCGTCGGACTCTCCGGGACACGGGGGGCCTTGGCGCGGTCGAAGGAGACCGACCTCGTCTACGCCGCCGGCGGCCTCCACCCGACCGGGCTCGACACGTTCGAGGCCGACTGGCCGCAGCTGGAGCGCCTGATCCGCACCGAGGACTTCGCGGCCGTCGGCGAGTGCGGCCTCGACTACCACTGGATGAAGGCCCCGAAGGAGCGGCAGGAGCAGGCCTTCCGCCTCCAGATCAACCTCGCGCGGCAGATGTCGCTCCCCTATATCGTCCATTGCCGCGAGGCGGAGAAGGACGTCCTCCGGATCGTCCGCGACGAGGGCTATCCGAGAGGTGTCGTCCACTGCTTCGGGGGCACGCGCGCGGAGGCGGAGGAGTTCTTGGCGCTCGGGCTCCGCGTGACCTTCTGCGGCAACGTGACGTACAAGAACGCCGAGAGGCTGCGCGAGGCCGCGAGCGCGGTGCCCCTCGACAGGCTGATGCTCGAGACGGACTCGCCCTTCCTGCCGCCGGGCGCGCGCCGCGGGAAGCGGAACGAGCCCGCGTTCGTCGCCGAGACCGCCGCGTTCCTCGCGGAGATGAAGGGCGTGGCCGTCGAGGAGCTCGCGGCCGTGACCACGCGGAACGCGCGCCTCTTCTTCGACCTGAAGCCGAAGCGGCCCGGGAAGATCGCGTACCGGATCGGCGATGCCCTCTACATCAACCTCACGCGCCTCTGCACGGCGCACTGCCACTTCTGCCCGCGCGAGGGGGACGACCGGGTCGCATGGGGCCACGATCTCGCGCTCTCGCGCGACCCCTCGCCCCGCGAGGTGCTCCAGGCCGTCGGCGACCCTGCGCCGTACACGGAGATCGTCTACTGCGGCCTCGGCGAGCCGATGATCCGGCTCGACACGCTGCTCGAGACGGCGAAGGAGCTGAAGGCGCGCGGCGCGCGGATCCGGGTCAACACGAACGGCCACGGCAACCTGATCCACGGCACGGACGTCACGCCGCGGCTCCATGGCCTCGTCGACGCGCTCTCGATCAGCCTCAACTACCACGACCCGGCGCTCTACGACCGGCACTGCCCCTCGACGTTCGGCGCGGCGGCGTTCGCGGGCATCCTCGACTTCGCGCGCGCGGCGAAGGCGCACGTGCCGCAGGTGACGCTCACGGTCGTGGAGGGGGCCGAGGACGTGGACGTCGCGAAGTGCCGCGCGATCGCCGAGGCGTGCGGCGTCGGCTTCCGATCGCGGCCGCTCGACGACCTGAAGGCGTCCGGGCGGCCGGAGGCGCCGGACGAGCGGTGAGCGGGCTTCTGATCCTCCTTCTCGCGGCCGCCGCGAGCGCCTACGGCGCATGGGCGTCGCTCAAGAGCCGACCGCCGCTCCTGGCGTCGGCCGCGGCCGCGCTCCTCTTCGCCGCCGCGGGAATCGTGGCCGTCCTCGCCTCGTGGATCACGGGCGACGGCATCGTGCTCCCGGGGCGCCAGATCAGCCCGGGGCTCGTCGCCTTCTATCTCTCCGAGGAGGCGTGGGATCTCGCGCCGCCCGTCGGGCGCACGCTGATCCTCGCCGGGCCTCTCGCCCACCTGCTGCTCGTCCTCGTCCGCCGCGACCGGGCCTCGATCATCCGCCCGCTCCCCGCGACGGCGGTGTTTCTCTCCCTCTTCCTCGGCATCGGCGCGTCCGGGCGGACGCTTGTCGCGCAGGCCCCCGGGCCCGACAAGGTCGCCTATCTGACGATCGCGTCGCGCGAGGGCGGGGCTCGCCTCATCCTCGCCGCGGGCGAGCCCCTCGCGCCGTTCCTCAGGGTCCTCCACGTCCACGAGACCGAGGGGGCGCCGCTCGAGATCCACGTGCACTGGACGAGCGACGGCAAGGCGGTCGTCCTCCGCCTCCACGAGGAGAAGGACCCGATGTTCGCCGTCGACCTCGACGGGAACGTGACCGGCGCGCTGCCGTCGAAGCCGCGCGAGTGGACGGCGCCGGGCGGGTTCGTGCCGCCGGATGTCCAGGAGCGCTTCTCCTTCGCGCGGAAGGAGGTCTTCAAGCTGATCCAGGCGCACGGCGGCCTCGCGCCGCCGTGACAGGCCCCCGGAGCCCCCCCGCTTCTCCTCCTTGGTACCCTTGCCCGCGGATGACGGTCGAGGAGAAGGTCGGGCGGTGCGCCGAGCTCGCGGAGGCGCTGCGGAGGCGCATCGGCGAGCGGATCGTCGGCGCGCGCGAGACGATCGACACCGTCCTTACCGGGCTCTTCGCCGGCGGCCACTGCCTCCTCGAGGGCGTGCCGGGGATCGGCAAGACGCTCCTCGTCAGGACGCTCTCGGAAGCGATCCAGGCGTCGTTCTCGCGGATCCAGTTCACGCCCGACCTCATGCCCGCGGACGTCACGGGCACGATGGTGCTCCACGAGGGGGGCTCCGGGGGGAGGGAGTTCCGCTTCCGGCAGGGCCCGATCTTCTCGAACGTGCTCCTCGCGGACGAGATCAACCGCGCGACGCCGAAGACCCAGGCGGCGATGCTCGAGGCGATGGAGGAGCGGCAGGTGACCTCGGACGGCCAGAGCCGTCCCCTCCCGACCCCCTTCTTCGTGCTCGCGACGCAGAACCCGCTCGAGATGGAGGGCACGTACCCGCTGCCCGAGGCGCAGCTCGACCGGTTCCTCTTCAAGATCCACGTGCCGGTGCCGTCGCAGGAGGAGCTCGTGGAGATCGTCGGGCTCGCGAGCCGCCCGCCGCCGCCGCGCGGCGAGCCCGTGACGACCGCGGCGGAGATCGCGTCGATGATCGCGCTCTCGCGGGACGTCGTCCTAGCGGCCGAGGTGCGCGAGCTGATCGCGCGGCTCGTCCTCGCCACGCACCCCGAGGGGAAGGGCGCGCCCGATTCGGTCCGCCGCTACGTACGGCACGGCGCGAGCCCGCGGGGCGCGCTCGCGATCGCGCTCGGCCTCAAGGCGAAGGCGCTGATGGCGGGCCGCCCGCACGCGGAGCGGAGCGAGATCCCGTCGCTCTTCAAGCCGGCGCTCCGCCACCGGCTGGGCCTCAACTTCGAGGCCGAGGCCGAGGGGGTCACGTCCGACCAGATCCTCGGCGACGTCCTCGCCGCCGTGCCGCTGCGGTAGAGCGTTCATCTTTTTCACCGCGGCGCCCCCCGAACCCCCTGTTTTCCGCCGCCGGGCGCGTTGATGCCCCGGTGCGGCGCGCCTATCCTGAGGACCTCAAAGGGAGGGTTCCAGCCATGCGGAAGAGGGTCCTCGGCCTTCTGGCGCTCGGTCTTCTCGCAGCCTGCGACGGCCGCGACACGTTCGGCGCGTCGCTCGCGACGCTCAGCGGCGCGCCGCGGCGCATCGCGGGCACGGGCGACCTCGCGGAGCCGCGCTTCGCGTCGAGCCTGAGCCTTTTCCTGACCGTCACCGACGGCGGCCAGCCGAACCTCGTCTTCCTCGTCAACGGCGCGAACCTCGACTGGGAGCCCGTGAGCTTCCGGAGGCCGCCCGCGGGCGCGCCCTCGACGCCGACGCCGGTCGGCGAGGCGCTGATCGCGGACTTCGTGACGCCCGACGACGACAGCTCGAACGGATCGGTCGACGGCGCCGCGCGCTACGCCGTCTTCCTCTCGCAGGCGTCGAACCTCCTCGACCCGCTGAGCGGCGTCCCCTTCTACCGCGACTCCGCGCAGGCGTTCGTGAAGGACCTCGCGACGGGCGAGAACTTCCTCGTCTCGATGGGGATCGACGGCCTGCCGGCGAACCACGACGTCACCTCCGCGATCCTGAGCGGCCAGGGGCGCTTCGTCGTCTTCGCCACGCGCGCGACGAACCTCTACGAGCCCGGAAGCCCGGCCCAGACCCCGAACGGCGCGTCCCAGATCTATGTATGGGACCTGATCGGCGGCACGCTCGAGCTCGTGACCACGTCCGACGGCTTCGCGCCGGCGCGGGGCGACAGCTCGGACGCGGTGATCACGCCCGACGGGCGCTACGTCGCGTTCGTCTCGGACGCGACGGACCTCGTCCCCGGCGACACGAACGGGACCACCGACGTGTTCCTCTACGACCGCGCGACGAAGTCGATGCGGCGGATCAGCGTGGCCCCCGGCGGCGCGCAGCTCTACCTCGGCGCGCGCGAGCCGGCGATCTCCGGGGACGGCAGCGTCGTCGCCTTCACCGCGGCCGACGCGCTCCCGGGCGGCGCACGCCATGTCTACGTGCGCGACCTCGCCGCGGACACGACGACGAACGTCTCCCGCGGCCCGGTGGACCCCGGCAACGACGACAGCTCGGGCCCCTCGCTCTCGGCCGACGGCCGCTTCGTCGCGTTCGCCTCCGCGGCGAGCAACCTCGCGAGCGACGACGTCGAGGGCTTCGCCGACGTGTTCGTCTTCGACCGCGCGACGGCCCAGCTCGCGCGCGCGAGCATCGACGCGGACGGCACGGGCGGCGGCGACGGCGACTCGTGGTCGCCCTCCCTCTCGGCGGACGGGCAGTTCCTCGCCTACATCAGCCGGGCCCTGAACGTGGCGCCGGACGACCCGTCGAGGCTCGAGGGAGACGCGAACGGCCTCGCGAACCTGATCGTCGTGGCGCAGCCGTTCGCGACGCCGTAGCCCCGCCCCTGCCCGTTCGGCGGCCCTGTCTCCGGGGTGAGGGGGCAAGGGGGAGAGGGGTGCTAGATTGGCACCCCGTGCGCACCCTCTCGCTCGTCGCCGCCGCCTACAACGAGGTCCAGAACCTCGAGGCGCTCTACGCCCGCGTCCGCGAGGCCATGGGCGAGGAGCGTCCGTGGGAGCTGATCCTCGTCGACGACGGCAGCACGGACGGGTCGCAGGATCTCATCCGGAAGCTCTCGGAGAAGGACCCGCGCGTCTACGGGATCTTCTTCGCGAGGAACTGCGGCCAGACCGCGGCGCTCGCCACGGGGATCCG
Organism: Planctomycetaceae bacterium; assembly: GCA_011525755.1. Lineage (GTDB taxonomy): Bacteria > Planctomycetota > PLA2 > PLA2 > PLA2 > PLA2. The sequence goes on from WYBS01000208.1 coordinate 16,707, forward strand.
GTCGGCGAGGGGCGAGCTCGTGGCGACGCTCGACGCGGACCTCCAGAACGACCCGGCCGACCTGCCGAAGCTCGAGGCGATGCTCGGGACGAACGACGCGGTCGTCGGCTACCGGCAGAAGCGGCAGGACAACTTCCTCCGCCGGGTGAGCACGAAGATCGCGAACGGCGTCCGCAACCGGCTGACCGGCGATCGGATCCGCGACACCGGCTGCCCGCTGAAGCTCTTCCGCCGGGAGGCGATCCAGTCGATCGCGCTCTTCGAGGGGATGCACCGCTTCTTCCCCACGCTCCTCCGGTACCACGGCTACACGGTGGTCGAGTGCCCGGTCTCCCACCGGCCGCGCGTGGCGGGCGTGAGCAAGTACGGCGTCATGAACCGCGTGTTCAAGTCGCTGCGCGACCTCTTCGCCGTGCGCTGGATGCGCTCGCGGCTGATCCGGCCGCCGATCGCGGGGACGACGGCGCGCAGTCCCCTCGGCCCCCGTGCCGACGAGACGCCACGCGTCCTCCCCGAGCCCGACGACGGCCCGCGCGAGTCCGCCCTGCGGTCCTAGCGCAGGACCTCGAGCATGCGCTCGACCGCGCGGAGCTGGCGCTCATAGGGGAGCGGCTCCGCGGCAAGCGCGAGGTCGGGCGTCGGCGGCATGTGGACGAAGCCGCACGGCACCGGCCTCCCCCCGAGCTTGTGCCGCGCGAGGTAGAACGCCGCGTTGCAGAGGTAGCCGCCGGCGGTGAGCGAGAACTCGACCGGGAGGCCCTCCCTCTCGAGCGCCCCGTGCATCGCCTCCAGCGGCAGCGTCGAGAAGTAGGCCGCGGGGCCGCCGGGAACGACCTCGCTCCCCCGAGGCACGGCGCCGGCGTTGTCGGGCCTTCGCCCGTCGCGGAAGTTGATCGCCACCCGCTCGAGGCTGATCCGGGACCGCCCCACCGCGAGCCCGAGGAGGAGGACCGCCCGGGGCCCCCTGGCGAGGAGCGCATCGAGCGACGGCCCCACCCGGGCGTAGTCCACGGGCAGCACCGCGCCCTTGAGGGCGAGCGCGATCTCCCCGGTCGGGTTCCTCCCGAGGCCGCCGAAGGGCTCGAAGCCGGTGACGAGGGTCATGCGCGATGGGATCGCCCGGCTTCCCGCCGGGAAGGCCGCGATTGCGGCCCGGCGGCGGGAATGGTAGCCTCCCGAAGCCGAGGAAGAAACCGGATGAAGATCGAACGCAAGCAGGTGGGAGACATCCACATCATCTCGTTCGCAGGGGAATTCGACGCGTTCAACCTCCCCACCGTGAGCGAGAAGATCGACCTCTTCATCGAGAAGGGGGGCACTCGCCTCGTCTTCAACCTGAGAAACCTCCGGTTCATCAACTCGTCGGCGCTCGGGTACTTCGTGAAGACCGCGAAGCGCGTCAAGGAGTACGACGGCGAGATGGTCCTCTCCGACCCCTCCAAGTTCGTCCAGACGACGGTCAAGACGCTCGGCATCGACCAGATCTTCAAGATCTTCCCGGACGACGGCGAGGCGGTGAAGTACTTCCAGGGCGCGGGCGGGAAGCAGGCGGTCACAGGCGAGGGGATCCCGGTCGACGAGAAGCTCCTCGGCTCGACCACGATGTTCTTCCGCCTGATCGACGCGCCCGAGACGATGGCCGTCGGGAAGATCCTCTCGATCTACGAGGACGGGCCCACGTTCAAGTACCCGTCCGACCCGGACAAGGTGAAGATCGACCCGGACGACCTGCTCATCGGCAGGAAGCTCTGGATCAAGTTCCGCCAGCCCTTCCTCGACCAGGAGCGATTCTTCGAGATGGAGGCGGAGATCACGATGGCGGTTGACCTCGACGACGGCGACGGCGCCGCGAAGTACCGCCTCCGCTACACGAAGATCAACGAGAACGACAGGAAGATCCTCGAGCAGTTCGTGAAGGACCAGGACCAGTTCCGGAAGTACGGGCGTCCCCAGCAGCCGGATTAGCAGGGGGTCCGGGGGCACGAAACCCGCGTGGACCCGCTACAGGCGATCGTCCTCGCCGCCGCGGGCCTCGTCGCGGGCTTCCTCAACACGCTCGCCGGGGGCGGCTCGGCCGTCACGATCCCCGCGCTGGACTGGGCCACGGGCGGCGCTGGGGTCGCGAACGCGACGAACCGGATCGCGATCCTCTTCCAGAACATGGCGGGCGTCGCCGGCTTCCACACGGGCCGCGCGGTCCCCTTCCGCCTCGCGCTCCGGCTCGCCGTCCCCGCGACGATCGGCGGCGTCCTCGGCGCGAAGGTCGCGACGCTGCTCTCCGAGGAGGCGATGCGGGTGGTCCTCTCCGTCTCGATCGGCCTCGTGGCCGCGAGCGCGTTCGTCCGTCCCCCCAAGACCCCCCCTCTTCGCACGCCGTGGACGGAGATCGCGTTCCTGCTCGTCGGCTTCTACACGGGGTTCGTGCAGGTCGGCGTCGGCTTCCTCCTGCTCGCGTGCCTCGTGGGCGGCCTCTCGCTCGACATCGTGCGCGCGAACGCCGCGAAGGTGTTCATCGTGCTGGTCGCGACCGTGCCGAGCCTTTTTGTCTTCTTCCGGGAGCGCCAGATCGCGCTTGCGCCGGGGCTCGTGTGCGCGTGCGGGAACGTGGGCGGCGCGTGGATCGCGTCGAGGCTCGCGGTGAAGCGCGGCGGCGCGTGGATCCGCTTCGTGATCGCCCTCGCCGCCGCCGTCGCCATCGCCAAACTCCTCGTGTTCCCAGGGTAACGGTTAACGTGCGCGGGCGCCGTAACCCATGCCTTGGCAGCAGGTTGTGTCGACCAAGGCGCGGAACTCCTTCCGCAGTCACGGGCGCTTGTAGCGGCCCTCGCGGTGCTCCTTCGACTTCCCCTTCGGGATCGAGAGCGACTGCCACGAGGCGCCTTTGCGCGACCGCGCCAGCTGGACGATCTGGCCCACGTGGTAGGCGTAGTGCGACACCTGCCTGAGGATCGCGTCGAGCACGGAGAGCGGCTCGCCGCGGATGCGCACCGTGCGGCCGAGGTCCGCGTCGCCGAGCGCCCCCACCGCGCCGAGGCAGACGCGCCACCCCTCCTCCCACCCCTCGCGAAGCTCGCGCACGGAGATCGCCTGCGGCTCGAACTCGCCGTCGCGGTCGCGCGTCGGCTTCTCGCCGTCCGTCGTCAGGAACTCCGTCCACCGCGAGAGCATGTTCCCGTGGAGGTGCTGCACGAGGATCGCGATGCTGTTCGACTCCGCGTCCGGCCGCCAGTGCCAGTCGGCCTCCCCGATCTGGTCGAGCGCGCGGTCGCCGAGCTTCTTCGTCCGGCGGAGCTCGAAGAGGAGCTCGTCGATCACGGCACGCACTCCTTGACGAGCGACTCGGGCACGTCGTCGAACAGGCGCACGTCGCCGAGCGCGACCGGCAGCACCCAGACGAGCCTCCCGCCCGCGCGCTTCTTGTCGTGCGCGAGCGCGCCCGAGAGCGCGTCGAAGGGGAGGGATCCGCGGGAGGGGAGGCCGCACCGGTCGAGCGCCGCCTCGACGGCCGCGCCCTCGCGGAAGCCGCAGTGGCGCGCCGCGATCCGGCAGGCGGCGCGGAGCCCGAGCGCGACCGCCTCGCCGTGCGAGAGCGAGTAGCCGCTCGCCTGCTCGAGCGCATGGCCGAGGGTGTGTCCGAGGTTCAGGAGGCGCCGCTCGCCCCTCTCGCGCGGGTCCCTGGCGACGATCGCGAGCTTCACGGCCGCCGCCTCCTCGACGAACGTCGCCGGTTCGTCGCGCCCGGCCCGATCGAGGAGCCCCGGCGCGCCGATCACCGCGTGCTTCACGACCTCCGCGAGGCCCGACCGCACCTCGCGCGGGGGAAGCGTGCGGAGGAGGTCCGTGTCGCAGAGGACCTCCGAGGGCGGGTGGAACGCGCCCACGAGGTTCTTCGCGGCCGGGTGGTCGATCGCCGTCTTCCCGCCGTGCGCCGCGTCCACCTGCGCGAGGAGCGTCGTGGGCACGGCGATCCAGCGGATGCCGCGGAGGTACGCCGCCGCCGCGAACCCGGCGACGTCGAGTAGCGCGCCGCCGCCGAAGGCGACGACCACGCCCCCCCGGTCGAGCCGCTCCGCGACGAGCGCGTCGATCACGCGCTCAAAGACCGCGAACGTCTTCGCCGCCTCGCCCCCCGGCAGCGCGAGCCGCGGCGCGGCGAGCGGCAGCGGGTGGAGCGCGAGGACCCGCTCGTCCGCGACGACGAGGACGCCGGTCGGCGCGAGCGGCGCGAGACGCCGCGGAAGCTCCGCCCGAAGTCCCGGACCGAAGGCGCTCACCCGACGTCCGCCGCCCGGTCCGCCGCGTCCTTCCTCCGCCTCAACCGGTAGCTCTCCTTCGCGCGGTCCTCCCGGATCACGAGGTAGGCGAGGAAGATCAGCCCGAGCACGACGCTTCCCGCGACGATCACGGGGAACAGGCTGCTCGACTCCTCGTACTTGACCTCCTCGAGCACGGTGAGGACGAAGACCGGGGCGAAGCGCTCGACCCCGTCCCGCGACCAGTAGAGCTTCGTCTTGTAGAAGTACCCCTCCCACCGGACCCGCGTGCGCATGTCCCACGCCCCCTCGAGCGAGATCGGCGCGATGAACTGCATCAGCTTCTCCTCGTCGGTGAGGATCCAGCCGTTGAGGCACTCCTCGACCCCCGCGTCGTTGGGCGTGATCGTGTCCGGCCCGTAGTACTCGGGCGAGACGACCACGATGCCGAGGCCGCCGAAGTACTTGCCGCGGGCGGCCTCGGGGTCGCCGACCAGCCCCTCCCAGGCGTTCCTGGCAATGCGCTCGGGCTTCAGCCCCTCGGCGGCGCGCTTCTCCGCCCCCGGAGCCCCCGACCTTCCTTCCGCGTAGGCGACGAGCCGGTAGAGAGGACGCGGGTACTCCTTCGCGAGGATCGCACGGCCGTCGTCGGTGACGCCGATCGACGGGTTGTCCCGGATGATGTCGAACGGGATGTCCTCGAACGACTTGACCGGCACGGTCTCGAAGTCGCGCTCGATCTCCGTCGCGACGACGAGCAGCGCCGGCACCTCCCCGCCCGGCTCGTCCTTGCCCGGCACGTCGATGTAGTTCTGGACGAGGATGCCGCGGCCGCGCACCCAGCCGTCCTCGATGAGCCGCGCCTCGGGCCGCGGGACGTTCTCGTTCGTGTCGGCCCACATCGGCGGCGTCACGCCGACGAACACGACGCGCAGCGGCGGGTCGCCGTCGTCGATGCGGACGCGCCCCTTCCAGACGAGGCCCTGGTCGGATGCCGGCGCGCCGCTGATCTCCTCGTAGGGCTCCTGCCGGAGGTACTCGATCTCGCCGCGGAATCGGACGTACTTGAAACGCCACGGCCGCGAGTCCTTGTCGATCTCCGCCGCGCTGCCGCGCGTGAGCGGGAGGAGGTTCCGCTCGTACGCGAACACCGCGGGCGTGTTCGCCGCCTCGAGCATCAGATAGTGGATCGCCTCGTGGGGCCAGCGGCGTCGCGCCTCCTCGCCGTAGTCCGTGAGCTGCTCCGCGATCTTCATGTCGAGGGAGGGAACGCCGGTCGGGATGTCGCGCGGCGGCGCCTGCACGGCGTAGGCGTCGGACACGGCCTTCTTCGCCTCCGGGGTCCTCGCGTACCGGGTGAGGCCGATCATGCCCCCGATGACGAGGAACAGCAGGACGACGAGGACCACGATCTTCGCCATCGGCGTGCGGACCGAGGCGAATTGGAAGGGGTTCCGGGGAAGGGGGCCGCCCGGCCGCGGGAGCTTCGAGGGATCGATCATGGGGTTTCCGGCCGTGCGGGATGGCGCGCTCGAGGTAAGCCCATTATAGCGCGCCTCCGCCGGGAACGGCTCCCCTGCCGGGGGCCTGCGCATCGCCTCTCTCCTATCATGGCGGCGATGCTCCGGACCCTCGAGGAGGCCATGGAGGCGCTCTCGCGCCTCACGAACTACGAGCGCACGCGGCCGGACGGGCCGAGGGCCTTCGACCTCTCCCGCATGCGGGACCTCCTCCGCCGCCTCGGATCGCCGGAGCGGCGCCTCGGCGCCCGCGTCGTCCAGGTCGCGGGCACGAAGGGCAAGGGGTCGACCTCGCGCTGCCTCGACGCGATCTTCCGCGCGGCGGGCCTCCGCGCCGGCCGCTACCTCTCCCCCCACCTCGAGAGCGTCCGCGAGCGGATCGCGGTCGACGGCGAACTCATCCCCGACGCGGACTTCGCCGCCCACGTCGACACGGTGCTCGCGGCGAGCGGGCCCGCGACGACGTTCTTCGAGGCGCTCACCGCGGCCGCGTGCCTCCACTTCGCCGCCGCGCGCACGGACGCCGTGGTCCTCGAGGTGGGCATCGGCGGGAGGCTCGATGCGACCACCGCGGTGCCGACGACGCACACGGTCATCACCGAGATCTCCTTCGACCACACGGAGCTCCTGGGCTCGACGCTCGAGGCGATCGCGGCGGAGAAGGCGGCGACGATCCGCGCGGGCGTGCCCGTCTTCTCCGGCGTCGATCCCGCGACCGGGGCCGGCCGCGTGATCCGCGAGACGGCGGCTCGGCTCGAGGCTCCCTTCCGCCACGTGCCGAAGCCGCCCGACGCGCGCCCCGAGGGCCTCGGCGTGCGCTTCGGGGAAGTCCTCCTCCCGGTCCTCGGCCGCCACCAGGCGCACAACGCGGCGCTGGCCGCCGCCGCGGCGGGCGACCTGCCGTGGGAGGCCGTCGCGCGCGGGCTCGCGTCGGCCCGCCATCCCGGCTGCATCGAGGTGCGCGGCGGAGCTCCGACGGTTGTCCTCGACGGGGCGCACACGGTCTCGAGCGCCAGCACGACCGCGGAGGCGATCCGCGACCACTTCCCGGGACGCCCGCCGCACCTCGTCTTCGCCCTCGCGGAGGACAAGGACCTCGACGGCATCGCGGCGGTCCTCGCGCCGCTCGTCGAACGCGCCTTCTGCACCCGCGCGGACAGGAAGCGCGGGCGGGACGCCGCCGCGCTGGCCGCCCACGCCGCGTGGCAAGGGCGGGCCGAAGCCGTTCCGGACGCTGCCCTTGCACTCGCCCGGGCCAAGGCTTCGGCGGGGCCCCGGGGCCTCGTCCTCGTCACGGGCTCTTTTTATCTCGCGGGGGCCCTCCGCCCGCTTGCCTAGCGGGTTTCTCCCCTGCCCCCGTGCCCCCTCACCCCGGAAAAAATGACACCGGCTCCCGACGAATAGAAGGATGTTTTCGTGCAACGCCTGCGGCGCCGGTGCGCCGCGCTGGGCCGGCCGCTGCGCGCGGTGCGGCGCATGGGGCGCCCTCGAGGAGTCGGGGCCCTCGCGCCCCCGTGCCCGGGCGCCGCCGCGGCCGCGCCCGCTCGCCGAGTACGCCGCCGAACGGCTGCCGCGCCGCCCCTCGGGCTTTCCTGAGCTCGACCGCGCGCTCGGGGGCGGCTTCGTGCCCGGCGGGGCCGTGCTCATCGGCGGCGAGCCCGGGATCGGGAAGTCGACGCTCCTGCTCGCCGTGTGCGCGCGGGCGGGCTCGGGGACCCTCTACGTCGCGGGCGAGGAGTCGCCCGCCCAGGTGGCCCTCCGCGCCGCGCGGCTCGGCCTCGACGCCCGCGCGCTGCTCGTCGCCGAGACGACCGACACGGCGGAGCTCGCGGAGCTGATCCTCGCGCACCGGCCGGCGCTCTGCGTCGTGGACAGCGTGCAGACGCTCCGGACGCCGGGAGTCCCGGGGGCTCCGGGGGGCCCGGCGCAGGTCCGGGCCGCTGCGGAGGCGCTCGTGCCCGCGGCGCGCGCGGCGCGCACGGCGCTCGTCCTCGTCGGGCAGGTGACGAAGGAGGGCGGGCTCGCCGGCCCGCGCTTCCTCGAGCACGCGGTCGACGCGGTGCTCCTCTTCGAGGGAGACCGACACGCGACGCTGCGCGCGCTGCGGCCGGTGAAGAACCGCTTCGGCGCGACCGACGAGATCGGCCTCTTCGAGATGCGGTCGGACGGCCTCGCGGAGGTCACGGACCCGTCGCGGCTCCTCCTCGCGGAGCGCGCGACGGGTGCGGGGACCGCGGTCGCCGCGATCGTCGAGGGGCGCCGGCCTCTCTGCGTCGAGGTGCAGGCGCTGCTCATCGGCGACAAGCGAACGGTCGCACGCCGCCGCGCGAGCGGGATCGACCCGCGAAGGCTGGAGATGCTCGTCGGCGCCGTGCAGATCCTCGCCCCGAAGGTCGGCGGCCGCGACGTCTACGTGAACGTCGTGGGCGGCCTCACGGTGCGGGACACGGGCATCGACCTCGCCGTCGCGGCGGCCGTCCTGGGCCTGCACACATGGCGCGCGATCGATCCGGATGCGGTCCTCGTGGGAGAGGTGGGGCTCCGCGGGGAGGCGAAGCCCGCGCCGCGCATGGAGGCGCGCCTCAAGGAGGCGAAGGCGATGGGATTCGCACGTGCGTTCGTCCCCTTGGGCACGGCGCCGGTGGCCGGGATCGAGCTCACGGAGGTGGCCGGCGTCAAGGACGTGCTCGAGGGGGCCGAGTTCGTCCTTCCGCCGTGCGAGGAGCCCGAGCCCGACGCGCGGGGGCCACCCCCTGCCTCACGGCTCCCGCGCCTCGCGGATGCTCCGGAGCAGGCGCAGGTAGGACTCGTACCGGCACGGCGCGATCGCGCCCGCGGCGGCGGCTTCCTTCACCGCGCAGCCCGGCTCGTGCTCGTGGGTGCAGTCGGCGAAGCGGCATCCGGGGGCCAACGCCGCGATCTCGCGGTAGGCGTGCCGCAGGTCGCGCGGGTCCATGTTCCAGAGGCCGAACTCGCGGATGCCCGGCGTGTCCACGAGGTAGCCCCCCCACGGCAGCCGGAGCAGCGAGACCGTCGTCGTCGTGTGGGTGCCGAGGCCGGTGCCCGCGTGGACCGATCCCACGCGCAGCCTCAGCGACGGGTCGAGCGCGTTCGCGAGGGCGGACTTCCCGACGCCGCTGTGGCCGAGGAGGGTCGTCGTGCGGTCGCGCAGGAAGGCGCGAACGGGATCGAGCCCCTCGCCCGTCACGGCCGACACGGGCAGCACCGCGTAGCCGAGGCCGCGGTAGAGCGTCGCGAGCTCGCCCGACGCGGCCGCCGGGTCGAGGTCGATCTTCGTCAGCGCGATGCCGGCGGCGAGGCCGCGGCTCTCCGCCGCCACGAGGAACCGGTCCACGAGCGCGGGGACGAGCTCGGGCTCGCGCGCCGCCGCGACGACGAGGACCGTGTCGACGTTCGCGACGAGGATCTGCTCGCGTCGCGGGCGGCTCGGATCGGTGCGGGAGATGGCGGATGCCCGGGGCTCGACCGCAACGACCGCCAGGCCGTCGCCGCTCGCCTCGACGAGAACCCGGTCCCCGACGACGACCGCCTTCGACGGCTTCGCGGCCCGGTGGACGAACCCCTTGCGCACGACGCAACGGGCCTCCTCGCCATCGAGATCGACGATGACGCAGCCTCCCTCGTCGCGGACCACGACGCCCCGGCGGCCCCCGCTCACGCGGGCACCACGGGCAGCGCCCGGATCGCGTGGAGCAGGATCCCGGCCGCGACGGCGACGTTCAGGCTCTCGACGCCGGCCTCGAGCGGGATGCCGACCGCCCCGGCGGCGAGCGCGCGCACGCCCGCGTCGATCCCGCGCGGCTCGTTGCCGACGGCGAGCGCGAGCCGGGCGGGGCGCGCGCGCCAGGAGGAGACGGGCTCCCCGCCCGCGTCGGCGACGTAGAGGGTGAACCCCGCCTCCCGGAGGCCCGCCGTCTCCCCGAGGAGCACGGGGATCCGGAAGAGCGCGCCCGCGGTCGCCCGCACGACCTTCCCGTTCAGGGGCTCGACCGTGCCCGCGGTGACCAGCACGGCCGCGGCGCCGAGGGCCGCCGCCGTGCGGATCAGCGTGCCGAGGTTGCCCGGGTCCCTTACGCCCGCGGCCACGAGCACGAGCGCCTGCGCCGGGAGCCGCGCCCCCGCGAGCGGGCGGCACGGGTCCTTGACGAGCGCGAAGACGCCCGACGGGGTCCGCGTCTCCGCGAGCTGCCCGACGTCCTTCGGCTCGAGCCGGTGCGCGGGGATGCCCCGCGCGACCAGCTCCTTCACGCGCGGGAGGCCCTCGGCCTCCTCGACGAGGAGGAGCTCCTTCGCGTGCCCGGAACGCACGGCATCCTCGATGACGTTCAGCCCCTCGGCGACGAACAGCCCCTCGCGCTCCCGGTTCTTCCGGAGCCGGAGCGAGCGGAGGTACTTCAGCCGGCCCCGCGGGATCACTTGGCGACGTAGGCGAGGATGTGCTTCAACACGTCGTCCGGGAGGCGGTCGTTCGTGTAGTACCCCATCGACCCCTCCTCGGGCTTGAACGCGTTCTTCGCATCGTAGCCGCGGACCTTCCGCGCCACCTGGTCGCGCTTGCGCTTCCCGGGCTCGAACGGGAACGACAGGGCGTCCTCCGCCTCGTTGTGGCAGGACATGCACCACGTCGCGGCGAGGCGCTTCCCCTCCTCGGGGTCGCCCCCCGCGAGGTCCTTCGCGAGCTTCGGCTGCCGCTGCACCTGGCGCTTCGGCAGCGGCCCCGCGGGGGCGTGCTTCCGGAGGAACGCGACGAGGTCGCCTCGCTGCGCCCCATCGAGGCCCTTCTCCCTCTTCTGCCACGCCTTCGCGCACTTCTGCGACGCCTCGCCCACGTCCTTGAACGTGTTCATGTTGCGCCAGCCCTCGCGCACGGCCGCGCCCCAGAGCGTCGCGCCCGGGCCCCGCTGCTCCGCCTTCTCCTCCTCCACCTCGGGCAGGAGGCTGTGGCAGTCCGCGCAGGAGGGGTACATCCCGTCCTGGCGGTCGCGGAAGAGCGCCTCCCCGCGCCTCGCGGCGTCGTCCGAGTCCGCGAACGCGAGCGCGATCGTGAACGCGAGGCAGAGGAAAAGTCCGGGTCGCATGTCGTGGCACCGCCCGGTCGCGAGCGGCGCCCCAATGCTACCGCACCCTTCCCGGCCCGGCGCCTACCCGGCAAGGTACGCGAGGGCCGCCTCGAACGGGGCGGGCAGCGGCGCCTCGATCGTCACCTCCGCCCCCGTGAAGGGGTGCACGAACCGGACGCACCGCGCGTGGAGCGCGAAGCGCTCGAACCCCGGCACCGCGATCCCGTCGCCGTAGAGATGGTCCCCGAGGAGGGGGTGGCCCAGGTGCGCCGCGTGCACGCGGATCTGGTGCGTCCGCCCCGTCCCGATCCTGACCCGCGCGTGCGTCGCGAAGGGGAAGCGCGAGAGCACCTCGAACCGGCTCCTCGCCGGCTTGCCGCGCTCCTTGTCCACGCGGTTCAGGATCCGCGAGTCGAGCACCGGCCCGAGCGGCGCCCCCTCCTCGCGCTCCTCCCACTCCGGAGAGCCGAGCAACAGCGCCTCGTAGGTCTTCGAGACGTCGCCGCGCTCGAGCATCTCCCCCATCGCGGCGCGCACGTCGTCGCGCTTCGCGACGAGCAGCACGCCCGACGTGTGCTGGTCGAGCCGGTGGATGAGATGCGGCAGCGTGCCGCCGCCCGCGCGCCGGTGCAGCTCCTGCAGCAGCGTGCCCTGCTGGTGGTGGCCGACGGGATGCACCACGACGCCACCCTCCTTGTCGAGCGCGATCATGTGCTCGTCCTCGAAGAGCAGCCGGATCTCGAGCGGGGGGGCTCCGGGGGCCGCGGCCGCCTCGCCCTCGCGCCGCACGTCCACCGCGACCGTGTCCCCCGCGCGCAGGCGCGACGCGGGCTTTCGCCGCTCGCCGTTGACGAGCGCGCGGCCCTCCTCGATGAGCGCCTGGACGCCCGCGCGCGACCGCCACCGGAGCCGCTTCGCGAGGAAGAGGTCGAAGCGCCCCTCGTCCGCCTTCTCGACCCGGAGCTCCACGCGCTCGAGCGGCTGCGAGAGGTCGCGGTTCCTCGGGTAGAGGCGGCTCACGTCGTCACCGTCGAGATCCTCGCGACGCCCAGCGAGAGGAGGAGCGCGAGCGGGGAGTAGGCGGCGAGGAAGGGCGGCAGGTCGCCCCGGTCGCCGAGGCTCGTGAAGAAGATGTCGAGGAAGTAGTAGGCCATCGAGAGCCCGAACGCGAGCGCGCCGCCCGCGAAATACGCACGGCCGGCGGAAAGCAGCAGCGGGATTCCCACGAGGAGCATCGCGAAGCTCGCGAGCGGCCGGGAGACCTGCTTGTGGAGCGCCACGCGCAGGTGGCGGCGGCCGGGGAAGCGCTCGACGAGCCCCTTCAGCTGCGTGAGCGAGAGCCCCGCCACGCCGCGCTTGGTCGCGAGCGCGTCCACGTCGTCCGGGGTCACGCCGAGATCGACCTCCGTGCCGGCGGGCAGCCGCCGCGGCAGCGCGTCCACGCCCGGCGGCTGGATCTCCACCCCCTCCGGGGCCCTCCAGCGGTCGCCGGAGGGCTCGAGCCGCGGCGCCTTCCAGATCTCGAAGCCGCCCTTCTCCCACGGCCGCTGCATGACGACGCCCGTGAGCGCCCCGTCGCTGAATCCGTACCAGTCCGCGCGGGTCACGGTGCCCTTCCCGTCGCGGATGTGGGCGGGGTCCTTCACGCCCGTCTGGTCGGCGGAGAAGAACCGCTTGACGGCCATCTGCTCCTTCGAGAGCTTCGGCACGAGGTACTGCTGGAACGCGACGTGGCCGAGCGAGATCGCGAGGCCCGCGACAAGGACCGGGAGGAAGAGGCGCCGCGCGCTCGTGCCCGCCGCGACGACCGGCGCCACCTCGTTCCCGTGGAGCAGGTGGGCGACGGCGAAGAGGCCGGCGGAGACCGTGACGAACGGGAGCACCTGCTGGAGCAGGAAGGGCACGTAGACCGCGTAGAAGAGGAAGACGCGCCGCGTCGTCGAGTAGCCCTCGGCGAACGTGCCGTCCACGCGGTCCGCGTCGAGGAAGTAGCCGAGCCGGCCGAAGAAGTCGATCGCCACGAGCAGCACGCCGAACGTGAGCAGCGCGACCACGAAGACGCGCAGGAAGACGAGCAGCACGTAGCGGTCGAGGAGCCTCACCGGCGCCCGAGCCTCAGGAGCAGCACGATCCCGGCCGCGAGGAGCAGGACGTTGCCCGCCCAGAGCGCCGGGAACGCGGGCAGCTTGCCCTTGCGCGCGAGGCCGCTCATGGCGACGACGAGCGGCAGGTAGATCGCGAGCACCGGCGCGATCGCGAAGAGGAAGGCGCCGATGCGGCCGCCGCGCGCCGCGAGGATGCCGAGCGGGATCCCGACGAGCGCGTAGAAGAAGGCGGAGCCCGCGAGCGCGCTCCGGCGCGCCAGCTCCTCGTTCGCGGAGTTGGAGCCGTCCCTCCCCCGCGCCCCCACGTAGGCCAGCTCCGCGGCCGTCATGCTCGTCCGCGACTTGCGGCCGGACGCGCGGACGAGATCGGAAAGCGAGCGGTCGACGACGACCTCGCGCGCCGCGGGGAAGAGCTCGGTCGCCTCGCGCTGCCACGGGAGCACGCGCTGCACGCTCCGGAGGGCGATCACCACGCGGTCGTCCGGGGTGATCGCGATCGAGCCCTTCTCGGCGCGCCACAGCTCGACCGCCTCCTCCGCCCGCCACTCCACGCAGACGTCCTTGAAGTCGCCCCCGTCGTAGCTCTCGAACGAGATGCGTCCCTTGCCGAGGTCGAGGTCGCAAAGGCCGGAGCGGAAGGCGGTCTTCAGCTGCTCCGGGAGGTCGCGCTGCGCGGCGCGCAGCCGGGAGGCGGCGAACGGCGAGGCGACGTCGGTCAGCAGGAACGCGAGGAGCGCGACCACTGCCGCGAGCGCGAGAACCGGTCGCGCGACGTCGCGCAGGGGGACGCCGCTCGCGTGGAGCGCCGTGAGCTCCCCGTCCGCCGCCATCCGGCTGAAGGTCATCACGGTCCCCGCGAGCATCGCGAGCGGAACGGTGAACTGCAGGGCGAGCGGGAAGAAGAGAGGGAAGATCTCGACGAGGAACCCGAGGCCCACGCCCGGCGACCGCTCGAGGAAGCGGAGGGAGAGGAAGAAGAACGCCATGCCGGTCATCACGGCGAGCCCGGCCACGAGGTTCCTGAGCACCTCGCCGAGCACGGTCCGAGCGATCAGCATGTCGCCGGGGAAGTGTATAGTGCCCGGATACTCGTGCAACTCGCCGGATACGCGCGCGTTACCTCGTCCGACTTCCGCGGGGATCCGGGCCGGCCCGAGAGCTGGCTCGACCGCCGCGGCGACCTCCTGCGGGAGATGCCGGGCCGCCGCGTCTTCCGCGCCGACATCTCGGGGCAGCCCGTCGTGATCAAGGAGTTCACGCCGAAGGGGCTCCGGCAGTGGTTCCGCTCGTACGCTGCGACCGAGGCGGAGAACGCGCTCGCGCTCCGCGCGCGCGGCGTCGCGGTCGTCGAGCCGCTCGCGGTCGCCCGCCTCCGCGACGGCCGGCAGCTCGTCGTGCTGCGCGAGGAGGAGGGCGCGCTCTCGCTCCACCACCTCGTGCTCGGGGGCGCGCTCCGCGGGCGCGTCCGCCACGAGCTGGCGAGGCGGGTGGGCGAGCTCTTCGCGCACCTGCAGAACGCGGGCGTCCGCAACAGGGACCCCCACGCCGGCAACGTGCTCGTCCGCCCCGACGGATCCGTCCTCTTCGCCGACGCCGGCGGGCTCGAGCCCGGCGACTACCTGGCGCCGGCGGAGCGCGCCGACGCGCTCGCCGCCTTCTCCCTCTTCTTCGAGACGCACGGCAACGCGGTCGACCGCCTCCTCTTCTGGGGCGCGTACGGCCGCGCCGCGACGTGCACGCCGGAGGAGCTCGAGGAGCTGCGTCGCCGGGTGATCGCGAGGATCCCCGCCGCCTTCCGCCGCCTCGTGAGGACGCGGTCCCGCCGGCGGCGCCGGCTGGCCCGGGGCGTGGAGGCAGGGAGCTTTCTGGGGAGCGCGTTCGGCGAGATCGACCCCGCGCTGCTCGACGACGCGGCCCGCTTCGCGGCGCGGCTCGAGGAGGGGCCGCGGGTGCTCAAGAAGAGCCCGACCGCGTGGACGTTCACGGTCGGCGACGACTTCGTCGCGAAGGCGTACCTCCCGAAGAAGGCGACGCGGCCGCTCAAGGACCTGCTCTGCGGGACGCGGGCCGAGCACGCGATGGTCGCGGAGGAGGCGCTCTTCCACCGCGGGTTCCGCGGTTCGGCGGTCGTCGCGGCGCTCCGCGACCGGGACATGCCCGGTCGCTCGCTGCTGGTGATGCGCCGGGAGAAGGAGGCCCTGCCGATCGAGGAGGCCGTAGCGAGGCTCGCGCCCGCCGACGCGCGGGAGACGGCCCGCCGGCTCGGCCGGACGCTCCGGCGGATGCACGACCGCGGGCTCCGGCACCGCGACCTCAAGAAGGACAACCTCCTCGTGACGCCGGACGGGAGGGACTTCGTCTTCCTCGACCTCGACGGCGTGCGCGAGTGCGGCCGCGCGCTCGACTGGGAGATCAGGGCGAGAGACCTCGCGACGCTCGCCGGCTCGCTCCTCGACTTCCGGCGCGTGCCGACGGGCCTCCGGCTGCGCGCGCTCGACGCCTATCTCCTGGGCGAGACCCCGCCGGGGTTCGCGCCCGGGGGCTTCGTGCGCCTCGTCCTGCGCCTCGCCTCGGAGGCGCGCGCGCGGCGCGCGGCCCGGGCCCCCGGCTCGCCCGCCGCAGCGCCTCCGGGCGCGAAGGCGGGACCCCCCTCATGACCGACGGCAGGGGAGTCGGCATCCTCGGCGTGCCTCTCGACCTCGGCGCCGGGCGCCGCGGGACCGACATGGGGCCTTCGGCCATCCGGTTCGCGGGGCTCGCCGAGCGCCTGCGCCGGCTCGGCTTCACCGTCCACGACCACGGCTATGTCGCCGCCGCCGCGCCCGAGACGCGCATGCCGGGCGACGAGCAGCTCCGCTTCGGGCGGGAGATCGTCCGGACGTGCCTCCGCCTCCGGGACCGCGTCAAGTGGATCCTCGGGTCCGGCGAGACCCCCGTGATCCTCGGCGGCGACCACTCGATCGCGATGGGGAGCGTCGCGGGCACCGCGGCGCACGCGGGCGGCAAGGTCGGGCTCCTCTGGATCGACGCGCACGCCGACCTGAACACGAGGGAGACGTCGCCCTCGGGCAACGTGCACGGGATGCCGTTCGCGGCCCTCCTCGGCAAGGGGGACCCGACGCTGCTCGCCATCGGCGGCGGGAAGCCGGTCGTCTCGCCGCGCCACGCGGCGCTCCTCGGCGTGCGCGACGTGGACCCCGGCGAGCGCGAGCTCATCCGGAAGCTCGGTCTTTCGGTCTACACGATGAAGGAGCTCGACGAGCGCGGAACGGGGACGTGCATCCGCGAGGCGCTCGCGCGCGTCACGAAGGGGACGAAGGGATTCCACCTGTCGTTCGACATGGACGTGCTCGATCCGGAGTACGCGCCGGGCGTCGGCACGCCGGTGCCGGGCGGGCTCACCTACCGCGAGGCGCACCTCGCGTGCGAGCTCGTCGCGGAGACGGGGAAGCTCCTCTCGATGGACGTCGTCGAGGTGAACCCGATCCTCGACGAGCGGAACCGCACCGCGGATCTCGCCGTGCAGCTGATCCTCAGCGCCCTCGGCAAGCGGATCTACTGATCGAGGCCCGCCGCCGGGACGGGGGACACGGGACGGCCCGGGGGCCCTTCGCGCCTCAGGCCCGCTCGAAGACCTCGTCGAGGTTCATCGTGCGGAACGTGCGGTCGATGAACTCCGGCACGTTCGCGAGGCGCAGCGCCCGGTCGTCGTCGTCGAGCCGGTCCTGCGTCGACACGATGAGCCCGATGCCGAGCGTCGAGAGGAACGTGACGCCGCCGAGGTCGAGGACGACGTCCCCGCCGCACCCCTCGATGGCCTCATCGAACGACGCCTTGAGCTCGAGGACGTCCGACTGGTCCAGATCCCCCTCGAACCGGATCCACCGCGTCGCTCCGCGATCCGAGACCGACAGTTTCGCCATAGTGTTCTCGCCCCGGTCCTCATCGGAAGGGGGGAGCCCCCCACTTGAATCGGGGCGGACGCCCCGGGCACCGGCTCCGAGGGGGCTCCGGGGGCCGGCGACCCGCTCGGCGCTCGAAACGCCGCCACGGGGCCCGTTCCTACCCGCCGGCCTTGAGCTTCTCGATCCTCGCGATCTCGGACTGCGCGCGACGCACCCAGGCGTCGATCCCGAACTTCTCGACCACCTTCCGGTAGACGAGGATCGCGTCATCGTACCGCTTGTTCTTGAGGAGCCGCTCCGCCTCCGCCTCCCGGCCCCGGTAGACGGACTCCGCCAGCCGGTCGATCCTCAGGAGCTGCTCGTCGCGGAGCTGCTCGTACGTCACGAGGTCGCCCGCGGGCAGGATCGCCTCGCGCTCCGTGACGAAGCGCTCGACGGTCTCCTTCGCCTCCCGGAACGCCCACTCCTTCCGGTACTCCTCCGACCGGGCGACCGCCTCCTCCCAGTCCTTCCGCAGCCGCCCGCCGCCCGCGAGCAGCTCCGACGCCGGCTGCGGCGTCTTCAGCGCGAACCAGGCGGGGTACTCCTTCTTCGCCGCCTCCGACGCCTCGGTGCCCGCGTAGGTCTCCCGGAGCTGCTTCATCAGCGGGTGGATCTTGTCGGGCCCGCTCTCGAGCGTGTGCCCCCGGTTGTACGAGAGGATGAGGAGCTGGACCTTCGCGTAGATCTTCCTCGCCTCCTGCTCGCGGACGTTCTTCTCGAGCGCGCCCTTGCGCTCGCGGAGGTCCGCAAGGCGCCGGTCGATCATCTTGTAGTCGTCGTAGTCCGGGTCGCCGTACTGCTCCATGTACTGGATCGCGTCCCCGTAGCGGCCCTGCTCGACCAGCTTCTCGGCCTCGTTGAGCACCGTCTTGTTGGGAGACCCCCCGCCCGCGTAGATCGAGACCAGGATGATGAGCAGGAGCCCGAGGGAGCTGAGGGCGGAGATGAGGAGCGCGTTGCTCTTCCTCTGGTAGCGCCGCGGGGGCGCCTCCTCCTCCTCGCCAGCCTCGCCCTCGGCGGCGCCCGCGGGCGGGACCTCGCGGCCCGCGCGCGCGGCCCCCTCGAGGTTGAACCGCATCTCCGCGGTGCCGATCTGGACCACGTCGCCGTGGCCGAGCCACGCCTTGTTCCTGAATTCGCCGTTCACCCTCGTGCCGTTCTTGCTCTCGAGGTCGACGAGCTTCCAGCGCGGCCCGACGCGCTCGATCCGGAAGTGCTCCTTGCTCGCCTTCGCGTCCTCGAGATCGACGTCGTTCGTGTCGCCGCGACCGACCGTCGCCGCCTCCCCCTCGATCTGGAACGTGTATTCGCGGCCGCCGTCGCGGATGCGGAGATTGGGCACTAGTCACCGTCCTCGTAGTCGAGCCCCTCGTCCTCGGGCGTGGCCCCCCCCTCCCCCGGAGCCCCCTCCTCCTCCCACGGGACGTCCTCGTCCTCGATGGCGGGCGGCGCCGGCATGTCCTTGAACCACTTGGGCGCCTGGCCGTAATTCTGCGTCATGAGGTTCCCGTGGTGGCCGGTCCCCATCTCCGTCCACGGCGGCATGAGGATGTTCCTGTGGTGCCCGCTCGAATGGCACCAGCCGATGTGCGCGCCCATGGGGTTCGTCTGGCCCTGGATGCAGTTCTCCGAGACGCCGTAGTCGTAGCCCTGGAGCTTCATCCGCTCCCACGGCGTCTTGCGCCCCACCGTCGGGCTGAAGTGGCCGAAGTAGCCGAGCCTCGACATCTCCTCGCAGTGGCCGCGCGAAGAGAGGACGAGCTTCTCGACGATCCGCACCGGCTGCCGGCCGAACATGATGCGGTAGAGGTTCGTGACCCGCACCTGCTCGCGCTCGACTTCGGTGATGTCGCCCTTGACGGTCGGGTTCCAGTCCATCACCTCGCGCGTGTAGGCGAGGAGTTCCCGCTCCTCGGCCGTCCGGTAGAAGGTCTGGATGTCGAACTTCCTCCCGACGTAGGAGCGCAGGAACGAGATCTCCTCCGCCTTCTCGTCGACGTCCACGAGGAATCGGCGGAGCCCCGCGGCGGCCTCCTCGAACTGCTTCATCGCGCGGTCGAGCTCCGCGGACGCCTTCACGGAGACGGTCGTGCGGTCGCCCCAGATCTCCTCGACCGCGTAGACGCGGCGGTCGACCTCCTGCTGCACCTTCTGGTACTCGCCGTCGCGGCCGGTCCCGCGGTAGGGGTAGAAGTACTTCTGCTCGTCGAAGATCAGGTCGAGCGCGAACTTGCGCGCGGCGTCGAGCTCGTCCTTGCGCTTCCGGAGCTTCTCGAGCTTGCCGAAGACCGTGTCGCCGCGGATCGCCCCATAGGCCTTCTCGAGCTGCGCCGTGAGCGCGGAGATCTGCTGCTCCTCCTGCCGGCGCAGGAACTCCTTGCGCAGCAGGAGCTCGCCCTCGTGGACGACGTAGCCGCCCTCGGGGAGCGGCTCCTTCCGGACACGCGCCGCGACGAACGCGTCGACCGCGGGCCGGGCCGCCTCGTCCCCGTAGGCGCGCGCGAGCGCCGCGATCATGTCGGGCGGCGAGCCGAGCGCGTGCGCGGCCGCGGCGAGACCGAGCCAGCCGCGCGCGACGTCGCCGGCATGGAGCTCGAGCAGCGCGAGGTGGAGCTCCGGGGGAGCCGCCGCCCACGCGAAGTCCTGCTCCTCGCCCTTGCTCGCGACCTTCACGCCCGTGGCACCGCCGGCGATCACCCGCCAGCGCTTCCGCAGCTGGCCCTTCGGCAGGTCGCCCTTCGAGAGCGCGGCGACGGCCGCCGCCTGGAGCGCCGCCGCCGCCTCGCACTCCCCCGCCCGGGCGTCGAGCTCCCTGGTGCCGGGGTCCGACTGCTTGCGCGCCTCCTCCGCGAGCGCGCGCAGCCCCGCCGCCGCCCCGGCGAAGTCGCGCTGCTGGAACGCGGAGAGGAGCGCCGTCACCTTCTGGAGGGCGTCGACCTTGACGAGGCTCTGCGCGGGCGGGAGCGCGGAGGGGCCCCCCTTGAGCGCGCGCTCGAGCGCGTCGAGCCGGTCGCGGAGGCTCCCGTCGACGCCCGTCCCCTTGAACCGGGGGAGCGCCTGCGAGAGGAGCTCCTTCGCCCGCGCGAAGTCGTGCGCGGCCTCGTAGCGCGCCTCGTCCTCGAGCAGGCGCGCCCGCTCCGCGGCGGCCGCGTTCCCGAGCTCCCGGTTCGCATCGACGATCCGGCTCGCGTACTCGGGCGGGATCGGCTCCCAGTCCGGCTCGCCGCGCAGGAAGAACCAGGTCTCGCGCGCCCTCGCGTACTCGCCGGCCTCGACCTGCTGGCGGAACTCCGCGAGGCGCTCCGCGAAGAACGCCTCGCGCGCGTCGGCGAGCGCCTGGCGGCGTTCCTCGAGCGCCGCCCGGATGGCGGGCCTGCGCTCCTCCGGCGCCTCGACGAGCATCTTCTCGAGCCGCGCCACGGCCTCTGCGGGCCGGAGCCCCCTGACCTCGGGACGCGGGTCGTAGCCGCCCGGAGCCTCGCCGCGCGAGAGGCGCCCGCGCGCCGCGTCGACCGCGCCCTGCACGTCGGTCGCGCGCACCGACCGCGGGTAGCGCGCGAGGAACATCTCGCCGAACTTCACGCGGTCCGCGTCCGCGCGCGCCTCCATCACCGCGCGGTAGTCGCCCTCCTCCGCCGGGTCGCGGCGCTCCTTCCGGTCGAGGCCCTGCATCACGAGGAGGAGGACGAGCGCGCCGATCGCGAGGCCTCCCCCCCCGAGCCAGTACGCGACCGGGACCCGCCGCTTGGCGGCGCGCCGCCGGCCCGGCTCGCGCGGCGGGGCGGCGGACGCGGCGGCGGGGGGCGCGGGGGCGGCGACGACGGCCGCGGCCTCGCCCGCGAAGAGCACCTTCGCGTCGCCGACCTCGACGACGTCCTCGCGCGCGAGGTCGTGGCTCCTGACCTCCCGGCCGTTCACCCGGGTCCCGTTGCCGCTGTCGAGATCCCGCACCCGCCACCCGCCGCGGCCCGTCGGCTCGATGACGCAGTGGCGGCGGCTGATCTTCAGGTCGGGGATCGGGACGTCGCACTGGGCGTCGCGGCCGATCACGAGCGGCGCGTCGCCGAGGAAGACGGTCCGCTCCGTTCCCTGGACGTAGACCTTGAGGAAGGCCATTCCGGGAAGTTTACGACGCGATTGGAACAAAAGGGGAGGGGGTCCGGGGGCAGGGCGCCCCGTTTCAGACCCGCTCCAGCCTCGCGTAGCTGAGCAGCAGATCGCGCCGCCCGGCGCTCTTGAACTCGACGGTGACGCGCGTCCCCCCTCCCCCGGGCCGCACCGCGACGACCTGGCCGAGGCCGAAATGGTGGTGGCGCACGCGGTCGCCGGCCCGGAACGCCGGCGCCTCCTCCTCCACGCGGTAAGGGGCCTCCTCCTCGTGGACCCACTCCCCCGTCCGGTCCGTGACCTCGAGCATCCCGTCGGGGATCTCGTCGAGGAAACGGGACGGGATCGAGGGGAGCACCTGCCCGCGCTGCATGCGCCGCGCCCCGTGGAGGAGGAGGAGCTCCTCCCGGGCCCTCGTGACCGCCACGTAGAAGAGGCGGCGCTCCTCCTCGACCTCCTCCGGCGTGTCGAGCGAGAGGGCGTGCGGGAGAACCTGCTCCTCGAGGCCGGTCACCGCGACGCACGGGAACTCGAGCCCCTTCGCGCTGTGGACGGTCATGAGGGAGACCGCGTCCGCGCCCTCGTCGTAGGCGTCCTGGTCGGAGACGAGGGCGTTCTCCTCGAGGAATCCGTCGATGCCGCCCTGCGGCTCGCGCATCGCGTACTCCGCCGCGGCGTTGACGAGCTCGTCCACGTTCTCGAGCCGGTCGACCTCCGCCGCGGGCGTCCCCTTCCCGAGATACTTCCGGTACTCCGTCTCCTCGATGACGCCCTCGACGAAGCGCGGGGGGTCGTCCGCGGGCAGCGCCTCGATCCGCGCGAGCAGCGCCGAGAACCCCTCGATCGCCTTCCTCGACCGACCGAAGGCCGCGAGCGCCGCGGGGTCCCTGAGCACCTCGCGGGGGCCCGTGCCGCGCGCCGCGGCCGCCTCGAGCAGCCGCTCCTCCGCCGCGGCGCCGAGGCCGCGCGCGGGCACGTTCAGGATCCGGCCGAGCGCGGCGACATCCCTCGGGTTCCGGGCGACGCGGACGTACGCGAGGATGTCCTTCACCTCCGCGCGCCGGTAGAACTCGACCGCGCCCACGATCCGGTAGGGGATGCCGGAGAGCCCCATCGCGCGCTCGAGCATCCGCGACTGGGCATTCGTGCGGTAGAAGACCGCGATGTCCTTCGGCCGCCTGCCGCGCGCGATCCAGGCGCGGACGTCGGCCGCGAGGGCGACCGCCTCGTCCTCGTCGCTCCCGCAGCGCACCTCGCGCACCTTCGCGCCGACGGGGTTCTCCGTGCGGAGGTCCTTCTCGTAGCGGTCGCGGTTGTGCCGGATCACCGCGTTCGCGACGGCGAGGATCGACTGCGTGCTCCGGTAGTTGCGGTCGAGGGTCAGCACGCGCGCGCCGGGGAAGTCGCGCTCGAAGTCGAGGATGTTCCGGATCGTCGCGCCGCGCCAGCGGTAGATCGACTGGTCGGGGTCGCCGGTCGCGCAGACGTTCCGCTCCCTGCCGGAAAGCGCCTTGAGGATCTTGTACTGGACGGTGTTCGTGTCCTGGTACTCGTCCACGAGGAGCCAGCGGGCGCGCGCCTCGAGCCGGGCGCGCGCGTCGGCATCCTCCTCGAGGAGGCGGAGGAGGTTCAGCAGGAGGTCGTCGAAGTCCATCGCGTTCGCGGCGCGCAGCCGCTCGCCGTAGAGGCGCATCACGGCCGTGATCCGCTCCGCGCGCCAGCCGAGCGCCTCGGGCCGGTCGAGCCCGTTCTTCACGCGGGAGATCGCGTGCCCCACCTGCCCCGGCGTGAGGTCGTCGATCCCGCCCTCCTTGAGGATCTGCTTCAGGAGCCCCTGCCGGTCTTCCGTGTCGTAGATCGTGAACTCGCGGCCGTAGCCGATCCGCTCGCTGAACCGCCGGAGGACGCGGGCCCCGAATCCGTGGAACGTGCACACGAGGAGGTCGGGAGCCTGGACGAGCTTCCCGACGCGCTCGCGCATCTCCTTCGCCGCCTTGTTCGTGAAGGTGAGCGCGAGCACCTCGAAGGGCTTTGCCCCGTCCCGGACGAGCCGCGCCACGCGCCGGGTGATCACCCGGGTCTTCCCCGAGCCGGCGCCCGCGACGACGAGCAGCGGCCCCGCGTCGTGGAGGATCGCGGCGCGCTGTTCCGGGTTCGTGTCATCGAGGAGGGGATCCACCTATTCCTCCCCGATCGCGAAGTCGAGCCCGGCGCGCGGTCCGTCCACCACGAGGATCTCGCCCCCCTGCCACCGGCCGTAGAGCTCCCCCGGCCCCGAGAGGAGGCCGTCGCGGTTCCGGTCGGTGCCCGCCTCGAGCACGTACCGCCCGCCGGGGACCTCCGGGAGCGTCCACCGGAGCCCTTCCACGTCGCTCGTCCGCGCCGAGGCCGCGACCGTCGTCGTCCCGGCGCGGAGGAGCCGCACCTCCACCTCCTCGTACGGGACGTAGACCGGCGGATCCTGGCCGAGCACGACGAGCGCCGCGCGGTAGGCGTCGACGATGCCGTGGCCCGTCGCCGGGTCGACGCCCGCGGCGCCGATGTCCTGCGCGGTCGAGAGGAGCGTCGACCGCACCTCGTCCGGCGTGAGCGGAAGGAGACCCATGCAGAGCGCCGCGACGGCGGCGACGTGCGGGGAGGCGAAGGAGGTGCCGGCCACGAACGGGTAGTCGTACTGGTCGCCGGCGACAATCCCCGTGGTGATCACGCCGCCGCCCGAGGATCCGCCGGGCGCGACGAGGGCCAGGTAGCCCCCGTAGTTCGAGTAGGAGGCGCGGTTCCCTGCCGAGGTCGTGGCGCCGACGGCGACCACCGAGGCGTATCCGGCCGGATAGCGCACGAACGCGCTCCCCTGGTTGCCGGTCGCCGCGCAGAGGAAGACGCCCGCCGCGCGCGCCGCGGCGCAGGCGTCCTTCTCCGTCGCGGACGAGGTCGTCGAGGCGAAGGACATGTTGATGACCGAGGCGCGCTCCGCCGGGAGCGTGCCGGAGGAGTTCGGGAGCCCCGCCGCGTAGAGGATCGCGTTCGCGATGCCGAACGACGTGCCGAACCCCGACGTGTTGAAGGCGCGGAGCGGCATCACCCGCGCGCTCCAGAGCACGCCCGTGATCCCAAGGCCGTTGTTCCCGACGGCGGCGATCACGCCCGCGACCTGCGTCCCGTGCGAGAAGTCCGCCGTCGGGTCGGTCGGGTCCGCGTCGTTCCCCTCGAAGTCGTAGCCCGGGACGAGGTTCGCCACGAGGTCCGGGTGGTCGCGGATCCCGGAGTCGACGACCGCGACGATCGTGTCGCTCGACGTCGCGACCTCCCACGCCGCGAGCGCGTGGATCTGCTCGAGCGCCCACTGGTGCGGGGCGAAGAGCGGGTCGTCGGGCAGCGCGGCGAGGCGGCGGAGCCGGTTCGGCTCGGCGTACCGCACGAGCCCCCGGCTCTCGAGCCGCGCGCAGGACGCGAGCAGCGCGCAGAGCCCCCGCACCCCCCCGCCGTCCCCGGCCGTATCGTCGCGCAGGAGGCAGAGCCCGTTCGCGGCGGCTCGGCAGGAGAGCCCCGCCTCGGCCGCCACGCGATGGCCGTCGAACCCCTCCGCGGCGGCGGCGACGATCTCGCCCGGCACGAACCCGTCGCCGCAGTCGCCGTAGACCTCCGGGAGCGCGGCGGGCGACGCGTCCCCCGGCGCGTCGGAAAGGACGACCCGGTAGCTCCCCGCGCCGCGCCGTGCGCGGACGACGACGTCGAAGACGTCGCCCTTCCCGAGCACGAGGGATCGCGCCGCCGTGCCGCGCGCGAGGTCGACGAGGAGCACCTCCCCCTCCACCCCCTCCGATTGAAGCGCCGCGGTGTGCGCACCCGGGCGGTCCGCGACCATCCGCAGGACGTCGATCGGGTCGCGCTCCGCGTCGAGCACTCCCTCGGGCTCGCCCCGGAGGAGCCGCGCCGCCGCGGCGGTGTCGTTCGGCTCGCGGTCGAGCGGCGCCGCGAGGAGGATCGAGAGCTGGCCCGAGAGCGTCCCGGGCGCGGCCGGGCTGCCGCCGCCGCCGCCGCACGCCGCGAGGAGGAGGAACATGGGGAGGCCCCGGAACCCCGGACGCTTCATCCCGGAACCTTATAGGGCCCCTCCGCGCCGCGTCAACGGCGCGTTCGCGTAGAGTGTCCGCCGTGCGCCGCCTGTTCCGCGAGCCCGTCACGCTCCTGCTGATCCTCGCCTGCGTGGCCTGGACGGTCGTCGCGCGGGTTCGGAACCTGACGCCTCTTGAGGCGGGCGCGCTCACCGCCGAACGGCTCTGGGACGGCGAGTACTGGCGGCTCTTCACCGCGATGCTCCTGCACCACACCGGGAGCTGGATCCACCTCGTGGTGAACGCCGTCTCGCTCCTTTTCGTCGGGCGCGCGGTCGAGCGGGCGTGCGGCCGCACCGTGCTCCTCGCCGCGGTGGCCGGGGGCGCGCTCGCGGGGTCCGCCGCGAGCCTCGTCTGGGCGCCGGATCCCGGCGTCGCCCGCGTGGGCATCTCCGGGGGCGTCGCGGCGCTGCTCGGGCTCCTCCTCGCCGTCGAGTGGGCGGACAGCCGGAGCCTCCTCGGGTTCCTGAGGCAGTGGAACACGATCCTTGTCCTCTTCTTCCTCGTGCTCAGCTACGTGCTCGCGGAGCACGTCCTCACGTGGCTCAGCGTCGACCACGCCGCGCACGTCGGGGGGTTCGCGTTCGGGCTCCTCTCGGGGCTCGCCTACGAGACCCGGGGGGGCCTCCGCCCGGTCCGCGGCGCCGCGGTCGCGCTCCTTCTCTCGATCCTCCCGGTCGCGTACGCCTCCCGCCCGCTCCTCGAGCCGGAGTACCGGGTCTTTCTGGCGCGGCGGGCGCTTTACGCGGAGGACTTCGAGACCGCGGCGAGGGAGCTCGACCGTGCGAGGGAGCTCGACCCCGGGGCGCTCGACAGGAGGGGGCTCCGCGACGACCTGCTCGAGGCGTACCTCCGGGTCGGCGCGCGGCGGCTCGGGACGCCCGAGGGCGAGGCGCTCCTCGGGAAGGCGCTCGCCCTCGGCGGGCGGAAGCCGGACCCGTGGATCGCCTTCGCGCGGGCGGCGGAAGAGGGGGGACACGCGGACGAGGCGTACCGGGCGTGGCGCGAGGTCGCCCTTCTCCTCCGCGACGGCGACGCGTGGCTCGCCTTCGAGCGGGCGCTCCGGCTCCTGCGCGCTCGCGAGGCGCCCCCGGTGCGCGAGACGGTCGACATGGCGCGCGGGGCGGCGCGGGGGCTCCGCGCCGGGCTCCCCCCCGACGCCGCGACGGAGCTCGAGCGCGAGATCGCGAGGGCGGCCGAGGCGCTCCACGCCCGTGCGGACCCGCCGAGGGGGGACGACGCGCGCGCGCTGTCCGAGCTCTACCGGACGCTCGCCGAGAACTCCCTCGAGGACGCGCGGCGGCCCCGCTACCGGCTGCGCTCGGCGGAGTGGCTCTGGAGGGGCTCCGGGGAGGCGTCGGGGGACGTGGTCGCCCGGTTCGGCGCGGCGATCACGGAGGCGGCCCTCTACGGGGATCCGGCCACGGGCGAGGAGGCCGCGAAGTGGTTCCGGGAGCGGGGATTGGCCGTCCCGGAGCCGGATCTTGAAGGGGAGGAGGGGGGCGGATAGATTGAGGGGCTCCCATGCCTTACGTCTGCGGCGTCAGCGGCAAGCGCACGAAGATCGGAAAGCAGTACAAGCGGCGCGGTCTCGCGAAAGCGAAGGGCGGCGTCGGCCAGAAGGTCACGGGCAAGACCCCGCGGACCTTCAAGCCGAACCTCCAGAAGATCCGCGTCGTCGTGGACGGCAAGCGCACGCGCATGTACGTCGCCGCGAAGTACATCCGCCGCGGCATGGTCGAGAAGCCCGCGCGCCGGCGCTTCCCGGCCTCGGCCTGAAGCGGAAGACGCGGCAGCGCCAAGGCTGCGAGCGCAGAGGCGCCGCGGGAGCGTAGTCTCCGTCCTGCGGGCGTCTCCGCCATCTACCGCGGGCGGTGGCGGCGGACCAGGGGGGGCGGGCCGGATTTCGCCGCGGCCTTCTGGCGCTGCGCGGCCTCGTAGGCCTCGAGCGCGCCGATCAGCTCCCGCGGCGACTGGTAGCGCTCCTCGGGAAGCTTCCGCATCAGCTTCTCGACGATCCCCTGCATCGCCTCCGAGATGTCCGGATCGATGTCCCTGAGCCGCTTCGGGTCCTGCGACACATGGAGCACCATCACGGCCTTGGCCTTGCCCTCGAAGGGGGTCTTGCCCACGAGCATGTGGTAGAGCGTCGCACCGAACGAATAGAGGTCCGAGCGGATGTCCGCCTCGCGGATCCCCTCGGCCTGCTCCGGCGAGATGTAGTGCGGCGTGCCGAGCGCGCGCCCGCCCTCGGGCCGGTCCTTCGCGAGCCCCAAGTCGCAGAGCTTCGCCGTCCCGTTCTTCGTGATGAGGATGTTGTCGGGCTTCACGTCGCGGTGGACGAGCCCCGCCTCGTGCGCGTGCTCGAGCGCCCGCGCGATCTGGAGCGCCACCTTCGCGACCCGCGACTCGTCCATCGCGCCCCCGCGCTTCAGGACCTCCCCCACCGTGAGGCCCTGCGCGTACTCCATCACGAAGTAGCGCACCCCGTCGTGCTCCCCCACGTCGATGCCGGAGATCACGTTCGGGTGGTTGAGGCGGGCGACCGCGCGCGCCTCGCGGAGGAACTGCTCGACGTAGTCGCTCTTCCGGGAGAGGTGCGGCGAGAGGACCTTGATCGCGACGACCCGGTCGAGCGAGACCTGCTTCGCCTTGTAGACCGTCCCCATCGTCCCGGCGCCGATCTTCTCGATGATCCGATAGCCGCCGATCTCGCGGTCGAGGTCGAAGCCCTCCTGCTCCTGGCGGAGCTGGTCCGCGGCCTCCCGCGTGAGGTAGCCCTTCTCGACCGCCAGCTCCTCGACCGCGGGAGCGACGCCGTCGCGCCCCTTGCGCGCGTGGCGGAGCCGCGCGAGCTCGAGCGCCTGCTCGTCGGTGAGCAGCTTCTGCGCGATCGCGCGCTCGAGGATCCGCTTCGCGGTCGACCCCATCGCCGGCGATTCTACGAAACGGGGCCCCGGGTCCGCCGCTTCCGTTCCGGCGCGCCGAACACGTCGCCGAGCCCGAGCGCCGCGAGCACGCGCCGCTCCGCCCGGCGCATGAGCGCCCGGTCCCTCGCCTTCTTGTCGCGGTGGCCCGCGAGGTGGAGGGCGCCGTGGACGACGTAGAGCAGGAGCTCGTGCAGCGGCGCGATCCCCCGCGCGAGCGCCTCGCGCCGCGCCGTGTCGCCCGACACGACGATTTCCCCGTGGGGGAAGCTCAGCACGTCGGTCGGGGTCGGGTCGCCCAGGTAGCGCCCGTGGAGCTTCGCGATCGTCCGGTCGTCCACGAGCGCGACCACGACGTCGCGCTTCAGAAGGACGAGCTCCGCGGCGCGGCGGCACGGTGCCACGGCGCCCCGGATCGCACGCTGCCGGTCCACGACCGTGACGGTCAGTTGCCGTCCCCCTCGTGCCGCTCGTAAGCGTCGACGATCCGCTGGACGACCGGGTTCCTCACGACGTCGCGCTTGTCGAAGTGGCAGAAGACGATGCCCGGGATGCCGCGCAGGACGTTCATCGCGTGGACGAGCCCCGAGGCCACCGGCTGCGGCAGGTCGACCTGCGTGATGTCGCCCGTCACGACGAGGCGCGACCCCTCGCCCATGCGCGTCAGGAACATCTTCATCTGCCCGGCGGTCGTGTTCTGCGCCTCGTCGAGGATGATGAAGCTGTCGGCGAGCGTGCGCCCGCGCATGTAGGCGAGCGGCGCGACCTCGATCACGTCGTTCTCGCTGAACTTCCGGATCTGCGCCGGCTCGACGAGGTCGAAGAGCGCGTCGTAGAGCGGCCGCAGGTAGGGGTTGATCTTCGCCTCGTAGGTGCCGGGGAGGAACCCGAGCTTCTCCCCCGCCTCGACCGCGGGCCGGCAGAGGATGAGCTTCTTCACCCGTCCCTCGCGGAGCATCCGCACGGCCATCGCGACCGCGAGGTAGGTCTTGCCGGTGCCCGCGGGCCCGATCGCGAAGACGACCTCCTCCTCGACGAGCGCCTTGACGTAGGCGTGCTGGCCGGGCGTGCGCGGCATCACGACGCGGCCCATCCGGCTCTTGACGACCGCCTCGCGCTCCTGAAGGGTGGGGGCTCCGGGGGCCCCCCCCGCGCCCCCCCCTTTGAGGATCCCGTCGACCTCGCCCTCGTCGACGTGGCCCGACGCGCGGAAGCGCCGCATGATCTCGGCAGCCGCCTTCGCCGCCGCCGCCACGCCCTCCTCGGCGCCCTCGATCACGAGCTCGCCGCCCCGCACCGTGATCGCGACGTCGTAGGCCGCGCGGAAGAGGCGCGCGTTCCGGTCCGCGACGCCGAGGACCGTCCGGGCCTCGTCGTTCGAGTGGAGCGGGATCGTCGTGCGCACGCCTTACGCCCCGTGGAGGCACACGGCCGCGACCGGGGCGGCCACGAGGATACTGTCCAGGAGGTCGAGGAACCCGCCGAATTCGGGCAGCAGCACCGCCGAGTCCTTCACCCCCGCCCAGCGCTTGAGCCCCGACGCGAGCATGCCGCCGAGGAAGGCGGCGCCGCCGAGGATCGCCCCGGCGATCGCCCCGTAGAGGGGCGGGAAGTTGTTCAGCTCCGGGGCGAGGAGCGCGCCGACGCCCGCGGCGCCGAGCAGCGAGCCGATCGTCCCCTCCCACGTCTTCTTCGGGCTGACCGCGGGGGCGATGGGCCGGCGCCCGGCGAGCGTGCCCACGAAGTAGCCGCTCATGTCGGCCGACTTCGCGATCGCGATCACCGCGATCGCTGCGTGGAGGCCGTTCCTCCGCACGAGGATCCCGTCGAGGAAGCAGACGAGCCCGGCGGTCGCGAGGATCCCGACGCCGAGCAGCGCCGCCTCGGGGAACGCGGCCGCCGCCGAGCGGAGCGGCGCCATGCCGAGCAGGCGCACGCCCGCCGCGACGACCGCCGCGAGCACGAGGAGCGTCCCGGGCACGGCGATCGGCACGTCGTGGCTCGAGATGAGGTAGGGGACGACGACGGCCGTGACCGCGATCCCGCCGAGCACGAAAAGGCCCGGGCCCGTCTCGACGCGCTTCGCGCCGAGCGAGAGCACCTCGTGGAGCGTGAGCAGCGCAAGCGCCCACAGCACGGCCCGGGAGAAGAGCGTGTTCCGGAGTACGTGGGCGTCGAGGAGGTAGATGCCGAGAACGGCCGCGATGAGCGCGGCCCCGACGAGGATGCGCGTCTTCATCCGGACGCGGTCCCCGGCACGAGCCCCCCGAACTTGCGGACGCGGCGGGCGTAGCTCTCGAAGGCCTCGTCGAGGTGCTCCTCGCGGAACTCGGGCCAGCACGACGGGGTCACGTGCAGCTCCGTGTAGGAGATCTGCCAGAGGAGGAAGTTGGAAAACCGCATCTCGCCCGCCGTGCGGATCAGGAGGTCGGGCGGCGGCATGTCGGGCTGGTAGAGGTGGGCGGTGATCGTCTCCTCCGTGATCTCGTCGGGCTCGAGCTCGCCCGCGCGGACCCGGTGGGCGATCGCCCGGCACGCGTCGAGGAGCTCCTGCCGGCCGCCGTAGCTGAGCGCGAGGTTCAGGACCATGCCGCGGTTCCCCTCGGACATCTCCCGCGTCTTCTCGAGCTCCCGGCGGACGTCGGCGGGCAGGCGGTGGAGCCGCCCGATCGCGGTCAGCCGGATGTCGTTCTCCATGATCTCAGGGCGCTCGCGGACGAGGAAGCGGCGCAGGAGCCGCATGAGGAGCTCCACCTCGCGCTTGGGCCGCTTCCAGTTCTCCTCGCTGAACGCGTAGAGCGTGAGCTGCCGGAGGCCCTTCTTCGCGCAGGTGCGGGTCACGACGCGGACCGACTCGACGCCGGCGGCGTGGCCCCGGGTCCTCGAGAGGCCCCGGGCCGCGGCCCACCGCCCGTTGCCGTCCATGATGATCGCGACGTGCCCGGGGAGCCCTTCGGTCATCGCGCCCCCATGGTGAGCGTCTCCGTGCGCTCCGGCCCGACGGAGAGGAGCACGACGGGCGCGCCGATCTCCGTCGCGAGCGCGTCGACGTAGGCCGCCGCGCGCCGCGGCAGCCGTTCGGGGGTCCGGATCCCGCTCAGGGGCTCGGTGAACCCGGGCACGTCGCGGTAGACCGGCTTCGCGCGGCGGAGGAGGTCGATGTCGGCGGGGAACTCCTCGAGGCGGCGTCCGTCCACCTCGTAGGCGATGCAGATCCGGAGCGGGTCGATGCCCTGGAGCACGTCGATCTTCGTGAGCGCGACCCCGTCGACGCCGTTCAGCGCGCACACGTGGCGCATCGCGAGCGCGTCGAACCAGCCGCAGTCGCGCGGCCGGCCGGTCACCGTCCCGTACTCCTTGCCCCGATCCCGCAGGAGCTCGCCGACGGGGCCCGGCTCGCGCGTCGGCAGCGGCCCCGCCCCCACGCGCGTCACGTAGGCCTTCGCGACCGTGATCACCTTGTCCACGGAGCGCACGGGGAGCCCCGTGCCCGCGGAGATGCCCCCGACGCCGCAGTTGCTCGTCGAGACGAACGGGTAGGTGCCGAAGTCGACGTCGAGAAGCGCCGCCTGCGCCCCCTCGAGGACGATCTCCCTCCCGGCCGCGCGCGCTTCGCGGAGGAACTTCACCGTGTCGCACGAGAGCGGCCGCAGGAACTCGACCCAGCTCTCGACCTCCGCGGTCGCGCTCGCGAGGTCCACCTCCTCCGCGCCGAGCGCCCGGAGGCGCGCGTTGCCGCGCTCGAGGAGGTAGAGGAGCCGCTCCTTCCGCACGCGGTCGGAGAGCAGGTCGGCGACGCGGAACCCCTCGTAGAGGTGCTTGTCGCCCATGCAGGTCGAGATCCCGCGCCCGGTGGACTGGTTCCGCCACGTCGCGTTGCGCGAGGCGTCGAGCGCCCGGTCGAGCGGCGGGTGGAACGGCAGCACGAGGTGCGCGCGGTCGGAGACCCGGAGGCGGGGGCGCACGTCGTAGCCGCGCGCCTCGAGGTGCTCGACCTCCGCGCGGAGGACCGAGGGGTCGAGGATGACGCCGTTCGCGATCACCCCCATCGCGCCCTGGAGCACGCCCGAGGGCGTCAGCCGGAGCGCGAACCGCTCCTCGCCGAGCACGATCGTGTGGCCGGCGTTCGATCCGCCCTGGTAGCGCACGACGATGTCGGCGTCCTTGGCGAGGAAGTCGACGACCTTGCCCTTCCCCTCGTCCCCCCACTGCCCCCCGAACACGCACGTGACCGGCATGGCTCCTCCGTCTCACTCCGCGCGGGCCCGCGATCCCGTTCTCATCCCCGGCTCGCCGCGATCAGCTCCCGGAAGCGCGGGAAGAGGTATCGGGAATCGTGGGGACCCGGGCTCGCCTCCGGGTGGTACTGGACGGCATACGCCGGGTAATCGACGTGGCGGAATCCCTCGACGGTCCCGTCGTTCAGGTTCACGTGCGTGAGCTCGAGCCCGCTGCCGGAAAGGCTCTTCTCGTCCACGGCGAACCCGTGGTTCTGGCTCGTGATCTCGACCTTTCCCGTCGTCAGATCCTTCACCGGCTGGTTCCCGCCGCGGTGGCCGAACTTGAGCTTATAGGTCTTCGCGCCGCAGGCGAGCGCGAGGATCTGGTGGCCGAGGCAGATGCCGAACGTCGGCAGCCTCGGCAGGAGCGCCTTCACCGTCGCGGCGACGTAGCCGACGGGCGCCGGATCGCCGGGGCCGTTCGAGAGGAAGAGCCCGTCCGGCTTCCACGCGAGGATCTCCTCGGGCGTCGCCGTGGCCGGGAAGACCCGAACGAGGAACCCGCCGTCCACGAGCAGGCGCAGGATGTTCCGCTTGATCCCGCAGTCGATCGCCGCGACCCGGTACTCGGGCAAGGGCGGCGTCCGGCTCCCCCGGAACTCGCGCGGCTCGCCCTCGGACCAGTCGTAGGCCTTGCCCGAGCTGACGGCCCGGACGAGGTCCTGGCCGGCCATGTCGGGCGCGGCCTTCGCCTTCGCACGGAGCGAGTCCTCGTCGAGATCCGTCGCGGAGAGCACCGCGGGCATCGCGCCGAGCATCCGGACGTGCCGCACGAGCGCCCGCGTGTCGATCCCGGCGATGCCCGGGATCCCGTACCGCTCGAGGTACCCGTCGAGCGAGCCAACGGAGCGGTAGTTGCTCGCCCGGCGCGCCGCCTCCCGCACCACGAACCCGGTCACCCACGGCCGAGCCGACTCGACATCGTCCTCGTTCACCCCGTAGTTGCCGATGTGGGGGTAGGTCATCGTCACGATCTGCCCCGCGTACGAGGGGTCGGTCAGGACCTCCTGGTACCCCGTCATCGAGGTGTTGAAGACCACCTCGCCGGTGACCTCCGTCACGGCGCCGAACGATTCGCCCGAAAAGACGGTGCCGTCGGCAAGAACGAGCTTCGCCTGTCCCATGAAAAACCGCCGGATTCTACCGTCCCGGGGGCCCCGCCGGGGACTTTCGGCCGGGGCGATTCCGGGGGGGGCGCGGGGGCCGAAGCGGGCCCCGGAAGGCCTCCGTTCACTCCGAGTAGGGGTCCGCGTCGAGGTCGAGGCCGTCCCGCTTGCCGGCCTCGAGCAGCTCCGAGCCCCGCGCGGCCACCATGGCCGCGTTGTCGGTGCAGAGCGACCGCGGCGGGATGGACACGGCGATCCCCGCCGCGCGCCCGCGCTCCGCCACCAGCTCGCGGAGGCGGGTGTTCGCGGCGACGCCGCCGCCGATCACGAGGCGCTTCCGCGAAAGCCGCTTCGCCGCGCGCACGGCTTTCGCGGAGAGGATGTCCGCGATCGCCTCCTGCGCGCTCGCCGCGAGGTCCGCGACGGCCACGGGTCCCTTCGTCGGGTCCTTCCGCCGCGCGTCCTGCCCCTTGAGCCGGTAGAGCATGGCGGTCTTCAGCCCCGAGAACGAGAAGTCGTCCGAGGGGTCGTCGCGCATCGGCCGGGGCAGGTCCACGGCGCGCGGGTCGCCGTCCTTCGCGGCCTTCTCGATCGAGGGGCCGCCGGGGTAGGGGAGCCCGAGGAGCGCCGCGATCTTGTCGAAGCACTCGCCCGCCGCGTCGTCCTGCGTCTGGCCGAGCCGGACGTAGCGCCCGCGCTCCGGCACGTCGTAGAGGAGCGTGTGGCCGCCCGACGCGATCAGGGCGACGAAGGGGGGCTCCGGGGGCGGGTCGAGGAGGTAGGCGGCCGCGACGTGCGCCTCGAGATGGTGGACGCCGACGATCGGGAGCCCCTTCGCGAACGCGAGGGCCTTCGCCGCCGAGAGCCCGACGAGCAGCGGGCCGACGAGGCCCGGCCGGTTCGTGACCGCGATCGCGTCGGGCGCCGGGCCCTCCCCGAGGCACGCCGCGAGCGCGGGCAGGAACTTCTCGGCGTGCGCGCGAGCCGCGATCTCCGGCACGACGCCGCCGAAGGGGCGGTGGAGCGCGTCCTGGCCGAGCACCTTCGAGGCGAGGATCCTGCCCCTCTCGACGAGCGCGACCGACGTCTCGTCGCAAGAGGTGTCGATCCCGAGCACGCGCATCCCTTCCCCGCGCCCCATCCCGATCCCCCCTACGATGCAAGCGCCGGGCAGAAGGCCTCGCCGAGCAGCAGCGCCTTCGCGGCCTCGATCTGGGGGTCGATGAAGTCCCGCGCCTTCGGCACATGCGCGGGATCCCAGTCGGCGTAGATCTCCTCCTCGAAGACCTCCGCGAGGGTCTCGCGGTCCTTCTCCGGCATCCGCACGAGGAGGTCCGGCGGGATCCCCGCGAGGGGGTCGTCGGGGTTGTCCGGGGGCGTCCTCTGGTAGCTCGTTCCGAGCGGCGTCTCGTAGATCGAGGTCGTGCGCTTGAAGATCGCGGTCCCGGCATCGGTCGGGATCTCCTCGACGAGCTGGACGAGGAACTTGCCCCACGTCCGCTCGCCCACGAGGACCGCGCGGCGGTAGTCGCGCAGCGCGCCCGCGAGCACCTCGCTCGCGCTCGCGCTCCCCTCGTCCACGAGGACGGCAAGGGGGAGCTTCGCGTCCCACGTCTCCTTCGGGTCCGCGCGGTGGATCGCCGTGAAGCGCTCCACGCGCCCGCGCTGCTTCACGACGACGCCCCCGTCGAGGAAGAGGTTCGCGACAAGGACCGCCTGGTCGAGGAGCCCGCCGTGGTTGCCGCGGAGGTCGAGGACGAGCGACTCGAGCCCCTCCTTCGCGAGCCCCTCGAGCGCCGCGCGGAGGTCCTTCGCGGTGCTCGAGTCGAAGCCGCTGACGCGCACGTAGCCGACGCCCTTCGCGCGGTCGAGGAATCGCGTGCCGAAGACGGAGCCGTGGTCCACCTCGGCGCGCATGACGCGGACGTCGCGCTCCGCGCCGTCCTTCCCGCGCAGGCGCAGGCCGACGGGGGTCCCCTCCATCCCGCGGATCGCCCTCTGGAGCGGCGAGTCGCCGGCCTCCCGCGCCGCGAGGCCGTCGGGGACGATCTCGGGCATCGGACGCCCGTCCACGGCGACGATCCGGTCGCCGACCGCGACCCCCGCGGTCGCCGCCGGCCCGCCCGGCTTCACGCCCGCGATGAGCACGCTGTCGACGGGGCCCGCCTTCGGCGGGATCGGCTCGATCCGGACACCGATGCCGGTGTAGCGGCCGCTGCTCTCCTCCCGCTGTCTCTCGACCTCCCACGGCGGGACGATCGCGGCGTAGCCGTCGAACGACCTCACGTAGGCATCGAGCGCCCGGAAGTAGGCGGCCTGCTGCTGGCGCCGGTTGCCGGTGCCCGCGACGTACTCCTGGCCGATCCGGTCCCGGACGTAGCGGGCGAAATCGGCGTCCCACGCGGGCGCCCCGGGGACGCCGGTCCGCTCGAGCGCCCACAGGACGACGAAGCCCGTGATGACGGCGAGGAGCGGCAGGAGGAGTGCCAGGAACTGGCGCCGCGACACGGTCCGGATCGTACCACGGGCCGCCGTTGCCCCCGGCGCGGGCCGCCGCTACCATGGCGCGTCCGGGCGATGAAAGTCACGCGGAGCGAGCGGGAGGGCGTGGCGATCCTCCGTCTTGTCGGGGAGTTCGACTCCTTCGAGACGGAGGAGATGCGGCGTCTGTTCGACGAGTGCCTCAGGGAGGGGCGCCGCCGCCTCGTCTTCGACCTGACCGACCTCGTCTTCGCCAACTCGACCACGATCGCCTTCTTCATCTCGGCCCAGAAGCGGGCGCGCGAGGCAGGCGGCGGGATGATCCTCGCGCGCCCGGGCGAGTTCCTCCGGAAGACGCTCAAGACCCTCGGCCTCGACCAGGTGCTCGCGATCAGCCCCGACATCGACTCCGCGATCCACTCCCTCCGCGGGTAGGAGACCGCGTTTCAGTCGAAGTCGCCGCGACCGAAGTCGTAGGCCGGGCGCGCCGCGACGTTGCACACGAGCGCCACCCCGAGCATGCAGACGACGAGGCTCGACCGCCCGTAGCTCAGGAACGGCAGGGTGAGGCCCGTGACGGGCATAAGGCCGACGGTCATCGCGAGGTTGATGAAGGCCTGGCCCGCGAGCATCGCGAACACGCCGAGGCAGAGCAGCCGCCCCGCCGGGTCGCGGTGGCGCGCGGCGACCGCGAGGATGGAGACGAGGAGCCACCCGAGGAGCGCGACCACGAGGAGCCCGCCGAGAAACCCCCACCGGTTGGCCACCGCCGCGAAGACGAAGTCGGTCTGCCGCTCGGGGACGCGGTAGAGGACCTGCCCCCCGGCCCCCTCCTCATCCGCGCCGAAGAAGCCGCCCGCCCCGACGGCGACCTTCGACTGCTCGAGCTGGTAGTTCTCGTCCTTCGCCATCGCCTCCCGCCGCTTCGCCTCCGCCTTCCGCCGCGCGGCGTCGGCCTCCTTCCCCCCGGCGTCGCCGCCCGCGTTCTTCCCCCCTCCGCCCTCGGCGCTCATCACGCCGAGCTGCACGAGGAAGCCGTCGATGCGCTCCTTCTGGTAGGGCTTCAGGCCCCACTGGTAGAGCGGGAGGATCCCCGCGGCGCCGAGCAGGATCACGAGCAGGAGGTGGCGGGGCCGCGCGCCCGCGGCGAAGAGCATGGCGAAGAGGATCGGGATGAAGAGGAGCGCGGTGCCGAGATCGGGCTGGATGAGGATCAGCCCCATCGGAACGAGCGTCAGCAGGAAGGGCGTGAAGAGCCCCTTGAAGGTCTTGTAGCTCGACCGGAAGCGGATGAAGCGCGCGAGCGTGATGACGAGCGCGAGCTTCATCAGCTCGCTCGGCTGGAACTCGAAGCCGGGCAGCTCGATCCAGCGGCGCGCGTTGTTGCGCTCGGATCCCACGACGAGGACGGCGACGAGGAGGAGGAGCGTCGCGCCGTAGAGGAGGTAAGCGCGCCCGATGATCGTCTTGTAGGGGACGAGCACGAACGCCGCGCTGGCGGCGAGCCCGACCGCGATCCCGATCGCCTGCCTCACGTGCCAGTCGTCGACCCAGTGGAGGCCGAGCCGCACCTCGAGACCGGACAGCGCCGCGAGGCCGAGGAGCAGGAGCCCCGCGGTCGGCAGGATCGCCGGCCAGTAGAGGGGGATGCGCAGGCCCCGGAGGACGTCCGCCCTCACGACCCGCTCTCCACGTAGAAGCCGCGGAGGAAGTCGGAGAGCGCGGGCGCGCACGCCGCGGCGGCGTTCAGCTCCGTGTCGAAGACGACGATCGCGAACGCGATCGCGGGGCGGCCGCGGTGGGCAGGGAGGAACCCGGCGAGCCACGCGTTCTGGAGCGTGCCGCCGAGCTGCGCGGTGCCGGTCTTCACGAAGATCGGCCACCGCTCGAGCCCGTGGCCGGCCGCGGTGCCGTGCCGCGCCACCTCGGCGAGCGACTCGCGCACGAGCCGGAGGACGGACTCGTCGATACCGAGCGGCGTGCGCTGCGGCGGCACCGGGCGCCCCCCCACCTCCGCCACGAGGCGCAGGCGCGGGAGCGAGCCCGTCGCGAGCCCGGCGTAGGCGCGCGCGACCTGCGCGGGGGAGAGCCTCACCTTGCCCTGCCCGATCGCCATCCAGACGTTCTCCGCCCAGCTCCGCCCCGGGTCCCACGTGTCGTCAAAGAGCGCGGGCTCGAGCTCGACGCCGGTGCGGAGACCGAAGCCGAAGCGCCGCGCGACGTCGAACATCCGGTCGAAGGCGCCGCGCTCGATCGCCTCCTTCTGGACGGTCTGGAAGTAGACGTTGCAGGAGCGGATCAGCGCGTCGCGCACGCACACGTCGCCGTGCGCGCTGCTGCACTTGAGGCTGCCGAGAGGTTGGCCGCGGCGGTTCCTGAAGTGGCGGTCGCACTCGATCCGCGTCTCCGGCGTCGCGACGCCCGCGAGGAGCGCGGCGACGGCCGTCACCGGCTTCACGATCGAGCCGGGCGCGTCGAAGCCGGAGAAGACGGCGTCCTGGAGGGCATGGTGCTTCGGCCAGCGCCCCAAGCGCTCCT
Source organism: Planctomycetaceae bacterium (assembly GCA_011525755.1). Classification (GTDB taxonomy): domain Bacteria; phylum Planctomycetota; class PLA2; order PLA2; family PLA2; genus PLA2. Next base: position 55,167 of record WYBS01000208.1, read on the forward strand.
TCTGCTCGTTGAGGTCGGCGAGGACCCTCGCATACTCGCCCGGCTCGTAGCACGGCGAGGAGGCGGCCGCGAGCACGTCCCCGTCGTGCGCGTCGATCACGACGAGGGCGCCGGTCGTCCCGCCGAGCGCCGCGACGGCCAGCGCCTGGTCCCTTGCCGCGATCGTCAGGCGCACGTCCTCGCCAGGTCGCGCCGGCTGCCGCTCCACGACGCGCTCCTCGCCGTCCCGCGGGTCCCGGGCGATCCGGAGCTTCCCCGGCTCGCCGCGGAGGACGTCGTCGAACGCGCGCTCGATCCCGGAGACGCCCGCGGCGACCTCGAGCTTGAGCCCGTCCACGCTCTCGGTCTCCTCCCGGACGAGCCCGAGGAGGTGGACGAAGTCCCTGCCGCCGTTCGCCCGGCGGGCGTGCACGGCGCGGATCCGGAAGGCGGGATACTGGTGCGGGTTCAGCTCGACCTCGCGCGCCACCTCGTAGGACACGTCGCGCGCGATCCTCCGCGGCCGCCAGCCGTAGTCGGCCCAGAGGCGCGCCTGCTCCTGCTCCTCCCGGCGCGGCGGGAGGTCCGTGCCGAGGCGGTCCGCGACGATCCCCTCGACCTCGCGCACCCGCGCCTCCACTCGATCGAGAAGCTCCTGGACGCTCATCTCGAGCAGCCGCGCGAGCGGCGTCGCATCGCTCCTGTCCACGCGCACGAGCGGCTTCCCGCAGCGGATACAGGCGCCCACCTTCTGGGTCTTCGTGTAGAACCGGACGAAGCCGCACCGCTGGCACTCGTGCATGACCGAGCGCCACGCCGCCGCGCGTACGGTGAGCTCGTAGCCCGTCTCCTCCGCGGCAAGCTCCTGTCCCGTCGCGTCGAGGATCCGCCCGCGGGGCGGATGGAGGGGGCGCGCGCCCGCGATCTGCTTCCGGGCCAGTTTCCGGTACTTGCCGCTTCCGGCGACCTGCATCGCGAACAGCCGCGAGAGGAACGCGAGGCCGAGGATCCCCGCGAGCACCGCGAGCAGCGCGAGGCGGCCGCGATAGCCGAGCGTCATCGCGCGAACCCGTAGGAGCTGCCGCGCAGCTGGCCGCGGAAGAGGCGGCTCTTGTCCCAGATGGCGAAGACGAAGGGCGCGGCGACCGCGCTGGCGACCGTCCCCGTGAGCGCGCGCAGGAATCCCGCGCCCACGGGGCCGTCCACGGTGACGACGGCGATGAGGAGGGCGAGAAGCGCGGTCACGAAGCCGGCGACGAGGCACGCGGCCACGTGCGACTTGTAGTGGTCGGCGGGCACGAAGCGCCGCAGGCGCAGCGCGAGATAGGCCGCGGACCCGTACAGGAACCCGAAGTGGCCCAGCGGGCAGGAGCTGAAGCAGTCCGCGAAGAGGCCGAGCACGATCGCGAGCCCGAGCGACCCCGCGTCCCGCGCGCGGAACCCGACGTAGTACGCCGTGACGAGCGGCAGGTCCGGGACCGTCTGCAGGAGGAAGCCGTCCGGCAGCAGCAGCCGCGCGGCGTTGTCCGCGAGGACGACGAGGATGAGCCCCAGGTAGGCCATCACTCGCGCTTCGGCTGGAGGAGAACGTGGACCTGCGACAGGCGCCCGAGCGCCGCCGCCGGCAGGAGGGCGACTTCCTGGAGCCCGTCCTCGTCCACGTCCGCGACATCCGACACGTCGCCGACATAGAGGCCCGGCGGGATCTGCACGTGGTAGCGGCTCGTGAACGCCTTCAAGCCCTTCCGGAGCGCGGTCGCCCGCGGCACGAACCGGACGTCGACGCCGCGGTCGCCGTCCCCGCGCGCGACGCCGCGCACGACCTCCCCCTCCCCTTCGATCTCCACCTCGATCCGGAAGGAAGGATCATCGACGCGGCGCACCGTCGCGATGTTTCCGTCCGCATGCATGACGACGCCCAGAAGCGCGCGGCCGGCCACGACCGGCATCCCCACGTTGACGCCGCTCGACGTCCCGCGGTCGATCTTGAACGCGCGCCGGTAGTCGTCCGCCTCGACGGAGAAGACCCACGCGGGGACGGCGCGCGCGGGCGCTTCCCAGCGGAGCTGCCCGAAGTAGCGCTCGAGCTCGTGCGCGCGCTCGAGCTGCTCCGTGAGCTCGCGCACCTGCCGCTCCGCGACCGCGAGGCGGCTCCGCATCTCGGCGGCGTCGACGGCGCCGTCGTGCACGGCCACGGCGAGCGGCTGGACGAGCGGCCTGCCGACCGCGGCCCGGTAGGCGTCGGGGAGCATCTCCTCGCCCGGCAGGTCGTCGCGAACGAGCACCGCCAGCACGAAGAGTGCGGCGAGCACGAGCAGATACCGGTGGAACCTCTGGATTCGCATGCCGTTCGGCGAGGCGGCGTCCGTACCGCGCGCGGGGTGGCCCCGCACGGCCCAATACTGATTCTAGGGGGTTATCGCCGGTTCAGCAACTAGGAGTGGTAGACGGGGCGGGATCCCTAGGCAGCCCCGCGGGGGCGGGAAGGGAGGGGGCGCGGGGGAGGGGGGGAAGCCGCGGAAGGCGCAAGGACGCGGCAAGGACGCGGGGACGCCGCGGACCGGCGGACCCTTGGAGCCGCCTAGCCGACGCCTAGCCGTGCTCGTCCACCTGCTCGAGGACCGACTGGACCTCGCTCAGGTTGTCGAGGAAGACCCCCGTGCCGCGCGCGACGGCGCAGAGCGGGTCGTCCGCCACGTGGCACGGGAGCCCGACGTGCTCGGAGATCGCGCGGGAGAGGCCGCGGAGCAGCGCGCCGCCGCCCGCGAGCGTGATCCCCTGCTCGAGGAGGTCGCCCGCGAGCTCCGGCGGGCAGGACTCGAGCGTCTCGCGCACCGAGGTGATGATCCCCTCGACGGGCTCGCCGATCGCCTCGCGGATCTCCTCGGAGGTGACGACGACCTTCCGCGGGAGACCCTTGTTGGCGTCGAGGCCGCGGACCTCCATCGTCGCCTCCTTCTTGAGCGGGTAGGCGCTGCCGATGGCGATCTTCACGGTCTCCGCGGTCTGCTCGCCGATGAGGAGCTCGTAGGCGCTCCGCATGTAGTTCATGACCGCCTGGTCCATCTCGTCGCCCGCGATCCGGATCGACCGCGAGTGGACGATGCCGCCAAGGGAGAGGATCGCGACCTCGGTCGTGCCGCCGCCGATGTCCACGATCATGGAGCCGCGCGGCTCGGCGAAGGGCAGCCCGCAGCCGATCGCGGCGGCCATGGGCTCCTCCATCAGGTAGACCTTCCGGGCGCCGGCGCGCTCGGCGGAGTTGATGACGGCGCGCTTCTCCACGGGCGTGATGCCGGAAGGCACCGCGATCACGACCCTCGGGCTCACGGCCCAGTTGCGGCCGTGGACCTTGTGGATGAAGTACTTGAGCATCGCCTCCGTGACCTCGAAGTCGGCGATGACGCCGTCCTTCATGGGCCTTATGGCGACGATGTTGGCCGGGGTCTTGCCGAGCATCTCCTTCGCCGTCGCGCCGACCGCGCGGCCGTTCAGGAGGACCTCGGTCGTGCCCTTGCGGACCGCGACGACGGACGGCTCGTTGAGGACGATCCCCCGGCCACGGACGCACACGAGCGTGTTCGCGGTCCCGAGGTCGATCCCCATGTCCACGGAGAACTTCCCGAGGACCCAATCAAGAATGCGCATTTCTTCGAGGCAGGAATTATAGGTGGGCGCGGTCCCAAGCCTGCGACGCGAGCGGATCAGGGTACCACCGCGCCGAGAATTGCGCCGGAGCATGGCACCCCTCCGGGCGTGCCGCGCGGGCGGCGCGGGCGAGCCCCAAAGGCCGCCGGGGGCCCCCACTGCCCGCGGGCAACCCTGCGGGGACGACGCATGCGAAAAAAAAGGCCGGCCCCGCGCGGGGGCCGGCCTCTTGGGGTTCGGCTCGGTCAGTCGGCCAGGGGGCCGACGCCGTACTGCTTCATCTTCATCCAGAAGAAGACGATCGCCGCCACGAGGAAGATCGTCGTGACGTACACGAGCGCCATCGCGAGCTTGTCGGACTCGGGCGTGGTGTCGAGATCCGAGATCTCGAGGTATTCGTCCTTCGCCATGGGATTCCTCAGTTGCTGCCCGGCGCCGCCTTGTCGCCCGTCTGCGGCGGCGCGCCGCTGCCCGGGTTGTTCACGTCGAACTGGCCGACGGAGAGGTTCTTGTCCACGCTCGTGATCTTGATGGAGCCGACGTAGGAGGCGCCGCGGCTCAGGTGGTAGATGTCGCCCACGCGCACCTTGTCGGCGCTGCCGACCGAGATGCTCACGAGCGGCCCGCGCACGGCCATCACGACGCCAGGGGCGCCTTCCGACACGTCCATCGAGCCGTACTTCTCGCGGTACTTCGTCAGCCAGAACTCGAGCTCGCGAGCCTTGCGCTCGACGTCGCCCTTCTCGGCCGCGAGCGTCGTCACCTGCTCGTTGAGCTCGGTCACCTGCTGCTCGAGGCCGACCCGGTTCGCGACCTCCTTCTCGAGGGTCGACTTCGCGTTCAGCATCTCGTCGGTCGCCTTCTTGCCGTCGTCGGCGAGGCGCTTCAGGAACTCCTGGTTCGACGTGTTGAGCTGGTTCGCGGTCTGGAGCTCCTTCGAGAAGGTCTCGACCGACGAGCGCAGCGTCTCGTTCGCGGTCTTCGCCGCGGCGAGCTGCGTCTTGAGCTCGTCCACCGAGGCCTGGAGGGTGTCGGCGCGGCCGCGCTCCTCGCTGGCCTTCTGGGACTGCTGGGACCGCTGGAGGTCCAGGTCGTCGATCTTCGCCTGCATCTCCAACGTGACCTTCTTGAGCTCGTCGCTCTTCGCCTCAAAGCCCCTGCGGTAGTCGTCCTGGGCGCCCAGGAGCGTCGCGGCGGAACCGAACGCCACGATGCCGAACGCCAGATTCACCACGACGAAGATCTTCGCCATGCTGGACATGGATAGCCGTCTCCTTCCGTTGCCGAACCCCCCGCGCGCGCCCTCGCCGTTCGTCGAGACCCGTGCTCGCCGGGAAAGGCTATATCAGCAAAAGGCCCCCTGGGAGTCAAGACGGTCCAAAATACGCCGGGGCGGTTTCCGGAAGGGCCGAGAAAGACCGGGAAACCCCGGATTCACGCGCGTTTCCGGGCGTTCCACAGGAGGACCGGCAGGATCAGGAGGAGAAGGACCGCGGGGAGGAGGAACCCGCCGCGCAGGAAGAGGGGCTCCTCCCACCGGGGGGGAACCCGCTCGAAAAGCCACCCCTCCCCCATCACGCGGTCGACCCGGGAGAGGATTCGTCCATCCGGCGCGACGGCGCAGGTGATCCCCGCGTTGGCGCAGGAAAAGAAGGGCATCCGCGTCTCGACGGCCCGGAAGACCCAGGCCGCGAGGCACTGCCGCTGCTCGAAGGACGGGATGCGCCACGAGAGGAATCGCGGCGAGATGAACCAGCCGTTGTTCACGAGATGCAGCACGAGGTCCGGCCGCCCGTGCCTCGCCGCGCCGCGCGCGAGGTCGGGGTAGACGCCCTCGAAGCAGATGAGGGCCGCGCACCGGAGACCGGGGCCCGCGTCGAGCGTCTCGAACCCCTCGCCCGACTCGAGGTCGCTCGAACGCGGGAGGCCGAGGTTCCCCGAGAGCCAGCGGAACATCGCGTCGCACCACGCTTCGGGCAGGATCCGGCGCGGCAGGAACTCCTCGCTCATCGGGACGAGGCGCTGCTTCCGGTAGAGGGCAGGCCGCCCGTCCGGTCCGACCGGGACATCGCCGTTGCGGTCGACGAGCATCGCGGAGTTGAACCCGCGTCCCGCGTCCCTCCGCTGCGGCGTCGCGTACGAGGAGAGGCCGTAGACCGCGGGCCTCTTGAACCGGCGCGCGAGCGCGCGCGTCAGCGGCGCGAATCGCTCCGGTTCGCTCTCGACGTAGTAGGCGGGAAACATCGTCTCGGGCCAGACGATGAGCGCCGTCTCGGGATGCCGATCGAGCCCCTCGCGCGTGAGGCGCACGAGCGCCTCCTCGAGCACGCCCCTCGGATCCCCCGGCTCCTGCTCCTTCACGTAGCTCGGGATTGCGGTCTGGACCATGAGGACCCCGGGGCCTTCCGCCCCCCCCGGCCCCCCCCGCATCGCCCCGTAGAGGAGCGCCGCCACGAGGAGAAGCGCGGCCGCCCAGACGGACGGGACGATCCGCCGCGCGCGGTTCGCCTCGAGCGCCGCCGCCTGCACGAAGGCGACGAGGAACGAGACCCCGAACGCGCCCACGACGTCGGCGACCTGGACCAGCGCGAGGAAGCGGTACTGCGTGTGGGAGAGGAAGAGCCACGGGAACCCGCCGAGGAGCCAGGAGTGGATCCACTCGAAGAAGAGCCAAGCGGCCGCGACGCGCAGCGCAAAGGGCGCGAAGAGGAGCCGGCGGAGCGGCCACTCGAACGCCGCCGCGAAGGCGAACCCCGACGCGAGGCAGGCGCCGAGCCACGCGGTGAAGTGCACGTGGCCGAGCCAGTGGAAGCCGACGAAGGCGCGGAAGAACCCGTAGAGGAACGCCGACCGGAACCAGGGCGCCTTGTCGTCGCGCTCGCGCGCGAGGAGGTAGGGCCAGAGGAGGACCCAGCCGAGGAAGCCGAGGTCGAAATCCGGGTACGCGAGCAGGTGGAGCGCGATCGACGCCCCGTAGAGGAGGAGCCGGCGCCGGAGCTCGGGATGCCGGAGCGCGGGGACGAGCGGGTAGAGGAGGAGCACGTGGCCGTACCCGTGCGACGGCCACCCGGGCACGAAGGAGAGGACGAGCGGGATCCCGACGAGCGCCGCGATCCACAGCCAGGGCGGGATCCTCCTCATGCGGTGCGGGAGGCGGACCGCTCGGGGACGAGGCAGGTGACCTGCGCGCCCTGCGCGAGGTGGTAGCCGATGTCCACCGTGACGTAGGCGTTGCTGTGCGTGAGCGAGTAGACGTCGGCGGAGCTGCGCCACGGCAGGGGCTGCACCTCGTCGCCCTGAAGGCGGCACGGGAACACGCGACGGCGCTTCGGCGACGCGGCGAGCGGCCCCGTCAGCCGCGCCCGCCGCGCGAGGAGGACCTCGTCGAAGCCGCGGCCGCTCCTCGCGGCGACGAAGGGGAGGACGAAGAGGTCCGTGCACACGAGCGCGGAGACGGGGTTGCCCGGCAGCCCGAAGGCGGCCTTCTCCCCCTTCGTGCCGAAGAGGAGCGGCTTTCCCGGCTGCAGCTGGACGCCGTGGACGTGGACCGTGACGCCGAGCCTCTCGAGCGTCGGCCGCACGAGGTCGAACTCGCCCTTCGACACGCCGCCGGTCGAGACGACGAGATCCGCCTCCGAGAGCCCCTTCGCGAACGCCGCCTCGAGCGCGCCCGCCTCGTCGGGGACGGCGCCGAGATCGAGGATCTCCGCGCGCGCGAAGAGCGCCTTCAGCATCGGGCCGTTCGAGTTGCGGATCTGGTGCGCAAGGGGCTCCTCCGACAGCTCGGAGCCCGTCGAGAGCACCGCGATCCGAGGCCTCCGGCGCACGACGACCTCGAGCGCGCCGACCGCGGCGCAGATCGCGATCCGCTCCGGGGTGAGGAGTCCCTCGGCGACCGCGTCGCCGGGCCGGACGAGCGCGCCCGCGGCGAGGACGTTCTCCCCCTTCTTCACGGCCCTGAGCACCTGCACCTTCGCGTCGCCCCGCGTGTCCTCGACCGGCACGACCGCATCGGTCCCCGGCGGGATGGGCGCTCCGGTGTTCACCCACGCCGCCTTGCCGGGCTCGACCTCAGGAAGCACGTGCGCACCCGCTGCGATCCGGGCGACCACCTCGAAGTCACGCGGGACGGACGCCGTCTCGTCGGCGCGGAGCGCGTAGCCGTCCATCGACGCGCGGTCGAAGGGCGGGTCGGGCCGGTCGGCGCGCACGGGCGCCGCGAGCACGCGGTGAAGCGCGAGGTCGAGCGGCACCCGCTCCGTCTCCCGGATCGCATGCGCGCGCTGCCGCACCGCGTCGCGGGCCTCGTCGATCGTGATCACGGGCTACCCCAGCGCGTAGAGGAAATAGGCGGCGGGCAGGTGGTTGATCGTCTCGAAGAAGGTGAGCGGCGCCCGCCGGCGCGGCCCGCCGCGGGAGAGCAGGAACGCGCTCCCGCCCTGCACGCGCTTGAGCAGGCGCTCCGCCGCGGCCGCCTCCTCGTCGCCCGCCTCGTCGTGGTCGACGAGCACGATCGGCACCGCGCCGTCCGGCGTCACGAGCACCGCCTCGGCCTCGAGGTCGCCCTCGCGGAAGTAGGCGACATCAAGGCCCCGCTCGGTCGCGGCCCGCTGCACGTGCGCGACGAGCGCGCCCGCGAGGAGGCTCCGCCGCTCCGCCGCGTGCGCGAGCACGGCGGCCCCCCGCTCGCAGAGCGCGTTGGCGATGGCCGGGTCGGCCGCGTGCAGCCGCGCGCGCGACCGGTCCGTCGCCGCCGCGAAGTTCTTGAGGCTCGTCAGGAGGAACGCGCGCTGCAGGTGGTCGAAGTAGCGGTGCACCGTCTTCAGGTCGAGCTCGAGCGCGTCGCCGAGCGCCTCCATCACGAGCGGCGAGCCCCCCTTGAGGAGCGCCGCGAGCAGGACCCGCTCGAGGTCCGCGAGCTTCATCACGCCGACCACGGCCGGGAGGTCCTGGTAGACCGCGCGCGCGACGACGCCCTCGCGCACGAGCTGGTGGCCGGCGGCGGTGTCGGGCTCGAGGACGGTCTCGGGGAACCCGCCGCGCACGAGGTAGTCGGCGAGCAGCGGGTCGAGCACGCGCGCGAAGAGGCGGTCGTCGCCGCTGTCGACCTCCTCCGGAAGCCTCGGCTTCAGCGGGTCGAGCGGCGGAATGCCGAGGTCCGGGATCCCGCGCAGGTCGCAGAACTCGCGGAAGGAGAGGGTCGGGAGGGAGAGGACGTCGAAGCAGGTCTCCCCGATGCCCGGCGCGACCGAGGCGGCCGCGAGGATCCGCGGGTAGGGGCGCGTCTTCACCGTCTCGACGAACCGCTCGGGCCACTGCGGCAGCGCCTGGATCCCGTCGAGCAGGAGCCGCGGCCGCTCCCTCGCGTCCATGAGCTTCAGCGCGCGGTCGACGAGCTGGCCGAGCGGCGCGAGCCGGAGCAGCGGATGGTCGAGCGGGAGGTAGGCGACGTCCCTCGGGTGCCCGTCGGAGCGGAGGTGGCTGTCCACGAGCCGGAAGAGCGCCGATGTCTTGCCGCTCCGGCGCGGGCCGACGAGCAGCGTCGCCCGCCCGGTGTCCCGGAGCGTCGCGTCCTGCCGCCGCGGCGCCGTCGTGCGCGCGCGCTGCGGGAGCGCCCCGGTCGCCCACCACGGGTTCTTCGCCCGCAGGATCTCGTCGAGATGGCTCTCGCTCAGGAGCGACACGCGTCGTGTTGTAGCAGAAAGACGGGCCAGGGTCTTTCCGTACGGTTCCCTAGAGGTCGTACGTGCAGCGCTTGACGAGCATCGTCGCGTAGCTCCCCGGCTTGAGCCGGAACGAGAGCGCGAGGGAGAGCCGGCCCCTGTTGAGCTCGTCCGGCGCGGGCGCCGCCGCCTCGATGTCGCCGGGAACCGCGACGGCATGCCGCGAACCCTTCCGGAAGCCCTCGAGCTGCCCCCTCGACACCCCCTCCTCCTCGAGCACCAGGTCGAGGAGCGGATCGGGAGGGGCCTCGGCCGACGCGAGGGGGAAGACCCGGTCCCGGAGCTCCGCGGGATCCCCCTCGTAGAAGGGGTACGGGCCGTCGACGCCGGAGTGGCGGGGGCCCCCGCCTTCGTCGAGCCCCCGAAGGGCCCGCCAGAGACCGACGGCGCGCCGCAGGCACTCGTTGAAGAGGTGCGCCTGGTAGGCCGCGAGGTGGATCTCGCGGAGCGGCCGGTCGAGCATCCGGTACGCCTCCGCGAAGGAGGCGCCCGCGGCGACGCGCTCGCAGATCCGGCGCTCGACGGACGCGTCGAGGGCCTTCGCGAGCCCCGCGAAGTCCCCCCACCGCTCGCGCAGGAGCTTTCGCCGCCGCTTCGTGCGGCTCCGGTCCTCGTGCGAGGGCGACGCGATCGCCAGCCGGAGCGCCTCCTCGGCGTCGCCCGCGAAGAGCGCCTTCGCGATGAAGCGGCCGCCCGTGCCCCGGAGCGAGCCGAACCGCTGGTCGTCGTAGTAGTCGGGGAAGCCGTCCCTCTCCGCCGCGAGCGCGCGCTGCGCGACGCGCGCCGCCTCCTCCGTGGAGAGGTCGCGCACGACGATCCGGAACCGGTTGCCGAGGAGCGTGCCGCGGCCGGCCGGGCGCTCCGCGCGGCCGAGGTAGTTGAGCTTGAATCCTCTCCCCGCGTAGTTCGTCTTCGGGCCGCGGCGGATGCTGACCGTCTGCCCGGTGATCCCGTGCCGGTCCTTGAGGCCGGCGAACGCGATCGCGCGCGGGTCGAGCCGCCAGTCGCGGCGCACGACGCGGAGCGCCTCCGGCGTCCCGATCCCCGACTTCTCGAGCCGGTAGAGCGCGAACTCGCCCGTCTCGCCCGGCTCCAGCCGGCTGATCTCCTCGACCCGGAAGTCCTCCGGCCTCTGCTTCAGCTTCACGCGACGCGAGGAGGATACAATCCCCGGTCCCGCGCTGCCGTGAGCCACTCCCGCGTCCTCCCGATCCTCCTCGCCGCGGCCGCGTGCGGCGGCCCCCCGCCCGACAAGAAGCCGTCCCGGACGGACGCGCCCCTTCCCGTGCGGGCGGAGCGCCCCTCGCGCGGCGCGGTCTCCGACATCGTGGAGACGCAGGCGGCGCTCGAGACCGACCGCCACGTGACCGTCTACGCAGAGGTGGACGGGAAGGTCGTCGAGAAGGCGAAGGACCTGGGCGACCTAGTGGGCGGCGGCAGGGACGGGGACGACGGCATGCTCCTCGCGCGGCTCGACGACCGGGAGCTGAGGCTCGCCCTCGAGGAGGCCGAGGTCGACGTGCGGAACGCCGAGGGGCGGATCCGCGAGCTCGAGCTCGGGAAGAAGCTCGCGGACCGGGAGGTGGAGCAGGCCGAGGTCTCGCTCCGCGAGGCGGAGGCGATCTTCGCCCGCGCGTCCGAGGGGATGAAGGACGGCACGATCTCCCTCGAGGAGCACGAGCGCGCGACCTTCGCGCGGAACCTCGCGCAGAAGAAGGTCGAGGCGGCGCAGGCTTCGGTCGAGAAGGGCAAGGTCGCCCTCGAGCTCGGCAGCGTCGCGGTCGAGCGCGCGCGGGCGGTGCGCGACCGCGCCGCGGTCCTCCTCGAGCGCGCGACGATCCGCTCGCCGATCGCGGGTGTCGTCACCCTCTGCAACGTGCGCGAGGGGGAGCGCGTCCGGACCGGCGAGGTGCTCTACAAGGTCGAGGAGCCGGACACGCTCGTCCTCTACGGCAACCTCCCCGTCCGCGACGCGGCGCGCGTCGAGGCGGGCGACGCCGTCTCGCTCGAGAGCAGCGCCGCCGAGGGGAAGGCGAAGGGCAAGGTCGAGCTCGTCGCGCCGACCGTGGACCGCGAGTCGGGCACCGTCCGCGTGAAGGCCGCGATCGAGCCGGCGCCGGGCTTCCGCCCGGGCCTCTTCGTGACGATGCGGATCACGGTCGCCACGCGCGCCGATGCGCTCGTCGTCCCGCGGCGGGCGCTGCTCCACGACGACGAGGAGGGGCCCTACCTCTTCGTCGTGCGCGACGGCAAGGCGGTGCGCGTGCCCGTGAAGACCGGGTTCGAGGGCGAGGGGGTCCTCGAGGTGGAGGGGATCGGGGAGGAGGATCTCGTCCTCGTCGAGGGGCAGGACACGGTCTCCGACGGCGCCGCGGTCGAGGTGCTCGCGGCCCCCGGAGCCCCCCCGGATCGCGGCGAATGAAGGGACCGCTCGAGGGCGCGGCCCGCCGGCCCGTTGCGGTCCTGATGGTCACGGTCGCGACGGTCGTGTTCGGCATCATCTCCTACTCGCGGCTCGACTTGGCGCTCCTGCCCGACCTCTCCTACCCGACCCTCACCGTCCGCACCGAGTTCCCGGGCGCCGGGCCGCGCGACGTGGACAAGCGCGTGACCGAGGCGCTCGAGAAGCGGCTCGCGACCACGAACGGCCTCGTCTCGATGACGTCGGTCTCGCGTTCCACGTTCAGCGACATCACGCTCGAGTTCCGCTGGGACACCGACATGACCGAGGCGCGCGCCGACGTCGAGAGCAAGATCGACGCGGCCACGCTCCCCGAGGAGGCGGCGCGCCCGCTCGTGCTCCCGTACGACCCGAACCTGGACCCGATCCTCCGGATCGCGGTCTCGGGGCGCGGCACGGGCGAGAGCGACCTCGCGCTCGCGCGCAAGCTCGCGGAGGAGGAGGTCGAGAAGGAGCTGAAGAAGCTCAAGGGGGTCGCGGCCGCGAAGATCCGCGGCGGGCGGGAGCGCGAGATCGCGGTGCACCTGGACGACGAGGCGCTGCTGCGCTCGGGCATCGGGATCGACGAGGTGGCGAACGCGCTCCTCGGCGCGAACCGGAACGAGGCCGCCGGGCTCATCCAGGAGGGGCCGATCGAGTACGTCGTCCGCTCCGTCAACGAGCTGCGGACGGTGTCCGAGATCGAGGCGGTCGTCGTGAAGAACGTGAACGGCGTGCCCGTGCGCGTGCGCGACGTGGGCCGCGTCGAGGAGTCGTTCAGAGAGCGCGAGCTCGCGGCCTACGTCGACGGGAAGGAGGCGGTCCTCGTCGAGGTCTACAAGAAGGCGCAGAGCAACGTGGTGGCCGTGTCGCGCGCGGTCCGCGAGCGGATCGAGCGCGAGGGCAGCCCGGCGCCGGAGCAGCGGAGGGGGCGCGGGGGGCCGGGGCCCGGCATCGCCTCCGCGAAGGGGCTCCGCGAGGCGCTCGCGCCGTGGGTCGACATGAAGCTCCTGACCGACCAGAGCCGGTTCATCGAGGGGGCGCTCGACGAGGTGCGCGACACCGCGGTGCTCGGCGGGATCCTCGCCGTCCTCGTGCTCTACCTCTTCCTGCGCAACGCGATGGCGACGCTCGTCGCGGGCGCCGTGATCCCGGTCTGCGCGGTCGCCACCTTCGCGCCGCTCTTCCTCGCGAACGTCTCGCTGAACATCATGTCGCTCGGCGGGCTCGCGCTCGGCGTCGGCATGCTCGTGGACAACGCGATCGTCGTGCTCGAGTCCTCGTCGCGGCAGCGCGAGAAGGGCCTCGCGCCGCTGCCGGCCGCGGTCGCGGGCGTGCGCGAGGTGGCGGGCGCGATCACCGCGTCCACGCTCACGACCGTGTGCGTCTTCTTCCCGATCGTCTTCGTCGGCGAGGCGGGCGCCGCCGGCCAGCTCTTCAAGGATCTCGCGCTCGCGGTCGTCTTCTCGCTCCTGCTGTCGCTCGTCGTCGCGCTCTTCGTGATCCCCACCTGCCTCGCCACGCTGCCGCGGCTCGTCCCGAAGGGCACGGCCCACGCGCGCGCCCGGTTCGGCCTCGCGGGGGCGATGCTCGGGCAGCGGACCGTGCTCGCCTGGCTGCGGCTCCGGCGCGGCGGGGCGGCCTCGCGCGTCGTGCGCGGGGCGGGCCTCGTCCTCGCGCTTCCCTTCGCGCTCGTCGCGTCGGGCGTGCGGGCGGTCGCGCGCGCGGCGGCGCGCCTCGCGATCGCCGTCGCGCGCGCCGCCGCGTTCGGGTTCGGGCTCGCGCTCCGCCCGCTCGCCGCGCTCTTCCTCCGGGGCTACGGCGCGCTCGAGCGGGCGTACGAGCCCTTCCTACGCGCGTGCCTCGCGCGGCCGGCCGCCGTGCTCCTCCCCGCCGCCGCGGCGCTCGCGCTGGCGGGCTGGCGCGCCACCGAGCTCTCGCCCGACCTGATGCCGGAGACGTGGACGGGCGAGTTCGACGTGAAGGTGTCGCTCACGCCCGGCACCGCGCTGGAGCGGACGGCGGAGCGCGCGCGGGCGATCGAGATCGAGGTGCGGAAGCTGCCGGAGGTCGATTGGATCGCGGCAACCGTGGGCGTCGAGGCCGACGCGGACCGCGCGGCCGACGAGGGTGAGCACACGGCGCGGCTCACCGTGCATCTGAAGCGCGCGGGCCGCTCGCCCGAGGCGGAGCGGCGCGTGCGCGAGGCGGCGGAGCGGATCGTCGCCCGCGTGCCCGACGCGGAGCCGCCCGAGACGCTCTCCTCCACGCTCTTCCGCTTCGCGCTGCCGGTGAAGGTGATCTTCTTCGGCGGCGGCGAGCGCGACCTCGTGGCGCTGGGACGGGCCGCGCGGGAGGCGGCGGACGCGATCCGCGGGCTCGAGGGGATCCAGGGGGTGCAAGGGGGCGCCGGTCGTGGCGCGCGCGAGGTCCGGCTCGCGTTCGACCGGCTCGAGCTCTTCCGCCGCGGGCTCACCGCCGAGGAGGTCGCGACGCGCGTGCGGGAGAAGCTCGTCGGGAGGATCCCGACCGCGCTCGTCGAGGGGTCGGAGCGCACCGACATCCGCGTGCGCCTCGAGGAGAACGACCGCGAGCGCCTGCGCGACCTGCTCGAGATCGACGTCGCGCCGCCGGGGAAGGGACCGGTGAAGCTTTCGGTCGTGCTCCGGGACGCCCCCGCGGTCGCGGAGGGGCCGGGCGAGATCCGCCGCGTCGGCGGCCGGCACGCGGCGGTCGTCACGGCGGCCTACGAAGGGCTCCAGCTCGGCCGCGTGACCGAGGAGGCGCGCGCACTCGCGGGGCCGGTCGCGCGGCGCCACGGCGTGGATTTCGAGGTCGCGGGCCGGAGCCTCGAGGCGCAGCAGTCGACGCGGGCGCTCCTCTACGCGCTCGCGCTCGCGGCCTTCCTCGTCTACGCGGTGATGGCGATCCAGTTCGAGTCGCTCGCGCAGCCGCTCGTGATCCTCGTCGCGCTCCCCCTCGCCGGGGTCGGCGCGGTCGTCGCGCTCGACCTCCTGGACCTGCCCGCCAGCGTGGTCGCGCTCCTGGGCTCGATCCTCCTCGTGGGGATCGCGGTCAACAACGCGATCGTGCTCGTCGACTGCATCAACCGGCGCCGTGCCGAGCACGCGACGCTCCCCGACGCGATCGTCGCGGCGGCGCACGAGCGCCTGCGCCCGATCCTCATGACGACGGGCACGACGATCCTCGGCCTGCTCCCCCTCACGGGGGTGCTCGCCGAGCTGCCGGGAGCCGACCGGCTCCCGCTCGGCCTCGGCGGCGGCGAGGCGGCCGAGCTGCGCGCGCCGATGGCGATCACGGTCATCTTCGGCCTCTTCTCGAGCACGGTGCTGACGCTCGTCGTCGTGCCGGTGCTCTACAAGGTCGCGCTGCGGCGGAGGACCTCGTGAGGGACGCGATCCGCGCGATCCTCGGCCGGCCGGTCGGCGTGCTCGTGGCCTCCGCGGCGCTCGCGGCGATGGGCGCGCTCTCCTTCCTCGGCATCCCGCTCCAGCTCCTGCCCGACGGCTTCGAGCAGCGGTTCCTGACCATCCAGGCCGGCCTGCGCGACGTGTCCGCCGAGGAGGCCGAGCGGCAGGTCGCGATCCCGATCGAGGAGTCGCTCGCGACGGTCCCGGGGATCGAGTCGATCGCGAGCCGCAGCGACCGCATGGAGGTGCGGGTCACGGTCGAGCTGCGCAAGGACGCGGACCCGGCGACGGTCGAGCGGGACGTGCGCGACCGCATGGCGCGCGTCCAGGCGGACCTGCCCGACGACGTCGACCGGCTCCACGTCCGGCGCCAGGGGGCGAACGACGCGCCGGTCCTCTTCTTCGCCTGCACGGCGGACGCGGACCGCCTCTCGCTCTCGGACTTCATGGAGGAGCGCCTCCAGCCGCAGCTCGAGGCCGTGGACGGCGTCGCGCGCGCGCAGCCGTGGGGCGTGCTCACGCGCACGGTCCGCATCTGGCTCGACCAGGAGGAGGTCGCACGCCGCCGCCTCGACCTGCGTCGCCTCCTCGAGCGGCTGCGCGGCGACAACCTGTCCTCCGACCTCGGCAACATCACGGCGGAGGGCAGGAAGGCGTTCGTGCGGGCGACGATGGACTTCGGCTCGCTCGAGGAGATCCGGGCCTTCCCGGTGACCGAGGGCGTGACGCTCGGCGACATCGCGCGCGTGGAGATCGTGCCGTCCCTCGACGAGGGGTGGTCGCGCTACAACGGGAGCCCGGTCGTCGTCGGCACGATCTACAAGATGGCGGGTGCGAACACGGTCGAGACGTGCCGGCGCGTCCGCGAGACGCTCGACGCGATCACCGCGGCGGCGCCGCTGCCGGATCTCACGTTCCGCCCGTTCTTCGACCAGGGCGAGCTGATCGAGAACTCGATCGTGACGCTCTACAAGAACGCGCTCTACGGCGGCCTGCTCGCGGTCGTCGTCCTCTTCGCCTTCTTCCGACGGCTGCGCATGACGCTGCTCGTCGCGGCTTCGCTTCCGCTCTCGCTCACGATCGCGGTGACGTGCCTCTACCTCGCGGGCGACTCGCTCAACCTGGCGACCATGATGGGCCTCACGCTCGCGGTCGGCATGCTCGTCGACAACGCGATCGTGGTCGTCGAGGCGATCCTCCGCCGCCGCGAGGCGGGCGAGGCCGTGCGCGCGGCCGCCATGGAGGGCACGGCTGAGGTCGGCCTCGCGGTCGTGACCTCGACGCTCACCACGATGGTCGTCGTGCTCCCGTTCATCTTCCTGTCGGAGGACAGCGACGCGCGGCTCTGGCTCGCGTCGATCGGGATGCCGATCGCGTACGCGCTCCTCGCGTCGCTCGCGGTCGCGCTGATCCTCGTCCCGCTCGGGTCCGTCTATCTGCGGCGACGCGGCGAGGCGCCCCCCTCTCCCTCCCCGGACCCCACCCCCTCCCCCGCCGCGGAGGCCCCGCCCGCGCCGCTGCCCGGCGTGCGCGGCGGCTACGCGCGGGTCCTCCGTTTCGCGCTCCGCCACCGTCTCGCGGTCGCCGTCCTGGGCGTCCTCCTCTGCGCGTCCGCGGCCTTCCCGTTCGGAAGGCTCGGGCAGAAGGGCGCGATGGGGCGCGGCCACGGCCCGGTGCGCGTCGCGCTGCGCTGGCCGCGGCACTACACCCTCGCGGACGCGGATCGCGCCGCGAAGCAGTACGAGGCGTTCGTCGCGGGCCTCAAGGAGGAGCTCGACCTCGACGGCATCTACGCCCGCTTCGACCGGCGCGGCGGCATGGCGATGGTCTGGCAGGTGCGCGGCGCATCGGTCGACCCGAAGGTCGTCGAGGAGCGCGTGCGCGAGGGGTGGCCGCCCATCCCTGGCGTCTGGACGAGCCTCGAGGCGGCGTCGGGGGGCGCGACGCGCGTCACGCTCGAGGGCGAGGACGCCGAGGCGCTCGAGCGCGCGGTCAGCGGCATCGAGGCACGGCTGAAGCTGCTCCCGTCGGTCGTGGAGACGCGGCGCGAGCGCGAGACCAGCCTCGACGAGCTGCAGGTGAACGTCGATCCGGAGGCGATCGAGCGGGGCCTCGTGAGCCGCGACCTCATCCGCGGCATGGTCGGGTGGATCGTGCGCGGGGCGAGGCTCAACGACTACCAGGCGAAGGGGCGCGACCTGCCGGTGCTCCTGGAGCTCGACCCGGAGCAGGCCGTCGAGGTGCGCGACCTCGGCGAGGTGCTGGTCCCGACGTCGGCCGGGCTGAAGCCCCTGTCGTCGGTGACGAAGCTCGGGTTCCGCGAGGCGCCGATCGCGATCGAGCGGCGCGACGGCCGGCGCGTGTCGGAACTCGAGGTCATGGGCCGCGCCGACGACGACCGCGCATTCACCGACGAGGTGCAATCGGTGCTGCGCGAGTTCGAGCTGCCGCCGGGCGTTCGCTTCCAGGTGAGCGGGAGCTGGCAGGATCTCCAGGAGAACTTCACGACGCTCCTCCTTGCGATGTACCTCGCGTGCACGCTCGTGTTCCTGCTCACCGGCGTGCTCTTCGAGGCGCTGCTGCTCCCCCTCGCGGTGCTGGCCGCGATCCCCCCCGCGCTCGCGGGGGGCGTGTGGGGTCTCTACATGTCTGGCAAGCCGATGGACGAGCTCTCCTTCCTCGGCGGGATCCTGCTCATCGGCGTGGTCGTGAACAACGGCATCGTGCTCATCGACCGCGCGCAGCAGCGCCGGCGCGAGGGCATGCCGATGCGCGCCGCGATCGCGGCGGCGGGCGGCGACCGACTGCGCCCGGTGCTCATGACCGCGACGACGACGATCGTCGGGCTCCTGCCGATGGCGGTCTTCAAGCCGAAGGGCGACGAGATCCCCTACGACACGCTCGCGACCGTCGTGATCGGCGGTCTCGCGGTCTCGACGGTCGTCACGCTGCTGCTCGTGCCCGTCGCGTACTCCCTCTTCGCCGATCTGGGCCGGGTCATGTGGCGGGGATTCCGGACGCGGCTCGCGCGAGGGGGCGCGGGGGGGGACCTCGCGGGCGGCCCGGGAGCGTGACGGGAGGGGGCGCGGGGGAGGGTTCGTGGTGCTGGCCGGAGCCTGACCGGCACGCGGGCAGCGGGAGGACCCGGGCAGACGGTCGCGATCGGGTCGCGGCGGTCGCTCGTGCGGCCGCTCGGGCCCCGCGCGCGAGGCGGCCTCCGCGCGTCGTGATGCCGAGGGGGCCCGGAGGGCAACGGCGTGGGTCAGGCGGCATGGGCCTCCTCGCATGTGACGATCCACCGGCGGTCGTCGGTCCGCGGGCGGTGGCCGAGGTAGCGCGTGGCAGCGGGGCCCTCCGAGACGATGCCGGGGCTCGACTCCGCGTCCGACTCCACATCCGCGCCCGACTCCACATCCGTGGCGACAGCCGGGCCAGCCGGCTCCGCGGCGGCCGCGCGGCGTTCGACCGACTCCACATCCGTGACACCGATCCCGCAGCGGGCGTCGCCGGCGGCTTCGGCGGCCTGCTCCACATCCGTGACGGCACCGCGGCGGGACTCCCCCGCGGTGGCGTCGGCCCCGCGACCGGCCACGACCGGCTCCACATCCGTGACACCACCCCGATCGGGCGGTCTCCTGCCCCCCGCCCCCCCCGCGCCCCCCCCGGTGGCGGCGCCCGCGGCCGCCGCGGGCTGCGCCCGCCGCACGTCGTCGTCGCCGACGGTGACCCACTCCTCGGTCGGCACGGCCTCGCCCGGCGCGAACTTCCAGTGGAGCCGCTCGCCCGCGCGGCCCGTCACCTCGAGGTACCCGAGGTGGATGCCGTGCAGGTGGTGCACCGCGCAGAGCGCGATCCCGTTCCAGGGCTCGTCCGGGCCCCCGCGC
>WYBS01000043.1 GCA_011525755.1 Planctomycetaceae bacterium
CGCGAGGAACGGGTGCATCACGCGCGCGAGCCGCGAGCGGAGCAGCAGCCGCCCCCGCTGCAGCCGCGTCCGCACCGTCGATTCGTTCACGCCGAGGAGCCGCGCGACCTCCGCGCCCGAGAGGCCGTGCAGGTAGCGGAGCTGGAGCGCGTCGCGGTAGTCGGCCGGCAGCTTCCACAGCTCGCGCCGGAGGAGCTCCGCCTCCTCCTTCCCGATCGCGGCGTCAGGGGGGTCCGGGGGCGCCGCCGAGGGCGCGAGCCGCTCCGCGATCGCGTGCTCCCGCGCGCGCGTGGCCTTCGCCCGGTACGCGATCCGCGCGACCGCGGTGAGGAGCCACGCGAGCACCGGCGCGCCCCCGGAGCCCCCCCTCTTCGCCAGCGACAGGTAGGCGGTCTGGACCGCGTCTTCGGCGTCCTCGTTTGAGATCCGCCGCGCGACGGAGAGGAGCGTCCCCCGCGTCTGCCGCACCAGCTCGGCCATCGCCGCCTCGTCGTCCCTGGCGACGTAACGTTCGAGAAGCTCCTCGAGGCCCACACCCCAGTAATGCATGGCGGAGCGGGAGTGTCCCGCGGAAAAAGGTACCGGGTGCGTTTCAGCTGGCAAAAAAAGAACCCGGTGCCTACCCGAGCTCGAGCTGGCGGCGGGCGTCGACCACGTCGCGGTCGAGGAGAGCGCTCGCCTCGCCGAGCTTCGTCCGCAGCGGGTCGTCCCTGTCGAGCACGCGGCCGAGCTGGCGCATCAGCTGGAGCGCCATCCGCAGCGCGCGCACGAGGTCGCCCTCCGACACGTTCGTGTACTTCTTCAGGTCGTCGAACGTGCTGCCCTTCGCCCACGCGAGCACCACCGAGTTGATCGCGAAGTCCGGCTGCTTCGAGAGATCGCGCAGGCCCTGCCGCTTCTCCTCCTTGCGCCAGTCCTTGACGAGGCCGAGGCACTCCTTCTCGAACCGGATGCCCCGCTCGTCCGCCTCGTCCACCTTGCGCGCCTCGTACACGATCGCCGTGAAGATCGCGCACAGCTCGAGTACGCTCGCGCGCTCGAAGACGCCCGCGCGGTAGAACTCCGTCACCTGCACCTCGTAGCCGTTGATCATGCGGGCGAGCTCGCCCGTCGGCGTCGTCCCCTCCCCCTGGATGTAGCCCATCTCGCGGAGCACGCGGATGCGCTGCGCGATCACCTTGTTGCGCGGCGACGCGACCTTCCTCTGCTGCTTCGTCTCCTGGAAGTGCGCGAAGCTCTTGTCGTACGCGGTGTAGACGTCCTTGCCGAGCCTCAGGAAGAGGTTCAGGAGCGTCGAGTACGAGAGGTTGAAGCGGCTCGTCACCCCCTCGCACTCCCCCTGCGTGATCCTCTCGAGCGGGTAGTACTCCGCCTCCTCGAGCCAGATCCGCGAGAGGACGATCCCCTCCTCGTCGATCCCCTGCCGCCCCGCGCGCCCCGCCATCTGGAGGTAGTCGCGCGTCTTCAGCCAGCGCACGTCGACGCCGTCGAACTTCTTCAGCGTGTCGAAGATCACGCACTTCGCCGGCATGTTCACGCCGAGCGCGAAGGTCTCGGTCGCGAAGAGGATCTTCACGTCGCCCGTGGTGAAGAGGCGCTCGACGATCTCCTTGTAGATCGGGAGGAGGCCCGCGTGGTGGTAGAGCACGCCGTTGCCGGCGAACCGGCGGAGGCGCTGCGTCCCCGGCTGCCCGTCCACCTCGTAACGAAGCGCCAAGTCGTCGAAGTGCGCGAGGATCTGGCGGCGCTCGTCCTTGTCGAGGAGATCGTGCTTCGCCTCGCGCTCGCAGAGGAGCTCGCAGTCGCGCCGGGAGAAGGCGAAGTAGAGGGCCGGGAGCCATCCCTCGCGGACGGCGTATTCGAGGGGGTGCCGGGGGGCGCCGTCCGTCCGGAACCGCCGCTGGCGCGGGTGCTTCATGAGCACGCCCTTGAGCTGCCGCAGCTCCTTCGGCCCGACGTCCGGCACGTAGAGGTAGTGGTGGAGCGGCACCGGCCGCTCGTGCTCCTCGACCACGTCCATCTCGCACTTCCTCGCCTTCCGGATCCAGCCGGCGAGCTGCTCGATGTTCGGGATCGTCGCGGAGAGCGCGAGCACGCGGATGTGGAGCGGCGCGTAGAGGATCGACTCCTCCCAGACGGTCCCCCGCTCCTCGTCGTCGAGGTAGTGGATCTCGTCGAAGACGACGAACTCGACCGGCTCGAGGCGCTCCGGGCTCTCGAAGATCGTGTTCCGGAAGACCTCCGTGGTCATGATGAGCAGCGGGGCCTCCGGGTTGATCGTGACGTCGCCGGTCATGATCCCGACGTCGTCGCCGTGCTCGTCGCGGAAGTCCCGGAACTTCTGGTTCGAGAGCGCCTTGATCGGGGCGGTGTAGACGATCCGGCGGCCCTGCTCGAAGGCGTGCTCGATCGCGTAGTCGGCGACGAGCGTCTTCCCGGCCCCGGTCGGGGCGGCCACGATGACCGACCGGCCGGAGTCGATCGCCTCGATCGCCTTCTTCTGGAAGGGATAGAGGCGCTTGCCGCGGAAGGTGGCCGGAGGGGACTCTAGGTCGCGATCCTCGATGGAGATGGGCGCAGGATACCGCCCCCCGCGCCATTCGTCCCGCGGGATAGGGGTTCGGCGGGGCTTCCGCGCCTCCCTGCGCGCCGAACCGGCCCCCCGCGCGCGCCTTGTGACAAAACCGCACGGCCAAGGTCCCCGGGGCGGGCCCGGAATCGCGATTTTTCCCACCTAACAGATTCCCCAGCCGTCCGGAACAGTTGTTGCGTATAGACAGGTGGATTGACAAGTGAAGAGCCCAAGCCGGAAGACCGACCGGGAGAACCGCCAGCATCGAGAAGCACCGTGCCGTACTCCAAGTTCCTCCTCCAAAACCCGGTCAGTAAGCCGGAAATCACGGCGCCGAGTTCCCTCTTCCGTACCGTACCCTATCCCCACCCACCCGCTTAGATTGGCGTCGTGATCGATACCCCGGGGGCTGGATGCAACGTCCGGCCCCCGGTTCTTTTTTGTCCTCTTTGGAGGACACACGAGGGGCTCCGGGGACACAGGACGAGGCAAAGGGCTCTACCGGGTCCAGCTCCGAGAGAGGCGCGTCGCGACAGCCTCAAGACCCTTCCGATCGGCGTCCCCGAAGGCGTCGGGGAGGTGCGAATCGACGTCCAGCACGGCCAGCAGCCGGCCATCCATAACGAGCGGGACGACGATCTCGCTCCTCGACCGGGCATCGCAGGCGATGTGCCCGGGGAATGCGTGGACGTCGGGAACGACCATGGTCCGGGCGGAGGCCGCCGCGGCGCCGCAGACGCCCTTCCCGGCCGGCAGGCGGATGCAGGCGAGCGGGCCCTGGTAGGGGCCTACGGTTAAGGACCCGTCCTCTTCCGGCAGGTAGAACCCGACCCACGAGAAGTGGTCGAACGTGTCCTTCAGCAGCGCCGCTGCCGACGCCATCGCTGCGATCGGACCCGGGCACCCCTCGAGCAGGGCGGTCATCTGCTCGGTGACCAGCGCATAGGTTCCCGCGGACGCCGGGCCCTCCATCCATCCACCTCCTCGGGAAGGGTCATGTGCGGCACGCGTGCCGCACCCCTCCTCCACAACCTGTTTCAGGACAGCCTCTTACGACAACCTCCGCCGTGAAGGACACCTAGCTAGCTAGGCTGGACGGTCAGGAAGGTGGTGACGGGCCCGCGGCGCACGAAGAAGACGATCTTCGTGCGCTTCGCCGCGCGGGCGTCCGCAAGGGCCTTTCGGAGGGCGTCCGCGTCCGGCGTCGCGCGGCCGTCGACCTTGAGCACGAGGTCGCCGGGCTCCAGGCCGCCGAGCTGGGCGGCCGAGGCCCGCTCGAGCCGCGTGATCACGACCCCCTCGAGGTCGCCGGGCACGCGGTTCGACCGCCGCCAGTCCTGCGTCAGCGGCTTCACGCGGAACCCGAGGTCCTCGATCTCGGTCTCGGGCGCGTCGGCGAAGTCGAGCGGCCGCGCCTCGAGGGTGAGCGCCACCTCGAACGCCTTCGCGTCGTAGCCGCCGTCGGGAAGCCGCTCGAAGCGGAGCACCCGGCAGGGGAGCGGCTTGCCGAGCGGCAGCCGCTGCACGGCCCGGAGCAGCGGATCCCAGTCGTCCATCCGCTCGAAGCGGAGCGGCAGGTCGCCGATCGACTGGACGACGTCGTGGAGCCGGATCCCCGCGCGGTCCGCGGGCGACCCCTCCGCGACGCCCGTCACGAACGCCCCGTCCACCGGCGTCTCGATGCCGAAGTAGGCCTCGTGGTCGGCGTCGAAGGGCGCGAGGTTGACGCCCAGCCACCCTCGCGGCCGGTCCTTCCTCGGGAGGGCCTTGGGAACGTCCGCGTAGGTCTCCGCGGGCACGACGACCGCCGTCTGCGGCCCGATCCCGAGCATGATCCCGAGTCCCTCGGCGACCGTCGGCCGCAGGTCGACGAAGCCGACGAGCCGCCCCTCCGGCGTCGTCGCGATCGCGCCCTGGAAGGACTGCGCGTCCGCGGGAAGCGCGTAGAGGGCCCGCGGCGCCTCGACCGCCGCCTCGATCCTCGTCGCCATCCGCCGCACGGCGAACCGCATGACCTCGCCGTGGCGCGAGAGGAGCACCACCTCGTCGCCCGCCCTCCGCGGCGCGCCCTCGAGCACGACGGGCTCCGGCCTCGCGCCGACGAGCCGGACGATCGTGCAGCGGAGGTCGTCGTCGCCGCCGACGAGCTCCGCCGGGACGATCCTGCCCGAGGGGTCGATCGCGGTCACCCGCAGCGCCTCGTCCTTCTCCGTCGTCGGCTCGAGGGCGAACCCCACCGCGAGGAGCAGCCCGTCCTCGACCGGCACGGCGGGCGCGAGGAGCGTCTGCCGCGAGGGCGCGCCGAACGACGAGCGCTCGGTCGTGATGCGCAGGACCCAGATGCGGTCGGCGAGATCCTGCGCGGAGACGGTCCCGGCGAGCAGCAGCAGCGCGATGAGGCCCCCGCGCCCCCCCATCTTCACTTGACCTCCCGGAGCACGGTCACGTCGATCACCGCGCCCCTGCGGAAGGCGATCCGCACCGGGCTCTTCGCCTTGCCGATCACGTCGAGGAACTGGGCGAGCCCCCTGACCTCGACGCCGTCGATCTCGCGGAGGATGTCGCCGTCCTCGAGCCTCGTCGCCGCCGGGCTGCCGGCGCGCACGCCGGTCACGAGCACGCCGCTCTCCTCGGGGAGCGCCATCTCGAGCCGCATGCGCGGCGTGATCGCGCGCACGGTGATCCCCCACGCCGCGACCTCGCTCTCGGCGACGAGACCCGTGCCGAGGGGCTCGGGCACGACCGCGACCTCCATCCGCTCCGTGCCCCGGCGGAGCGAGAGCCGCGCCTCGCTGCCCGCCTTCAGCCGCGCGATCCGGGCGTAGAGGCCCGGGAGCTGCTCCACGAAGCGCGCGGCGAACGGCTCGCCGTCGAGCGAGAGGATCACGTCGCCCGGGAGCACGCCCGCGCGCGCCGCGGGCGAGCCGAAGTCCACGCCCGCGACGAGCGCGCCCGACTCCGCCGACGCGAGCAGCGTGTGCTCGAGGGCGCCGAGCGGCTGGAGCCTCACCCCGATGTCGCTGCGCGGCACGCGCCCCTCGCGCAGCAGCGCCTCGACGACGTCGCGCACGACGTTGCTCGGGATCGCGAAGCCGATGTTGTTCGCGAGGAGCGCCGCGCGCGTGTTCACGCCGACGACCTCGCCCGCGAGGTTCACGAGCGGCCCGCCGCTGTTGCCCGGGTTGATCGCGGCGTCCGTCTGGAGCCACGTGTTGTACTTGCCGGTCTCGTGCCCCGCGACCTGGAGCGAGTCGAGCGTGCGCTCGCGGCACGAGATGATCCCGAACGACACCGAGCGGGAGAGGGAGAGCGGCGAGCCCATCGCGACGACGAAGTCGCCCTCCTCGAGCCCCGACGAGTCGCCGAACGTCGCGAAGACGGGCTTCCCGCCGGCGAACGCCGCCGCGGGGTCCACCTTGAGCACCGCGAGATCGGTGAAGGGGTCGCCGGCGACGAGCTTCGCCTCGACCTCCTTCTTGCTCGCGAGCGTCACGACGAGGAGCTTCCCCTCGCCCGCGACGTGGTAGTTCGTGACGATGTGCCCCTTCTCGTCGACGAGGAACCCGCTGCCCGTCGAGACGCTCTTCTGCCTGCGCCCGAGCGCGAATCCCTCCTCCACGTTGACGATGTGGACGAGCGCCGGGAAGACCTTGTCCTTCGCGGCGAGGACGCGCGCCTCGAGCGGGTCCTCGGCCCCGGCGGCGGGGGGAAGGAGGAGGAGCGCGAGGAGGGGAAGGGGGGCGAGGCGAAGCACGGGGCCGCGCACGCCGACGGTCACCGGGCCGGGGCGCCGATCAGCCGGTCGATACGCTCGCGCAGCTCGCTCTCCTTCTTCAGCCCCACGACCGTGTCGACGGCCTTGCCGCCCTTGAAGAACACGATCGTCGGGACCGCCCGGACCCCGAACTGGCTGGGTGTCTGGGGCGCCTCGTCGATGTTCAGCTTGCCGACCTTGAGCTTGCCCTTGTAATCGAGGGCGAGCTTTTCGACGATCGGGGTGAGCGCCTTGCACGGGCCGCACCACGTCGCGAAGAAGTCGACCATCACGGGAGTCGCGGAGGAGAGGACCTCCGAGGAGAAGTTCTGATCGTTCAGCGTGCTCAGGCTCATGACCGCCGCAGTATACCAATGGGGTCCACACACGCCGTGAACACCGTCAACCGCTTCGTTTTCGAGGCCCTCTCGCGCCACGCGGCCCGCCCGATGCAGACCGCGCGCGACCGCACGTGGACCTTCGCCGAGGCGGCGGCCGCGATCCACGGCGTCGCGCGGAGACTCCGGGATCTGGGGGTGAAGCCGGGCGACCGCGTCGGCCTCATCGCGGAGAACTCGCCGCGCTGGCTCCACGCGTACGCGGGGATCCTCGCCGCGGGCGGCGTCGTCGTGCCGCGCGGGACCGACATCGGCGAGGAGGAGCTCGGCCACATCCTCGACCACAGCGGGTGCGAGGTCGTCTTCGCGGGGACGGACGCCGCGGCGGCGCGCATCCACGGCGGCCGCCGCGTGCTGCGGCTCGACGGCGACGACTTCCCGGCCCCCGAAGCCCCCTCCGATTCCGACCTCAGGACGTATGCCGAGCTGCGGGCGCCGGACGACCTCGCCGTGATCCTCTACACCTCGGGCACGACCGGACGCCCGAAGGGCGTGATGCTCGAGCAGCGAAACATCGCGCACAACATCCGCGTGCTCCCGCCGATCGTCGGCATCGAGCCGGGCGACCTCTGGGTCTCGGTGCTCCCGTCGTGGCACACGTTCGAGCAGACGGTCGAGCTCGTCGGCGTCGCGTGCGGCTGCCGGATCGTCTACAGCGACAAGCGGCGCTTGCGCGACGACCTGCGCGAGCACCGGCCGCAGTTCTTCGCCTCGGTGCCGCGCATCTGGGAGACGATCCACAAGGGCGCCATCGACGCGATCCGGAAGCGCGGGAAGCTCGCGAGCTTCCTCTTCGACGCGTCGTGCGCGGGGTCGCGGATGTGGCGGCGCGGGAACCCGCTCGGGTGGCCGCTGCACATGCTCGGGAGGAGGCTCTTCTACGGGAAGATCGCGGCGGCGACGGGCGGGCGGCTCAAGTACGCGATCAGCGGCGGCGGCGCGATCCCGCCGCACGTCGACGAGTTCTTCTGCAACGCGGGGATCCGGCTGCTCGTCGGCTACGGGCTCACGGAGACGGCGCCGGTCGTGGCGCTCCGCGACCCCAGGGACAACGTGATCAGCACGATCGGCCGCGCGGTGCCGGAGACGGAGATCCGCATCAGCCCGCAGGGGACGATCCAGGTGAAGGGCCCGCAGGTGATGCGCGGCTACTACAAGGACGAGGAGCTCACGAGGAATGTGCTCGACGCGGACGGCTGGTTCGAGACGGGCGATCTCGGCCGGCTGACGCCGAAGGGCGATCTCGTCTTCGTCGGCCGCGCGAAGGAGACGATCGTCCTCTCCGGCGGCGAGAACGTCGAGCCGGAGCCGATCGAGAGCGCGCTCCTGAAGACGGGCCTCTTCCATCAGGTGATGGTCGTCGGGCAGGACCGGAAGGCGCTCGCCGCGCTCGTCGTCCCGGAGGCGAACGTGACCGACGAGCGGATCCACGACGCGCTGAAACGGTGCACGGGGGTTCCGGGGGGCTTCCGCACGTTCGAGGCGGTGAACCGCTTCGCGAAGATCCCGCTCCTCACGCCGGAGGACGGCCTCCTCACGCAGACGCTCAAGATGCGCCGGAACGCGATCGCCGCGCGCTACGCGAACACGATCGACGCGCTCTACGCGTAGCGTCGCCGCGGCGGGCTACGCTCGCTCCCGGCGGATGCGATCCCTCCGGAGCCTTCCCGTCGCGATCGCCGTCGCGGGCGCCGCGCTCTTCCTCCTCGCGCGGGGCGGCGGCTGGTCCGCACGCGGGTCCCCGCGCCCCGCGTCCGTCGCGGGAGAGCCCGTGCCGCCCCTCGCGGCGGAGTCGCCCGCCGGCGTGGCCGCGCCGGAGGAGATGCGGGAGACTCCGCCGCCCGCGGACCCCGTCGCGCTCTTCGACAGCGGCGAGGTCACGCGGCTCCTTACGTTCCTGCTCGACCCGGCGCACACGGCCGAGGAGCACGTCGAGGCGCGCGGCCGCGCAAGGAACGAGCTCGGCGCGATCGTTCAAGGAGGCGGGCTGCCGTTCGTCCACGAGGCGCTCCGGCGGATGCAGGATCGCGATCCCGAGGCGCGGCGTCGCGCGCAGCTGCTGCTCGCGCTGGCGGAGGAGGTGCCGAGCGGGCTGCTCGAGGACCTGCGCGCTTCCGCGGACGCGCTCGTCGCCGCCTATCCCGACCTCCGCGCGGAGGCCGGGCGCGAGCCGGACACCGTCGGCGACGGCGGCGCGCTCGGCGACGCGCCGCTCCTCGACGTCGCGGAAGAAGTGCGGAGGAGGCTCTGGCCCGACCCCGAGCCCGCGGAGGGGATCTGGAACGACGACGCGCTGCCCGAGTGGGAGAACATCCGCGGGAACCTCCTCGCTTGGTGGAAGCAGGTCCCCGCGGAGGACCGCTTCCTCCTCGCGGACGACGAGCTTGTCGTGGTCGCGCGCGACGTCGCGAGGACGTGGGTCCACCACAACTGGCGGTTCGTCATGCTGCTGAAGCGGCGCGAGGGGCGCTGGCGGGTCGCGGGCTTCCACCGGCCGGACACGACGAACGAGGTTGTCGAGCGCGTGCTCGTCGCGGACTTCGACGGCGACGGTCGCAGGGAGTGCGCCGTCTGGACGACGATCGTCGCCGGCTGGATCTGGAGCCGTCTCGTCGTCGTCGGGAGCGGCGCGCCCGACGGCGTGGTCACGGACCGCGTCTACGGCGGCGCGGACGGCATCCGGCTCGTCCCTCCGCGGCGGCCGGGCGAGCGGACCCGGTTCGGCGTGAGCGACGTGCACCTTCCCTCCCGGACCGGCCACTGGGGGTACCTCGGGGGCGTCATCGCGCGCGAGTGCGATCTCCTCGAGTGGACGGGCACGGGCTTCGCGTCGCTCGGCCGCGCCTACCTTCCGCTGGAGTGAAAGCGGGCGAGCCCGCGGCCGATAAGCAGGCATGCGCGCCTCCCTCCTCCTCGCGCTCCTCCTCCTTCCCGCCTGCGGGGAGGATCTCGTGACCTCGAAGGGGCCGGGGAAGGCCCCGGCGGTCGTCGAGGACGCGCAGGTGCTTCGTGCGGAGCTCGAGATGAGGACGCTCGCCGCGGAGCTCGCGCAGTACCACGCGGCGCGCGGCGAGTGGCCGGCCGACTGGCGCGCGCTCAAGCGCGGCGGCAAGGACCCGTGGGGCAACGACTACGGCTTCGAGCCGGACGGCGACGGCGTCGCGGTCTACAGCGCGGGCCCCGACGGCGAGCTCGACACCGACGACGACCTCCGCACTCCGTAGCCGCGGGGATCCGGGTACAAGATGGACATGCACCGGATCCCCTCCTCGCTG
This sequence comes from Planctomycetaceae bacterium, assembly GCA_011525755.1. Lineage (GTDB taxonomy): Bacteria > Planctomycetota > PLA2 > PLA2 > PLA2 > PLA2. Next base: position 10,000 of record WYBS01000043.1, read on the forward strand.
CTCCTCCTCATCGCGCTCGCCGGCGCGGAGGAGCCCGTCCCGAGGATCCGCCTCGTGCCGCTGCGCGACGGGTTCCGGGCGATCGCGCCGGACGGCGACATGGCGCGGCTCGGCGAGACCGGGACGTTCAAGGAGGCGCTCGAGGCCGGCGTGGACCTCGCGCGGCCCCCTCACCCGATCGTGGCATGGCGGTTCGACGGCAAGCGCCTCTACTACGTCTTCTGCAAGACGACCGAGAACGCCCTCGGCGACCGGCCCTACCTGATCCAGCGCATCCGGAAGATCGAACGCGCGTGGAAGACGCCCGACGCGCCGCCCGAGGAGAGGGTCACGTGGCAGGTCGAGGTCTTCAAGATCCGCGGCGGCGAGCTCAAGAGCCCCGACCAGCACTTCGGGAGCTTCGGGCTCAATGACAACCACCGGCGCGAGATCGTGAAGGAGTACGAGATCGGTTTCGGCGAGGTCCCGGGCATGTGCGAGGGCCGGAGCTGGCCGTTCGATGCCGACACGCTCTTCCGGATGCTCCAGGCCTACCAGGAGGACGAGGGGATCTTCGGGCAGGTGAAACTCAGGGCCTCGTGCAAGTGGACGCTCATCGTGGACTTCGACGCCAAGGGCGGCTGCTCCGTCCGCTCCCCCGAGCTCGGCTTCGACGCGCCGACGCGCCTCCCGGCGCGCGACCAGACGCTGCCGGCCCCCGATCCGGCGTCGGCGGGGACCGTGCTCGTCGAGGGAAGGGGGGTCGAGGGGGTCGCGGTCGGAAGGAGCAGCCGCGAGGACGTCGTGCGCGCGCTCGGCGAGCCGCTCGAGGACGCGCCCGCGGGACTCGGCCACACGAACCTGAGCTTCAAGGGCGGGCTGACCGTCAACCTCGACCCGAAGGGCAAGGTCAACACGATCCTCACGCGCGCGGGCTTCGCCGGGAAGACGTCGAAGGGCGCGACCCACGGGATGTACCGCGACGAGGTGTCGCGCCTCTACGGGCTGCCCGCGAAAGGCGCGCCCGACGCGGAGAGCTGGCGCTACAAGGGCGTGCAGTTCACCTTCGACGGCTTCGACCGCGTGAAGCGCATCGTGATCATGCGCAAGTGACCCGGACCAGGGAGTCCGAAGTCCGGGTTCAGGCGCCACAAGCCGTTGCCGCACAATGACTTACGACGCAACTACCCGGCACCGAGTACCTGGTTCAGTGCGGTTTCGGCGGCCGGGGTGAGCGCGCCCTTCGCGCGGGCGATCGGGATCGTCGCCTCGAGCAGCGCGAGGTAGACCGCGCGCGTCGCGGGGTCGAGCGCCGCGACGTGCCGCTTCACGAGATCGACGTCGCCGCGCGCGACGGGGCCCGTGAGCCCCTTCGGGATCCCGACCTTGCTCACGTTGTCGAGCGATCCGCGCACAAGCTCCACGAGCGCCTCCAGCGCCACCCCCGCGGGCACCCCCGCCTCCACGAAGAGATCGCGCGCGAGCGCGAGCAGCGTCACCGTGTAGTTCGACGCGATCGCCGCGCCCGCGTGGTAGAGGATCTTCCTCCGCGTATCGAGGCGCGCGACGTGCGGCGTCAGGTCGCGCGCGAGCCTTTCCGCGACGTCGACGGCCTCGCCCTCGACGAAGCAGAACGCGCGCGGCAGCGCCGCGAGCGCCGCCTCGAGGTCCGCGAACGCGCAGAGCGGATGCAGGCTCGCCGTCCGCGCGCCCGTCGGCGCGAGCACCGTCGAGGGGTGCGCACCCGACAGGTGCAGGGCGACCTGCCGCGGCGCGAGCCTGTTCGCGGCAGCGGCCGAGGCGATCGCATCGTCCGGCGTCGCGAAGACGACCACGTCGGCGTCGTCGAGCGGGCCGCCCGGAACCCCGGCCCCGATCGCCCGCACCGCCGCGGAGGCGGTCGCGCGTGCGCGGATCCCGCCGATCGCGTGCCCCTTCCGCAGCCAGGCGACCGCGAGCGCGCGGCCCGCGGCGCCGCAGCCGACGAACGCGATCCTCATCCGCCCGCCGCCAGGTGGTTCAAAGGGCTCGCCCCGCGCCCGAGCGCGATCGCGCGCTCGAGGCCGCGCCGGACGAACGCGCGCGACCGCCCCACCGCCTCCATGAGGTCCGCGCCGCGCGCGAGCTGCGCGGCGATCCCGGCGGACAGCGCGCAGCCGGTGCCATGCGTGTGCTCCGTCCGGATCCGCCGGCCGCTGAACTCGTGGAACGCCCCCTCCGCGTAGAGGAGGTCGATCACCTGGTCGCCGGGGAGGTGCCCGCCCTTCACGAGCACCGCCTTCGCGCCCCGCTCGCGCAGCCGCGCGGCCGCGCGCCGCATGTCCGCGGGCGAGAGGATCTTCATCTCCGTGAGCCGCTCCGCCTCGGGAAGGTTCGGGGTGACGAGCGTCGCGAGCGGGAAGAGCCGCTCGACGAGGACCGCCACCGCGTCGTCGCGCAGGAGCGCGTCGCCCGACGTCGCGACCATCACGGGATCGACGACGAGATGCGGCACGCGGAGCCGCGAGAGGACCGACGCGACGACCTCGACCGTGTCCGCCGCGGAGAGCATGCCGGTCTTCGCGGCGCCGACGGCGATGTCGGTGAGCACGGCCTCGATCTGCTTCGCGACGAAAGGCGCGGGCACGTCGTGGACGCCCGTGACGCCCCTCGTGTTCTGCGCGGTGAGCGCGGTCAGCACGGCCATCCCGTAGACGCCGTGCGCGTGGAACGTCTTGAGATCGCCCTGGACGCCGGCGCCGCCCGAGGGATCGGATCCCGCGATCGTCAATGCGGTGAACATGGCCCGTCCATGATAAAGGAGGGGGCTTCGGGGCCGCACATGCAGTTGACGATCCTCGGCTCGGGCACCGCGAGGCCCACGCACCGGCGCGCGTCGGCGGGATACCTCGTCGAGTGGGCCCGCGGCGCGCTCCTCCTCGACCCGTCGGCGGGCACCTACATGCGCGCGCTGAAGGCGGGCCTCGACCCGAAGCGGCTCGTCGCGGTCGTGCTCTCGCACCTCCACGCCGATCACACCGCGGACCTCCCCGGGCTCCTCTTCGCGCGGCGCCAGGAGAAGCTCGAGGCGGAGCTCGCGATCGCAGGCCCGAAGGGGACCGCGGATCTCCTCCGCCGCGTGCGCGCGCTCTACGGAGACGAGACTCCCGCGCGGGTCGAGCCCTTCCCGTGGCACGCCGAGGGCCTCGCGGTCGAGGCGTTCCCCGCGCGCCACTCGGAGGAGGCGCTCTGCCTCCGGATCGCCGCGGACGGGAAGACGCTCGCGTTCAGCGGCGACACCGGCGACTGCGAGGGGCTCCGCGCCGCCTGCGCGGGCGCGGACCTGCTGCTCCTCGAGTGCACGGCGCGGGAGCCGAAGGAGGGCCACCTCTCGCCCGCGGAGTGCGAGCGGATCGTCCTCGCGACACGGCCGAGGCGCGTCCTTTTGACCCACATCGGGCCGAATGTGGAGCCGCCGCTGCCGTCCGCCGAGGACGGCCTTGTCGTTTCCCTCTAGACTGGTGGCCGTGTTCACGCCGGGGTTCCACAGGTCCTTCTCGTGCGACGCGCTCGTCATCGACGGGGAGTCGCACGCGGTGCCGCTCGTCCTCGACGCCGACGCGCCGGAGGCGGATGTCGTCGATGCCGTCCTCGACCGCGTCGTCCTCATGTCGAAGAGCCTCCACGACGTGCGCCGTGCCACGTTCGGCCTCTTCCTCGGCCGCCGCGACGGGCGGCTGCTGCTCGCGCCGGCGGCCGCGCCCGCGGTCGTGAGCGCGCTCGAGGACGCGATGTCCGGGTTCGGCCCCGTGCGCCGCGGCGCGCCGGAGCCCGCGAAGGGGCTCGTGCCGCTGCTCGCGTTTCTGGAAGGCCGCGTGAGCTTCCTGCGGGGCCCCTCGACGATCCCCTTCCAGCGCCTCGCGGCGCGCCGCGGGCTCAGAATCGTCGCGCCCGCGTGGTCCCACGAGGAACTCGCATGAAGCGCCTCCTCCTCTTCCCCGCGCCCCTTCTCCTCCTCCTCGCCGTCGCGCGCGCCGACGGGATCCTCGTGATCGCGCCCGACGAATTCGTGCCCGCGTTGAAGGCATGGAAGGAACACCGCGAGAAGCAGGGGATGAAGGTCACGGTGAAGCCGCCCGCCGCGGATCTGCGCGAGGAAGTGAGGGGGGCCGGGGGGCCGTCGTACGTGCTCCTCCTCGGCGACGTGAAGCACGTGCCGTGCACGTACGCCGCGGCGGACACGATCCGCGTCTGGGAGCGCGACACGAGGATCGCGACGGACAACCACGCGGCGGATCTCGACGGCGACGAGATCCCCGACGTCGCGATCGGGCGCATCCCCGCGGACTCGCGCGAGGAGGCCGAGGCGATGCTCGGGAAGATCGTCGCCTACGAGACGTCGCGCGACTTCGGGACGTGGCGGCGGCGCGTGAACGTCGTCGCCGGGATCGCGGGGTTCGGGAAGTGGGAGGATTCGCTCATCGAGAACGCGTCGACGATGCTCCTCAAGGAGGAGATCCCCGCGGCCTACGACCTGCACGTGACGTGGGCGAACCCGCCGTCGCCCTTCTGCCCGCCGCCCGCGGCGGTCGCGGAGACGGTCGTCGAGCGGTTCAACGAGGGCGCGCTCTTCGTGACGTACATGGGGCACGGGAGCCCGCGGAGCCTCGACCGGGTGCGGTGGGGCGACCGCGCGTACCCGATCTTCGACGAGGACCACGTGGAGATGCTCGCCGCGCGGCGGGGCGCGCCGATCGCGTACCTGTGCTGCTGCTCGACGGGGCATTTCGACGGGAACCCGGACTGCCTCGCGGAGTTCCTGCTGCGGCAGCCGGGCGGGCCGGTCGCGGTGATCGCGTCGTCGCGCGTCTCGATGCCGTATTCGAACGGCGTGCTCTCGAAGGAGATGCTCGGCGCGCTCTTCCGCGAGCACGCGGCGACGGTCGGCGACATGCTCCGGATCGCGAAGCGCCGCCTGATCGAGCCTCGCGAGGGCGACAAGCTCCGCGAGACGGTCGACGCGTTCGGTGCGCAGTGGAAGCGCGGGGACGGCGCGTACCTCGCCAAGGAGCGCCGCGAGCACCTCTGGCTCTACAACCTGATGGGCGACCCGTCGATGCGGCTGCCGCGGACGACGGAGGTGACGATCGACTGCGCGGAGAGCACGAGGTCGGGCGGGAAGCTCGCGGTCGGCGGGGAGTGTGCCGTCGATGGCGAGGCGCTCGTCGAGCTGGTCATGGACCGGACGCCGAAGGTGCCGGCGCGGAAGGGCGACTCCGACAAGGACTTCGCGGCGTGCTACGAGCGCGCGAACGCGTGGGTGAAGGCGGAGGCGAAGGCGCGCTGCGAGGGCGGCGCGTTCAAGGCCGAGCTCGCGGTGCCCGCGGACCTCGCGCCCGGCGCGTACTTCGTGCGCGTGTACGTGACGGGCGCGACCGGCGCCGCGCTCGGCGCGCGGAAGGTCGTGAACGAGGCAGCCGAGGCCGTCGAGCGCGCGCTGCTGCTCGACAAGGACGGCCTCATCGACGGCTGGATCGACGCGAGGGGCAGGTTCACGCCGAAGAAGGGCGCCCCGCGGGCCAAGTGGTCCTTCTCCGGCCCCCGCGTGGTCACGAGGAAGGACGTCACGGAGATCCTCGAGCCGAGCGAGACGCCGCCCTTGGGCGAGTGACCGCGGCCGCGGACGCGGTTCTAGCCCCGGGCTAGGGGCGCCGCGCCCCCCCGCACGGCGCAAGCGCTGGCGCACTCCGCGGGATGCAACCGGCCGCGACGCCTGGGCTTGCGCGTGCCGCGCAGGTCAACCGTTGACCAGCCGCACCCTGTTGGGGCGGCTGCCGTCGATCTCGACGAGGCCCGCGCGCTCGAGGATCGCGAGCACGTAGGACGCCGCGCGCACGCGGTCGTTCTCCATGTTGAGGACCATCTGGAAGTCCTCGTCCTTCGCCTCGAGCCAGCGGTCCCCGCGGATCCCGAGGTCCGAGAGGTACTTCACCGCGGAATCGAACGTGAAGAGGGAGATCCGCACCCGACCGCCCTTGGCCGTCTTCACGGCCACGGCCTCCGGATCGACCGAGGCGATGGTAAAGGGCTTACCAGTGCGGTCGTCGGGGGTCTTGAGGGCATCTCCCGGGCGGATCTTTTGGAGCACGGCGTCGTAGGCGGAGACCATGGGCGCGAATCCTACCCACGGACCCGTGGGAGGTCGCGGATAAGCTGTGCATAAGTGCGGACCGGGAGTCCGCATGCGGCAGCCCTAACCGATTGCCCGGAAGCATCTTACGTCAACAGGAAGGCGTGCGTGGTACCGTGTGTTCTGGCTGTGGTCGTGGCGGGGGCTTTGGGGGCCTTCGCGAACGCCGCGGATGGCGCGCCGGAGTACGTCCATAGGCTCCGGATCCTCTTTCTCGGGGCCGCGGTCCTCGGGTGGCTCGGCCCCTCGATCTTCGTCTTCCGGAAGGCCAAGGAGAAGGAGCGGGTCCTCTACCTGGTCCTCGCGGTCCTCGCCGCCCGGGTCGCCTACGTTCCCTGCCTCCACGGCGCCCTTCTCCTCGCCGGCTGGCTCGAGCGCTTCGGACGTGCGCTCGGCGGCGAAAGCATGGGTTTCGTCGTCCACTATGCGCTCGGCTGCTTCCTCGCGGGGCTCGTCTGCTTCGTCGCGTTCGCCGTCGTCTCCGCGGCGGCGCACGCACGGAAGCCGGCATCGATCGCGGTGTTCGTGCTCCTCGGTCTCGGCGCGCTGCTCGCGTTCTCGCACCCGGACGACCGCACGCTCCTGCCGCAGGCGCTGCGCGGCGAGGACACGCAGCCCGCCGCGGACGGCGACGACTACCTCGACCTCGCGGAGGAGCCCCAGCACGCCGCGCGCACGCGCATCCTCGCGGCACTCTACGGGATCGCCGACGCGCTCTCGCCGCGGAGCGGCTGGGCGGACGGCGTGAACCGCGAGATGCATGCGCGCTTCCGCGCGGCCCCCGACATGTCCCTCCGCGCGCGCGTCACGTCGATCGAGGGCGCGCTCAGGACGGCTCGGCCTCTTTTCCGAACTTCGCCTCGTACTCCTCCAGCGTGAGGAGCACGTCGGCCGCCTGCGCGTTCTTGAACTCGCCGATGATGCCCTGGCCGCGCATCAGGTCGATGAGCCGCGATGCGCGCGTGTAGCCGATCTGGAGCGCGCGCTGGAGGAGCGACGCGGAGCCGCGCTTCTGCTCGAGCACGATGCGGCACGCGTGGTCGAAGAGGTCGTCCACCTCGTTCGGGTCGCGGTCGTCGAGCGCCTCGTGCCGCACGATCAGCTCGCGCAGCTCCTGGCCGGGCCCGTTCTCGCGGAGGAACGAGACGACGTCCTTCACCTCCTGGTCCGAGACGTAGCAGCCCTGCGCGCGCACGAGGTGGAACGACCGCGGCGGGAGGAAGAGCATGTCGCCGCGCCCGAGGAGCTTGTCGGCGCCGCCCTGGTCGAGGACCACGCGCGAGTCGACCTTGCTCGTCACCTTGAACGAGATGCGGCTCGGCATGTTCGCCTTGATGAGGCCCGTGATCACGTCCGTCGAGGGTCGCTGCGTCGCGAGGACGCTGTGGATGCCCACGGCGCGCGACTTCTGCGCGAGCCGCGTGATGCTGCTCTCGACCTCCTTCCGGCCGGTCATGATGAGGTCGGCGAGCTCGTCCACGACCACCACGAGGTAGGGCATGTGCTCCGGCGCGTTCTGCTCGTCGACGTCGTGCTCCTTCGCCAGCTCGCGGATGCGCTTGCCGCCGAGCCGGTTGTACGCGGCGATGTTCCGGACGCCGAAGAGCGCGAAGATCCGGTAGCGGTCCTCCATCTCGTTCACGACCCAGTCGAGGGTCTGCGCGGCCTTGCGCGCGTCGGTGACGACCGCGGTCAGGAGGTGCGGGATCTCGCGGAAGAACGCGAGCTCGACCTGCTTCGGGTCGATGAGGATGAGCCGGACCTCGTCGGGCCGCCGCGCGAGCAGCACGGAGAGGATGATCGAGTTGATGCAGACGCTCTTGCCGCTGCCCGTCGCGCCGGCGATCAGGAGGTGCGGCATCGTCGAGAGGTCCTCGACCATCGGGTTCCCGGCCGCGTCGCTGCCGAGGAAGATCGGGATCGCCTTCTTGTCGCCCTGCGAGCCGTGCTGGGACAGGAGCCCGTGGAGCCGCACGTCGTCGCGCAAGACGTTCGGGACCTCGACACCGATCGTGTTCTTGCCCGGGATCGGCGCGACGATGCGCACCGACTCCGCCTTGAGCGCGATCGCGAGGTCGTCCGCGCGCGTCACGACGGTCGCGAGCTTCGTGCCCTCCTTGAGCGCGATCTCGTACATCGTGATCACGGGGCCGCGCGTGTAGCCGACCACTCGCCCCTCGATGCGGAACGAGAGGAGCGTCTTCTCGAGGACCTGCGCGTTGACCTGGATCGCGCGCTCGACCCGGCCGGTATCGACCGGCTTCGCCTCCTCGAGGAGGTTGAGCGGCGGAAGGGGCGACTTCCCGGCCGTCTTCCGCGCGCGCGGCGGCGGGTCGTCGAGGGGGAGGGGTCGCGGGGAGGGGGACTTGGCCGCCGGCACGGGAGGCGGTGGGGGTGCGGGGGCCACCACCTCGGCCTCGGAATCGGCGGGCTCCTCGGCCTGCTCCTCCTCGGGCTCCTCCTCCGGTTCCTCCCGGACCTCCACCTCCTTCTTCGGGGCCTTGCGCCGGCGGGCGGGCGCGGGCGCGAGGCCGACGGCGGCGCGGCGGAGCCGGCCGTAGAAGAGCCAGTCCGTCGAGAGCACGAGGGCGAGGAGCGTGAGCCCCGTGAGGAGCGGAACGGCGAAGAGCGGGGGGAAGAGGAAGAGGACCGCGTCGCGGGCGAGGAGGCCGACGACGCCGCCTGCGGCGCCCTGCCGCGCGCCGAGCAGAGCGAAGAGGCACGGGACGAGGATCAGGAGCGCCAGGTTGGACGCGATGCGCGGCGGCGTGAACTCGATGCCGCGGCCGAGGAGGCGGAGCATCGCGTGGACGCCCGCGAGGAGCATCACGAGGAGCGTCGCCGGGCCGAGGGCGATCACGAAGCCGCGGGTGGCGGCGCCGGCGAGCGTGCGGCCTTCGAGGGTGCGACCGATGTCGGGCGCGAAGAGGTAGACGCCGCCGATGACGAGCGAGAGCCCCGCGACGGAGGCGGCGGCGATGGTGTCCTCTTTGCCCTTCAGCGGCTGGAGGAGTCGAAGGAGGAGAGCCCTGAAATCCATGGTGTCCCCCTAATCCATCGGCCAGATTCTTCCCGCAGGGCAACGGTTAGGGTGCGCGTCGCGCGCATCCTTCGGCGCGGCAAAGAGTTAGGTGCGTTGGGGTGCGGAACTCGTTCCGCAGCGCGGGCCGCTACCGGACCTCCTTGGGGCGAAGGCGGATCTCGATCCGGTTGGGCTCGCCCGGCTTCAGTTCGAGCTTCTTCGTCACGGGGTCGAAGCCCCCTGCCTCGATCGTGATCGTCACCTCTCCGGGGGGGAGGCAGGGCTGGAAGATCATGCCCTCTGCGTCGCTCTTGTGCGATCCGTAGCCGGGCGGGATCTTGCCGGGGAACATCTTGCTCGTGAGCGGCGCGACCGCGGGGAAGGTGAAGTCGAGTGCTGCCCCCTCGACCGGCTGGCCGGACGTGCTGCGCACCTCGATCGAGAGCGGCGCCGCCTCGACAAACGTGATCTGCACGTCCGTGCGCTCGCCCTCCTTCACGGCCACGTTCCGGACCATCCCGAGCGGGTGGCGCGGCGACACCGCGAAGACCGTGAACGCGCCCGGGGAGACGCCCGGCACCTCGAACCGGCCGTCGCCGTCCGTAAAGGGCTCGTCCTCGTTCGTCTGGAGCTTGTCGTTCAGGATGTTCACGCGCGCGTAGGCGACCGGCCGCTGCTGCGCGTCGAGGACGCGCCCCGCGATCGTCCCGCCCGGGCCGAGCTTGATCGTGCCCAGGTCCTTCACCTCGCCCGCGGCGAGGCTGAACCGGTCGGTGCGATGGGCCGCGTACCCCGGCGCCGAGACGTCCGCCTGCCACGTCCCCGGCTCGTCGGCCTCGAAGCGGAACTCGCCGTTCGGGTCGCTGTAGCTCTCGAACTCCGTGTCGCTCGGGATGAAGAGCTTGTAGCGGAGGAAGGTCGCCTCGAACTTCCCGAGCGGCCGGCCGTCCTTTCTCGCCACCACCTTGCCCGTCACGATCCCGCCCTTGAGCGGGAAGATGAACTCCAAGTCGTCACGCCCGGCCGAGGCCTTCACGGGCGCGGGCTGGTCGAGGAACTCCTTCTCGTCCTGGATCCAGGCCGAGCCGCCCCCGATGAGGCCGACCTCGTACTCGCCCTCGGCAAGGTCGTCGAACGCGAAGGTGCCCTCCTTGTCGGAATACTCGCGGCGAAGCTGCTTGCCGCCGCTCGCGGGCCGCACCCCCACCAGAGCGCCCGGCCGCGGCCGGCCGTCGGGCGTGATCACGCGGCCGCGGATCGGCCTCGCCGGCAGGAGGACGATCTCCACGCCGTCGATCGCCTGACCCGAGACCGTGTCGATCTCCACGGGTTGGGACCGGAGCGTCGGCTCCTCCTCCCGGTCCGCGACCAGCGTGATCTTCCCGGGCCCGACGGAGCCGATCTCGAACGTGCCGTCCGGCTTCGAGGCCTCCGCGACGGAGACGCCCCAGGTCGCGAGGGCCCGGATGTGACCTTGGACCGGCGCTCCCGCCACGTCGACGAGGACCCCGCGCACGGTCGCCCGGCGCGTCGCCTTGATCTCGCCGAGGTCGGTGTCCTTGCCCGGCTCCGCGAAACCGGTCGCCTGCTCGAACGAGTGCTGCGGCGCGTTGAACCACGCCCAGACCTGTCCCTTCTCCCGCACGCTGAAGGGTCCCGCGCGGAAGCGCCCCTCCGCGTCCGACTTCGCCTGCGAGTCGAACGCGAAGCCGCGCTGGACGGTGGCGTACACGGCCACGTCTTTCACCGGTTTCTTCTCGTCGTCGACGATCCGGCCCGTCACGAACACGGGCTTCGAGAGCACGATCTCGAGCCCCGACACGGTCTCGCCACTCCTGAGCGGGATCGGGACCGGCTGCCCCCAGCCGAGCGCGGCGCCGAAGAACCCGGGCCCGAACCCCTCCGCGCCCGCGACGAGCGAGACGCTCCCGGGCGCCACGCCCTCGAGCCGGAACGTGCCGTCCGGCCCCGACGTCGCCACCGGACGCGCGAGCTCACTGCACTTCACCTCGGCCCCCGGAACCCCCTCTCCTCCGGGGCCCGTGACGCGCCCCATGAGCACGCCGCCGGCATCAAGCACGACCTCGTGCTCGACCGGGACGTCGCCGGTCACCTCGAAACGGCCCACATGGATCGCGTGCGGCGGATGGTCCACGCTCACGACGACCGTCGCCGGCGGCACGGCGCCGACGAGCGCCTTCCCGTCCTCGCCGGTCCTGAACTCGCCGATGTCCTCGCCGCTCGACCAGCGCCACACCCCGGGCGAGCCGTGCGTCCGCTCCCACGAGGCCTTCACCGCGGCGCCCGCGACGGGCTTCCGCAGGGGGTCGATGACGAGGACGGTGAGCGGCGGACCGCGCTGGAGCGTGATCTCCTTGTCCTTGACCCCCGCGCGCGCCCATCCGCGCGCCTGCACGAACTCGGGGTGGCGCGCGGTGACGAGGTGCCAGCCGTCGTCGGGGAGCGCGATCTCGCAGAAGCCGTCGGCGCCAGTCGTCGCCTCGTCCACGACATCCTTCTCCTTCAACCGGCCGACGACGGCGCCCTTGATCGGCTTCTTGTCCGTGTCCACGACGCGGATCCGCGCGACCTTCGCGGGAGCATCCGAGGGGGCTTCGGGGGCCGGAGCCTCGGGCTCCGCGGAGGTCACGGGGGCGGACCGCGAATCCTGTCTGGCGCGAGACCGCGCTCCCCCGCCGCCGGAGAAGTAGAAGACGAGGACCGCTGCGACGGCGAGGACCGCGACGCCCACCCAGAGCTTCTGCATAGACTCCCCAGTGTAGGGGAATCCGTCACGCCCGCGTCAGAGGGAGGCGGCGCAGCGGGTGACGAGGTCGAGGGTCTTCCGGACGGCCGCGCGCAGGCGGGGCTTTCTCTCGATCAGCCGGGCGAGCGGCGGGCTCCACCGGTAGTAGAGGCGCACGAACGCGGCGCCGGGGCGGTTCGTGAGGAGGTGGCGGTCGCGGAAGCGGCGGAGCGCCTCCACCTCGGGCGCGTCGGCGTCGCCGTACGCGGCCGTGGCGATGAAGCACATGCTGCTCTTCACGCCCTTGCCCGCCTCGTCCTGGTTCTCGCCCGAGAGCGACGTGACGGCCTCCGCGGCCTGCACCCGCGTGGGGCGGACCTCCTCGAACGCCTTCTCCGCGCGGCGGAAGGCGCGCGCGATCGCCTCCTCGTCCTCCGCGTTGTGCGCGTCGGCGCCGTGCGGGCCCGGCCGGCGGATCTCGCGGCGGGGCTCCGGGGGAGGAGTGCTCTCGAGGGGGCTCATCGGATCTCTCGCGCCTAAGGATTGTATACGCGGGACGCGGGTCTTCTTCGGACGTCAGACGGAAACTTCGCCGACGCCCCCGAGGAGATCCGCCCGCGCCTCGAGCACCGGATCGACCTCGGCGCGCAGGAACTCCTCGACCTGCTCCGGCGCGCGTCCAACGTATCGGCGCGGATCCGCGTCGTCCCTTAGGAGATCCTTCACCTTCGCGAAAGCGGGATCCTTCCGCAGGCGCTCGAAGAGGTCGTTCCCCGGAGCCCCTTCCTTGAGCCTGTCGGCCGCCGCCCGCGCGTGCACGCGGATCCGCTCGTGCAGGTCCTGGCGGTCGCCCCCCGCCCGGACGGCCTCCATGAGGACCGTCTCGGTGACGAGGAACGGCAGCTCCCGGCGCAGGTTCCGCTCGACCACCTTCGGGTGGACGACGAGCCCCTGCGCGACGTTGACGACGAGCTGGAGGATCCCGTCGATCGCGAGGAAGAGCTCGGGGACCGCGAGGCGGCGGTTCGAGGTGTCGTCGAGGGTGCGCTCGAACCACTGCGTGGCCGCCGTGTACGCGGGGTTCTGGGCCGCAGCGATCGCGAAGCGCGCGACGCCGCAGATCCGCTCGGCGCGCATCGGGTTCCTCTTGAAGGGCATCGCGGAGGAGCCGACCTGCGACGCCTCGAACGGCTCCTCGATCTCGCCCAAGTGCTGGAGGAGGCGCACGTCGTTCCCGAACTTCGCCGCGCTCTGCGCGACGCCCGAGAGCACGGCCGCGACCCGCGCATCCTGCTTCCGTGAGATCGTCTGGCCCGAGACGCCGGCGGTCTTCGCGAAGCCCGCCTTCCTCGTGACGATCTCGTCGAGCTTCCGGACCTTTCCGTGGTCGCCCTTGAAGAGGACGTGGAAGGAGGCCTGCGTGCCCGTCGTGCCCTTGACGCCGCGGAAGGGGAGCGTCGCGAGCAGCCGCTCGACGTCCTCGAGGTCGAAGAGGAAGTCCTGCGCCCAGAGCGTCGCCCGCTTGCCCACGGTCGTCGGCTGCGCGGGCTGGAAGTGCGTGTAGCCGAGCGTCGGCAGGTCCTTCCACTGCCGCGCGAAGCGGGCGAGCGCGTCGAGCGCGTTGACGAGGCCCTTGCGGACGAGGCCGAGCGACTCCTTCATGAGGATCAGGTCGCCGTTGTCCTGGACGTAGGCGCTCGTGGCTCCCCAGTGGAGGATCGGCTTCGCCTCGGGGCAGAGCGCCCCGAAGCTCTGGATGTGCGCCATCACGTCGTGGCGGATCTCCGTCTCGCGGCGCCGGATGTCCGCGAGATCGACGTCGTCCAAGTGCGCGCGCATCGCGGCGAGCTGCGCCTCGGTGACGTCGAGGCCGAGCTCTTTCTGCCCCTCGGCGAGCCAGAGCCAGAGCTTCCGCCAGGTGCGCGCGGACGTGAGCGGCGACCAGAGCCGCTTCATCGCGGCGCCGGCATACCGCCCGGCGAGGGGGCTTTCGTACGTTTCGCCAGCCACGGGAAGACGGATTATCGCCGACGCGCCGCCGATCGGCCAGCCGACGACGCCGGCGCCCCGCGGGCCGCTGGGACCGTCGCCTAGACTCGGTGCAGGGCCCATGGGAATCGGCTACGCGTGCCTCCGGGCGCTCCTCTTCCGGCTCGACCCCGAGAAGGCGCACGCGCTGGCGCTCCGGGCGGCCCGCGCCGGGGGCAGCGGCCTCGCGAGGATCGTCGGCGGCCGCGAGGTGCCGGGCCTCGACCGCGAGGTTGCGGGGCTGCGATTCGGGAACCCCGTCGGCCTCGCGGCCGGGTACGACAAGAACGGCATCGCGCTGCCCTTCTGGCGCGCGCTGGGCTTCGGCTTCGTCGAGTTCGGCACCGTGACGCCCCGGCCGCAGCCGGGCAACCCGCCCCCGCGGGTCTGGCGCTTCGGCAAGCACAAGGCGATCGGCAACGCGCTCGGGTTCCCGAGCGACGGCGCGTCGATGGTCGCGTCGCGCATCCGGCGCGACAAGCTCAGGGGCGACGTCGTCGGCATCAACCTCGGCAAGAACAAGGACACCCCGCTCACGCGCGCGGCCGAGGACTACGTCGCGGCGCTCGACGCGACGCGCTCGGTCGCCGACTACTTCACGGTCAACGTCTCGTCGCCGAACACGCCCGGCCTCCGCGACCTCCAGACGAAGGCCTACCTCGAGGAGCTTCTCGGCCACGTGGTCGCGGCGGCGGCGGGCACGCCCGTGTTCGTGAAGCTCTCGCCCGACCTCGAGGAACGCCAGCTGAAGGACGCGATCGAGGCGTGCGCGTCGGCCCACGCCGCCGGCCTCGTCCTCGTGAACACGACGCTCGCACGTCCGGAGGGCGTCTGCTTCGAGGGCGGCCTTTCCGGGCGCCCGCTCGCCCCCCGCGCCCGCGAGGTCCTCGCCGAGGCGCGCCGTCTCACGAAGCTCCCGCTGATCTCGGTCGGAGGGATCGACTCGCCGGAGGAGGCGCGCGCGCGGCTCCTTGGCGGCGCGAGCCTCGTGCAGGTCTACACGGGCCTCATCTACGAGGGCCCGGGGCTCATCGCGCGGATCCTGCGGAACCTCCCCAAGGGGGCGTGAGCGCCGGCCGCCCTGCGGGCGCCCCGCCCGGCGGGGAACGCGCTTTGCGCGCGGAAGGAGGGGGGGATCGGGGGCAGGAGGTCCTTTCATGAGAACGAAGCTCCTCACCCTCCTCGGCGCCGCCCTCGCGCTCGCGCCGGGCGCCTTCTCCCACTGCGACACGCTCGACGGCCCCGTGGTCGCCGACGCGAGGGCCGCGCTGGAGAAGGGCGACGTCACCGCCGTCCTCAAGTGGGTCCGGGCGGACGACGAGGCGGCCATCCGGGAGGCGTTCGCGACGACGCTCAAGGTACGGGCGCTCGGCGCCGAGGCGCGCGGCCTCGCGGACATGCGATTCTTCGAGACCCTCGTGCGCATCCACCGCGAGTCGGAAGGCGCCCCCTACACCGGCCTCAAGCCCGCGGGCACGATCGACCCGGCGTTCGTCGCGGCGGACCGCGCGCTCGAGACCGGCTCCGTCGACAAGCTCGCGGAGGAGATCGCGAAGCACGTCGCGGAGGGGGTCAAGGCGCGCTTCGCGCACGCGCGCGAGGCGAGGCTGCACGCGGACGAGAGCGTCGAGGCGGGCCGCGCCTACGTGGCCGCCTACGTCCGCTACATCCACTACGTCGAGGCCCTCCACGCCGCCGGGAAGCACGAAGGCCATGGCGAAGCGGAGGAAGGCGGGCACGAAGGCCATCACGACTGATCTCCGCGCCGGAGCCCGGACGGGGGCGGGCGGCCCCCCACGCCCCCCCGGAACAGAACGCGGGCCGCCCCGCGAACGGAGCGGCCCGCGGAAAGATCAGCAGCGGACGTAGCGGCCGGGGACCCAGACCTGCTCGCACACGGTCCTGTAGTGGCCCGGGCGCTCGACGGTCACGTAGCCGGCGGCGCGCACGAGCACGCGCACGCGGCGGCCGCAGTGGTCGCGGGTCCAGCGGTACTCGGCCGGCTGCCACACCTGCTCGCAGACGCCCGGTACCCAGACCTTCCTGTGCACGGTCTCGTAGTGGCCGGGCACCCACTTCCGGTGCTCGACGTGGCGGTGGCCGTGGCCGCGATGCCGGTGGCCGTCGTCGCGGTCCCGGTAGCCGACGCCGATCGAGAGGCCGCGGCCGTCGCTGTAGCCGAAGCCGATCGAGATGTCGCCCGCGGCCGCCGGGGCCGAGAGCACGCCGACAAGGGAGAGGAGCAGGATCGATCTCATGGCTTTTCGCCTCCGGGAAACGCCATAACGAACGGCGTGCCGTTCCCGCGGAACGTCGCAAGTGCCTCTGGCACAAGGACTTGAGGGGGGAGCGGGGGGAGCTTATGCTGTCCCTCGGGGGCGACAGAGCGCGCCCGAGGGAGGACGCCATGGCGCTTGAGATCCGTTTCCTCGGCCACTCGGGGTTCGTGTTCGGAGACGGGAGGCACGCGGTCGTGATCGACCCGTTCCTCACCGGCAATCCGGTCGCGAAGACGAAGCCCGAGGAGGTCAAGTGCGACGCGGTGGTGCTCACGCACGGCCACGAGGACCACGTGGGCGACGCGTGGGCGATCGCGAGAAGGAACAAGGCGACGGTCTACGCCTGCCACGAGATCACGCTCATGGAGGAGGGGAGCGGCGTCGAGACCATTGGCATGAACCCGGGCGGCAGGGTGAACACCGCGTGGGGATGGGTCGCCTTCACGCAGGCGTTCCACTCGTCGTCGCACAGCGGCCGCTACATGGGGAACCCGTGCGGCGTCGTGCTCAACCTCGGCGGGAAGACGGTCTACCACTGCGGCGACACGGGGATCTTCGGCGACATGAAGCTCCTGGGCGAGATCTACAGGCCCGACGTCGCGTGCGTGCCGATCGGCGACCGGTACACGATGGGCCCCGAGCTCGCGACGCGCGCCGCCGAGATGATCGGCGCGAAGGTCGCGATCCCGATCCACTACAAGACCTTCCCGGTCCTCGCGCAGGACGCGAGCGGCTTTTGCCCGAAGGGCATCGAGGTGAAGGAGCTCGTTCCCGGCGAGTCATGGCGTCTCGGGTAGGCGTGCCGGCGCAGGGCACGTTCCGCGGCTGGGCGCGGTTCGCAGCGGTCCTCGGCGCGGTCGCGCTCCTATGCCAAGCGGCGGCATCGCTCGTCGGACCGGGCGAGCCGGGCGAGCCGGCCTTCGGACTCCTGCTCGTGATCGCCGGGTTCTTCCTCGGGCTCTGGGCGTTCGGCTCGGCATGCGTCGCCCGGGGCTACTGGAGCGCGGGCGACGGACAGGTCACCGGGACGAGGCGCCTCGTGCTCGGCTGCCTCGTGCCGCTCGCGCTCCTCCCGATCCTCTTCCTCGCGTGGATCGCGAACTGGGTCGCCTGGCTGACCGGGGGCGGCTGGACGCTCGTCCGGACCCTCGCTGCGGCGCCGCTGCTCCTGACCGTCGAGCGCATCGCGCTCCTGCCGTCCCGCTGTCCGGAACGCGGGGGGTAGTCGTGGCGGGACAGCACGGCTGGTTCACCGAGGAGCAAGGCCGATGGGCGCTTCGGGCCACGTTCGCCGGCGGGGCGGCGCTCGCCTGCCTCGTCGCCGGCGCCGTCCGCCGGGATGACGTGCTCCTGCTCGTCGGCGTCGGCCTCATGCTGGTCGCGTACGTCCTCGGCGCGGTCACGGACGCGGCGGCGGACGACGGCGAGCCCCGGGCGGGGCGGGGGGCGCACGTCGTCGCCTCTGTCCTCGCGTTCGCGCTCGCGGCGCTCGCCGCGACGGCCCTGAGCGCCGTCCTCGCGATCTTCCTGGGCGCCGGCGCGTTCCGGTGGATGGCCGCGTGCCTGCCGCTCGCGGCCGCATGGATCGTGATCTCGGGCGCGATTCGCCGGCTCGCGCGACGCATCGCGCGCGGGACGACTCAATCCCACTCGCGCTCGAAGAGCACGTCGTAGAAGAAGTCCTCGTCCGCGTCGCGGAAGACGTCGGGGAACCCCGCGAACGTCGGGTCCGCCCGCAGCTGCGGAAGGGCGCGGCGGTCGCGCACGGCGCGGTCGAGCGCGTGGCGCGCCGCGGTCTCGTCGCCGAGCAGGAGGAACGCCTCCGCCGTGAACGCCTCGTGCCAGAGGTTGCCGAGGATCCTCGGGCGGCGCGCGGGCACGCGGTCGTCCGGGTCGAGGAGCCGGAGCGCCTCGCGCGGCCGTCCCTCGAGGTTCCGCACCGAGGCCAGCGTGTCCCGGTACATGCGGTGAAGCCCCGCGCTCTTCCGCACCGCCGCCTCGCCCGCGCGCGCGGCGAGCCCCGCGTCCTCGACGAGGAACCGGAGGTACCACGCCGCGAGGTTCCAGAGGAACGGGTCGTCCGCCGCCTCCGCCGCCGAGAAGATCGCCTTCGCGTCGCGGGCGGCGAGCCCGTCGTAGAGCTGCCCCCGCGCCTCGAGGTACTCCGGCGTGACGAACCCGTCGACGGCCGTGTAGCCGCGCGCACGCCGGCGCGCCGCGGCCCTGCGCGCCTCCGCGGCCGCCTCCGCGTACCGGTTGAGCCCTCCGAGCGAGATCATCCGCTCGTACGCCGCGTCGCCGCCGGGCAGCCGCTCGATCGTGTCAGAGAGCGCGAGCCCGACCTCATGGAGCGCGCGCCCGCGCGTCCACCATTCGTCCCCGATCCCCTGCCGGCAGATCGCCGCGAGGCTCCCGAGGTCGCCCGGGTCGAGGGCCGCGAGCCGCCCCTGCTCCTCCGCCCGGGCGAGCGCGCGCCGGAACGCCGGCTCCACCGTCGAGGCGGGGAAGTCGCGGAGCGCGTCGATCGCGTAGTAGGGGGCGTAGCTCTCCTCCCCCTTCTTCCACTCGACCGCCGCGGGCTGGAGCGTCGGGTCGAGGACCACGTCGCACAGATCGTCGAGCGCCGCCTCGACACGCGCGTGGCCGAGCGCGTTGAACCCGCCGCGGAGGAGCACGAGGCGGAGCGCGCTGAACGGCGACCGACGTCCGTCGCGCGGCCGCTCCTCCTTCACCTGCCGGCGCAGGAGCGGCAGGAGGCGGGCGAGATCCTCCGCCGCGAGATGCTTCGCCGCGGCCATGAGCGTGCCCATCGCGAGCATCGGCTCCTTGGTCTCGCCCGCGACGAGGAGGTCGAGGAAGAGCTTCGCGCTCGAGGCGTCGTCCGTGCGCGCGATCCCGTCGAAGAGCCGCGCGCGCTCCTGCGCCTTCCCCTCCTCGGTTCCCGGGCCCTCCACTCCTCCCCACGCGCGGAAGATCTCGAAGAAGAGCCCGGGCTCGACCGAGGGAAGGCCCTCGGCGACGCCGGCGAGGAGCCTCAGCCGCGGCCCGTCGGCGCCCTCGAGGAACCGCTTGAGCGGGAAGGGGAAGGGGCAGCGGAAACCCGACTCCGCGCGCTGCCGCAGCACCTCGAGCGCGAGGTCCGGATCGCTCTCGCACCGCTTCCGCGCCTCCTCGGTCCCGAGCGCGACGAGCGCGCCCAGCGCGTCGCGCCTGCGCGCGGGAGCGGCGTTGTCGTGGATCCCGAGCAGCGCCTGCTCGTGCGCGGCATCGATCGACGGCCGGTTCGAGAGGATCGCGAGCGCCGCCCGCTCGCGCGCCGCGAGCGCGACGACGAGGTCGATGCGGCGCGCCGCGACGAGGAGCTGGAGCACGGGGGTCCCCACCTCGAGGCCGCGCGCGTGGAGGACCTCGACGGCGGCTTCCGCGGCGTCGGGGTGGAGCGCGAGGAGGCGGAGGACCGCGGCGCGCGCGAGGTCGTCCACGGGCTCCGCCCGGGCGAACGCGAGGAGCGTCTCCTTCTCGCGCACGAGGTCGATGCCGAGGGTGCGGAGGCCCTTGGCCTCGGCGCCGAGCAGGCGGCGGCCCATCGCCTCGACGGCGTCGCCGGGCGCCCCGCGGAGCGCCGACCGCGCCGCCGCGCTGAGGTTCGAGATGCGCTGCGGGTCGCCCGAGGGGCCCGGCTGCGCGGCCGGGAGCGTCGCGAAGAGCTCGAGCGGCGCGAGGTCGCCGCAGCGCGCGAGGAGCTCGGCCGCGCGCCTGTACTCCGCGGGCCCGTACCGCTGCGGGTCGAGGAGCGCCTTCGCGGGCGTCCGCCCCGCGGGCGCGGGAAGCTCGAGCAGCGCGTCGAGCGCCGCGGTACGCACGGATCCGTCCGCCTCGACCGCCGCCGCCTCGAGGAACGCGACGAGCGCCTCTCCCTCGAGCACCTCGGGCGCGATCTCGACGAGCTCCTGCTGCGCCTCGGGCCGGCGGATGGGGAACGCGTCGTAGAGCCCGCGGCCGCCGTCGGGCCGGATGGCGCACAGGAGGCGCAGGAGACGGGCGATCCGGCCCGGGTCCTGGCTCTCGCGGTCGAGCAGCTGCTCCAGGGCCGGCGCCGCCGCCGCGCCCGCCTTCACGAGCGCGACCGCGGCGAAGTAGGCCGCGTCGTGCTCCTCGCGAAGAAGGCCCGTGAAGAGGACGAAGACGGGATCCTTCGGGTCGGGCTTCAGCTCGCCGCGCCCGAGGGCCGCCGCTCCCGCGCGCGCGAACCGCATCGCCGCGCGGTCGCGTTCGCCGCGCAGCCTCTCGTTCAGCTCCTTGTCGTCCTTGAACCGGCGACGGCGCACCTCGAGCGAGTCCTCGCGGCGCCGGATCGGGTTCTCGAGCCCTTTCAGGTCGTCTTCCGCCCGGCCGTAGAGACGCTGCTCGGCGACCGCGCAGAGGTCGAGGTAGCTTTCCGCGATCTCCCGAAGCGGGGGGTCCTTCTCGCGCGCCGCGCCGGTCGCCCACGCGCGCACCGCGGGGTGGGGATCGTCCCGCGCCTGGACGAGGAGCGGCGCCGCGCGCGCCATCGGGGCCGCCGCCGCGAGCAGGAGGAGCCTCTCGCCGGCCTGGGCCTCGCCGAGGCGCCTGACGATCGCGGGGAGCGCCGTCTCGCCGCAGAGCGCGAGGTCACGTACGGCGACGTCCACCTCGGATCCCTCGCCGGTGCGGATCGTCGCGAGGGCCCTCTCGATCCTCGAGGCACGGGGGGCTTCGGGGGCGGGGATCCCTGCGAGGTCCGGCAGCTCGTAGGCGAGGAGGAGGAGGAGGGGGAGAAGCACGCCCATCTTGCTACGGCGCCCGGAAGGTCCCGGTTCGCCCTCGCGATTCTCGCACGTCCCGTGCCGGGCGGCCCCGCGTTCACTCGCGCCGGCGGCTGCCGCCGGGCTTCATCCGGCGGGGCGACTCCTCGCAGAGCTCCTCGAGCGCCGCCGGGAGGTTCGCGACGAGGTCGGTCGCGATCATGCTCTGCTCTCCCACCGCGGCGGCGGCGAGGTCGCCCGCGCGCGCGTGGGCATGGACGGCCTGCACGGCGGCGTCGAAGGGCGCCGCACCCATCGCGAGCCGCGCGGCGAGGAGCCCGGTGAGGACGTCGCCGGTGCCGCCCGTCGCCATGCCGGGGTTGCCGGCGCGCTCGACGTAGGCGCTCTCGCCGTCGCACACGACGGTGCCCATCCCCTTGAGCACGATTACGGCACGGTAACGCTCGGCCAGCGTCGCCGCGGCGGCGATCCGGTCCTCCGGAAGCCTGCCGCCGAGGAGCCGTGCGGCCTCGCCGGGGTGCGGCGTGAGCACGCGGGGCGCCTCGAACGAATCGATGAGGTCCGGCTCCAGCGCGAGGATGTTGAGGCCGTCCGCGTCGATCACGATCGGCTTCCCGAGCCCCTTGAGGAACCGGGCGACGAACGCCTTGGCGTCGGTCGTGATGCCGGGGCCGAGCGCGACCGCGTCCGCCGTCTGGGCGAACTCGCGCGCGCGCGCGGCGCCGGAGGCCGCGAACGCGCCGCGGCGCGTCGGCAGCGGCAGCGTGAGGGCGCACGGCAGGTCCGCCGCGACGACCGCATGGACGCAGTCGGGCGTCGCGACCGTGACGAGCCCCCCTCCCCCCCGCAGCCCCCCCCACCCCGCCAGCCGGGCGGCGCCCGACATGCGCAGCGACCCCGCGAGGATCAGCACGCGCCCGCGGTCGCCCTTGTGGGCGTCGCGCCTGAGCCGCGGGATCCGGGGGACGTCCGCGACCCGCCTCACAGCCTCACCCGGATCTCTCCCACCGGCGTCCCCTCGCGCGTCTTCACCTCGCGCGCCTGCGGGTAGTCGACGAGGCCCATGTCCTTGAGGATCGCCGCCGTGAGCGCTTGCAGCGCGCGGTCGGCGCCGTCGCCGATCTTCACCGCGATCCCGGTGCGGCCGCCGATGACGCCGACGAGGATCACGCCCTCGGCGCCCGACTTCACGAGAAGCCCGCCTTGCGCCGCGCGCATGACCTCGGTATCGAAGCGGCCCTCGCCCGCGACCATGTCGGGGTGCGCGAGCATCGCCTTCGCGACGCGGCGCGCCGCGGCCTCCTTCGGGTGGCCGGCGGGCGTGGTGTAGCGCGCGATCGCGCGGGCGGCGGCCTCGAGGCCGGTGGCGAAGCTCGGCACCGCGCAGCCGTCGACGCCGACGCGGATTTCGCTCTCCGCGAAGAGCGCGAGGTTCTCGAGGTTTCTCCGCTGCACGAGGTGCGTCTGGTCGGCGTAGGTCGCGGCGTCCTCGCCGAGCGCCTTCGCCGCCGCGATCATCCCCGCGTGCTTGCCCGAGCAGTTGTCCTCGAGACGGCCGGGGCGGATCCCGCGGCGGACGTAGTCGTCCGCGACCTTGCCGTCGATCGGGCGGTGGCCGCCGCAGCGGAGCAGCTCGGGGCCGGCGCCGGCCTTCCTGAGGATCGACGCGGCGGTCTCCGCGTGGCGCGGCGTGCTGCTGTGGCTCGCGGCGATGAGCGCGAGCTCCTCCTCGGTGACGTGGAACCGCTCGAGCGCGCCCGACTCGACGACCGCGATCGCCTGGAACGGCTTTGCCGCGGAGCGCAGGTAGACGGGCGTACGGAGGTCGCCGCGACTCCGCGCGACGCGGCCGTCCGCGAACACGCAGTAGGAGCCAAGGTGGTGCGACTCCTCGAGCCCGCTGCGGGTGAGTGTGACGAGGACCTCATGCGGCACGGGCGCGGCATTCTAAGGGATGGGGCCGGGGGAGGGGGGGACCAATCTGCGGCACGGCTGCCGCGCGCCGACGACGCAACCCCTTGCCGCGCCACGGGATGCGCACGCGCGATGGCTTGACCGTCGCGGTCAGCGGATGTCGCCGAGGCGGGCGAGGAACTCCCAGTCGCCCGGGGCGGGGTCGAGTTCGGAGGGCTCGAAGTCCCCGTCGAGCTCGACCTCGAGGAGCCGCTGGACCGCGAGCGCGATCCGGCGCGGGTTCTTCGCACCGGGCGGGCACTGGACGTACAGCGAGTTGCTGTGCCTCCGGACGAGGCGCAGCGCCGGGATCGGCTCCTCGACCACGTTCTGGACGATCTGGAGGCGGTTCTCCTTGCGGAAGAAGTCCCGCTCGAAGGACGCCGGCAGCGAGCCGCGGTAGAGCCCGAGGGGCTCGATGGGCCCGATGCCGACGACGCCCGGGACGTTCGGCGGTGCCGCGCGGCCGACGACCACGTAGGAGCCGAGCCCGAGCACCCCGCAGAGGAAGAGGCCGAGGAACGCGGTGCCCGCCCCCATCACGCGGCGCGAGAAGAGCGCGCGCAGGAACCCGAGCGCGAGGAGGGCCCCGCTTGCCGCGAGGCCGCAGGCGGCGACCCCGCCGATCCCTTCCGACAGCCGCAGCGTGGGCTCGACCGCGTCGCCAGTCGCCATCAGGATGACCGCGACGAACGTGAGCCCGAGGATCCAGAACCCCGCGGAGATGATCCGCGACCGCCGCGGCGCGGCGGGTTCCTCCGAGACCTCCGAGGTGACGATCGACTGGACGGGGATCGCCGAGGGGCGCGGGGGAGCGGGCCGGCGCGCGGGCGGCGGCACGTACGGCTCCTCGAGCACGCGGTACGTGTGCCGCGCCGCGGCGTGCTCGTCGAGGCCCCTCCCGCGCGCGTCGTAGTAGGTGCGCCCGCGGTGCGAGAAGAGCACCCAGAACGAGTAGATCGAGAACGGGAGCAGGATGCCCGTGCACGCCGCGAGGATCGCGATCACCGCCTGCGCCGTCCGCGCCGCGGGGCGGTACTTCCGCAGGCCCTCGGCCGCCTGGCGCAGGTACCAGCCGCCGACGAAGAACAGCAGGAAGACGGGCGCGCCGAAGCCCCACGTGCCGAAGAGCGCGACGAAGCCGAGGACGTAGCCCACCGTGCCAAGGACGTGGTCGATCGTCGCGAGGTTGTCCAGGTGGTGCTCGAAGCGCACCGGCTTGTATCCGGGGGGGGCGTGGGGGGACATCGGCGCGGGGCGAGGCTGCGGGCTCCTCTGGACCGCCTCGACCGCCTCGCGCATCTCGCGCGCGCCCTGGAAGCGGCCCGCGGGGTCCTTCTCGAGGCTCCGCTCGACGAGCGCGTCGACGCGGGCGTCGCAGTCCTCCGGGCGCCTGCGCGAGGGCATCGCGAAGCGGCCGATCGGCAGCTCGCCCGCGAGCATCTCGTAGAGGACGACGCCCATGGCGTAGAGGTCACTGCGCGGGTCGGCCTCGCGCGCGTGCTCGCGCTGCTCGGGCGCCATGTACTCGTAGGTGCCGAGCACGAGCTGCGTGCGGGTGAGCCGCGTGGTGTCGTCGGGGCCGAGGAGGCGCGATAGGCCGAAGTCCGCGACCTTCACCACGCCGTCCCTCGAGAGGAGGACGTTCTCGGGCTTGATGTCCCGGTGGACGATCCCCTTCTCGTGCGCGTGGTCGAGCGCCGTGAGGACCGCCGCCGCGACGCGCAGCGCCTCGGCGAGCGGGAGCGGGCCGTTCCGCATCGCCTCGCGGAGCGAGGCGCCCTCGACGTACTCCATGACGAGGTAGGGCTGCCCGTCGACCTCGCCGCGGTCGAAGACCGCGACGACGCTCGGGTGGGAGAGCCGGGAGAGCGCGTCGGCCTCGCGGTGGAACCGCTCGAGGAACTGCTCCTCCCGCGCGAGGTCCATGGGCAGCACCTTGATCGCCACCGGCCGGCCGAGGCTCAGCTGCCGGGCCATGTACACGGTGCCCATGCCGCCCCGGCCGATCACGCCTTCGATCCGGTAGCCGCCGAAGGTGCGGCCCACGAAGGGGTCCGGATGCGACTCGCTCACCCTTGTCCGCTTGAGGGGATCCACGGCGCTGTCTACTTCCGCACGGTCCATTTTAGTCGCCTGCGACAGGGAGGCCCTTGGGAGGGCTCGTCTTGAAATCCGAGGCGGAGACCGGCTTCGTGACCGAGATAGCGCCGCCGACCTCCCCGACCGAGCTGAGGAGGAGCCAGCGGAAGGCCGCCTCGGCCCGCGGATTCAGCGGATCGTCCCTCTTCGGCACGAGGAGGATGATCTGGTCGCGCCAGCTCACCAGCCGGTACTGCCGCGCGACGGCGGGGTCCACGCCGAGCTCGCCGGCGACCCACTGGATCGCCGCCGGGTCGGCCGATAGCTTGTCCACGAAGCCCGGCACCTTCCCGGCGGTCCAGTGGGCGATGACGCCGTGAGGTCCCTCCGTGAGCGCCTTCCACGCGATGGCGTCGTAGTCGAGGGCGGGGGGCAACGCGACCGGCGGCGCGTCTGGCGCGGGCTCCGAGGTCCGGACGCCGAGGAACAGGAGAAGGAGCACGCCGGAGAGCACGACCGCGCCGGCGACCGCCCCGATCCGCCTCGCAGGCGTGCCGCGCCTCGCGACCATTCGCACGAGGATGACGGCGAGGACCGCGAGGATCGCGGACTTCAGGAGCTTGAGGCCCAGCACGAGCCCGACGAGGAACGCGAGGCAGCCGACGCCGCTCGCCGGATCCTCGTGCTTGTGCCGCCGCCGGCGCCCCGGCCCGTCGACCCGCGCCTCCTCCTCGGCCGTGAGCCGCGCGGCGACGTGGATGTCCGGGCCCCCGCGGCACGGCTCCTCGCGTCGCGGCGGAGCCTCGGCGGCGGGCGGCGGCTCGGGCGCCATCGCTACGCTCAGCACGCGCGATACCGCGGCCCCCATCTCCGACGCGTGCTGGTAGCGGTCCTCCGGCGACTTCGCGAGGCTCCTCTCGACGATCTCGTCGATCCGCGAGTCGCACTCCCTCGGCCGCTTCCGCGACAGCGCGGCGAAGTGCCCGATCGGCAGCTCGCCCGCGAGCAGCTCGTAGAGGACGACGCCCGTCGCGTAGATGTCCGCGCGCTCGTCCGCCTCCCTCGCCTTCTCGCGCTGCTCCGGCGCCATGTACTCGTACGTGCCGAGCAGGATGTTCGTGTGCGTGAGCCGCGTCGCGGCGACCGGGTCCAGGAGCCGCGAGAGGCCGAAGTCGGCCACCTTCACGATCCCGCCGGGCGCCACGAGCACGTTCTCGGGCTTGATGTCCCGGTGGATGATGCCCTTGCCGTGCGCGTGCTCGAGAGCGGCGAGGACGCCGCGCACGATCACGAGCGCCTCGGGGGGCGGCAGCGGCCCCTTCCGGATCACCTCGCGGAGCGACGTCCCCTGGACGTACTCCATGATCACGTAGAGGCGGCCGTCGATTTCGCCGCGCTCGAAGACGGTCACGACGTTCGGGTGCGAGAGACGCGAGAGGACGTCCACCTCGCGCTTGAACCGCTCCACGAACTGCGGCTGCCCGCACACCTCCTCCGGCAGCACCTTGATCGCGACGGGCCGGTTGAGCGAGAGCTGCGTCGCCTTGTAGACGACGCCCATGCCCCCGCGCCCCAGCACCTCGTCGATCCGGCAGCCGCCGAGGATCTGGCCAAGGAAGGGGTCCTCGGGGGAAGGATCCGCCCTCGTCGGCCGCTCTTCTTCCACGCGCATCAGACTACCCTCGCGGCCGCTTCGCCGACCTGCGTCTTTCCGAGGTAGAGGAACCCCCTCCACTCGCCGGGATAGCGCCGCAGCCGTTCGAGGCGCTCGCCCTCGAGCTTCACCGTGAGCGCCTTGCCCTCCGCCTCGACGGGCGGCCGGCTCTTCATGTGCTTCCCGTGCCGCGCGCTCGACCAGACGATCGTCAGCGGGTGGCGCCGGACGAGGCAGCCGAGCGGCTCCGAGAAGCGGAGCGCGAGCTCGGCGCGATCGCGCTCGCGCGGGATCACGAACCAGGGGTCGCCCTTCACCCGCACGCGCGAGAGCCGGGCGCGGTCGATCGTGCCGCGGACGGCCTGCGCGAGGAGCGCGAGAGCCGCCGCCGCCGTGCCGACGGCGAGGGCCCGCCGCCAGCCGGCCTTGCGCACGAGCGCCTCCTGCCGGGCCGCGTTCCGCGCGATCACCGGGTCGAGCGGCCGGAAGTCGCGCGCGCGCTCCAGGTACCCGAGCGCGTCGCCTTGGCGTCCGAGCCGCGCGAGCCGCACTCCCTCGTTGTTGAGGGTTGCGGCCGAGAACTCCTCGCCGTCGGAGTCCACCGCGACGGGCGGCGCGCTGTCGAGGGGCTCGACCTCGACGAGGTAGTAGCCCCAGAGCCCCGCGACCGCGGCGACGAGGACCAGTGCGAGAGCGCGCATACGTCGTACCCTCCCCGCGACCGGGGGGGCCCCGGAGCCCCCCCGTATCGCGAACCGTTCAGCGGACGACCGCCATCGCCGCCGGCGCCTCGGCCGGCACGCGGGCGTCGCCGAGGACCGAAGTGATCGCCTCGGCCCCGTCCTCCTCCGGCGCCGCCGTCTCCGCCGGGATCAGCCCCTTGCGCGACGGGTTCCTGCCGAAGTAGTCGAGCCGCTTGTTCTGCTCCGCGATGGTCACGCGGATGGACGTGATCCGCTCGCGGGCCTTGTCGAAGGCCGACCGGTCGAAGACGTAGGCCGCCTCCGCGCGTGTCTGCGCCACGGCGCGGCGCGCCTTCAGGTTCTCGAGCTCCGCCTTGAGCGAGTCGATCTCGGTCCCGAGCCTCGCCTCCTCGACGACCGCATCCTCGATCTCGGCCGCGGTCTCGACCCGCTGCGCCTTGAGCTCGTCAAGCGTCGTCCTCAGGTGCTCGAGGATCTCGCGGTCGGTGGAGAACGCCTTGGCGCGCAGGAGCGCGTCCTGGTTGAGCGTCCGCCGCGAGACCTCCTCGCTGTTGATCAGGTAGACGGCGCGCCCGTCCTCGAGCATCGTCCGCCGCCGCTCGAGCGTGTTCCTGTCGTGGTCGAGCGCCTTCTCGCGGCGCGTGACGTCCCGCTCCCGCTCCTGGATCATCGCGTCGAGCCGGGCAAGGGACATGCGCCCGTTCACCACCGACTCGCCGCACTTCTCCGCGAGCTCCGTCGCCTCCGAGATCTGGGCCTGCAGCTCGACCTCGGGGGACATGAGCTTCGAACGGACCTCGCCACGCGCGCTGTCGAAGAACGCCCCCACGGCATCGAAGCCGATGAAGGCGGCCGCGCAGGCGAGTCCGATCCCGAGAAGGATCAGTTTCTTCATCGCAAACCTCCTTTGGCCCGGTTGCTGTCAGGGGCCCCGACACCTGCGAGGCCGGCCCGCAACTTCCGTCGCACGGGGAGCCCTTTCGCACGGGACGTGCCGGAGAGGGCTCGTCGCCGTAACTCGCGCGGCACAAGCGCGTTAAGGGAAGAGAGGGGGCTCCGGGGGCAGGGACGCGGGCGAAAGTTCCTTGGACCTCTGTCCCAAGAACCTTGCGCTCTGAGCCGCGCGCGGCGCGACCGGGGCGAGCACGCTCCAGACGAGCGCGTTCTGCCGGAGGCAGGCGCTCCGCCCCACCCGGCGCGCGAGGAAGGCGAAGCCCATCGCGGAGAGCGCGAGGATCGCGGTCACGAGCATCAGCGCGGCTCCCTCGTCGCGGTCCGCCTTGCCGGGCGTCTCGATCGCGACGATGAGCCAGAGCCCGAACGCGAGCAGCGCGAGGCCCCCGAGGATCCGCGCGGCGCGGCGATTGGCGCCCGCGGCGGCGCGGCGGTGCGCGATCTCCTCCTCCTCGAGACCCTCTAGCGGGAGGCCCTGCGCGACGGCCGCGGCCGCGACCGTCCCGAGACCTCTCGACCGCGCGCCGTAGTAGGCGCGGAGGTCCGCCCCGAGGAGCGACCACCACGTCCAGGCCGTGATCGGCAGGCCGACGAGCGTCGGCGCGAGCAGCGCGGTGAGCGCGAGCAGGAGCGTACGCGAAGCGCGGGCGAACCGGCGCGCCCGCTCGGCGATCCTCCAGAGGAGGATGCCGTAGGCCGCGACGATCAGGCCCCCGGAGTCGCGGTCGAGATCGTAGAGACCGACCTCGAAACGATCCTCGGCGATGAGATAGCCGACGCCGACGACGGCGAGCAGGACGCCGAGGACGCCGAGCAGGGTCAGGAGGACGTCGAGCCGGAACTCGTAGGACTTCGGGGGCCGCGGCGGCGGCGCGCCCGGGCTATCCCGCAGCTTCTCGCCGAGCCGCGCCATGGCGTCGCGGGGCGCGCCGAGCAGGGCCGGGGCGCCGGGCGAGGAGGCCACGGCAGAAAGCTCCCGCGCCATCGCGCTCGCGCGCTCGTAACGCCGCGCCGGATCCTTCGCGAGCCCCTTCTCGAGGATCGCGTCGATGCGCCGATCGACGTCCTTGAGCTTCCGGCTCGGCAGGTCGAAGCGGCCGATCGGGAGCTCACCCGTGAGCATCTCGTAGAGGACGACGGCCGTCGCGTAGATGTCCGAGCGGCCGTCCGCCTCCTGCACCGACTCGCGCTGCTCGGGCGCCATGTACTCGTAGGTGCCGAGGACGAAATGCGTGCGGGTGAGGCGCGTGCGCGGATCCGCCTCGAGGAAGCGCGAGACGCCGAAGTCGGCTACCTTCACGGTCCCCTCTTCCGAGAGCAGGATGTTCTCCGGCTTGATGTCCCGGTGGACGACGCCCTTCTTGTGGGCGTAGTCGAGCGCCTCGAGGAGCTGCGAGCAGATCCGGCAGGCGTCCCGCGGCGGCACGGGCCCGCGCTTCAGGAGCGAACGGAGGCTCTCGCCGTCCACGTACTCCATGACGATGAAGTAGCGCCCGTCGGCCTCGCCGCGATCGATCACCTGGACGACGTTGCTGTGGGCGAGCGCCGCGAGGATCTCCGCCTCGCGGTGGAAGCGGTGGACGAACTGCGGGTCGTCGCTGACGTTCGGCGGGAGCACCTTGACCGCGACGTGGCGGCCGAGCGAGAGCTGCGTCGCGCGGTAGACGGTGCCCATCGCGCCGCTGCCGATCGGCTCCTCGATCCTGTACCCCTTGATCTCCTTCCCGAGGAACGGGTCGGCGACCGTCGGCCGCGCGGCGGGGTCGAACCGCCGCCCGCAGTCGCAGACGACGTCCCGGGCCTCCTCGGCGACCGCGGCCTTCCGGCCGCAGGCAGGGCAGGTGACGATCATCAATGCGTGGCTCCCACGGTACCCGCGGCCCGGCGCAACTCCGGGACCAAAGCCGCGGCCCTCCTCCCCAGCGGCCCCTCCACCCCACGACGACAAGGAACTTTGCGGGGGGCCCGCAAGGGCCTTTCTGTCTGGATATTTTTCTTGACATTATTCACGACTGGCCGCATCCTACGCGCCCATGACCACCCCGCACCGCGTTCCCTCGTCCTCGTCGCATCTTGCGTTCGCCCTCCTCCTCGCCCTCGCCGGCACGGCCGCGGCGGACGAACCTCCCACGGTCGCCGCCCTCCTCAAGGCGGCGCCGGGCCTCGCGCGTTTCGCGGAGGGCCTCGAGCGCGAGGGGTTCCTCGCGATGCTCGAGAGCGAGGGCCCCTTCACCGTCCTCGCCCCGACGGACGAGGCCCTCGAGGGGAGGCACGTCGATCGCGACCTGCTCGCGCGCCACCTCTTTGCGGGACGGCATGCGGCGGCCGGTGCGATCGCGGCGGGCCATCTGCGCAACGCGACCGGCGACAGGATCGAGTTCCTCGCCCCGGGCGGGCGGGCCTCCGCGGGCGGCGTCGCCCTCGCGAAGACGGACATTCCCGCGAGGAACGGCGTCGTGCACGTGATCGACGGCGTGCTTCCCGTCCCCATCCGGGTCGAGGCCCCGGTGCCCGAGGGGTTCCCCGCGCCCGGCCCCGTCGGCGAGGTTCGGATAAAGGACTACCCGCGCTATCGCGCCGCGCGCGTCGCGGGAGGGATGAGCGCGTTCTGGACCCTCTTCGGCCACATCCAGAAGCGGGACATCGCCATGACCGCGCCCGTCGAGATGTCGATGGCCGAGAAGGACGGCGACTTCTCGATGACCGACATGGCGTTCCTCTACGGCGCGCCGGACATGGGCGAGAAGGGCCGCGACGGTCGCGTCGAGGTCGTCGACCTCGGCCCCGCGCGCGTCGCGAGCTTCGGCTTTTTCGGCCAGCCCACCGCGGAGCGGGTGCGGGAGGCGCGGCGCGCGATCGAGGAACGCATCGAGCGCGACGGGCTCGCCCCGGCGGGGACGTGGCGCCTCCTCGGCTACAACAGCCCGATGGTGCCGGAGACGCGCCGCTTCTACGAGATCCAAGTGCCCGTCGCCAAGCCCCCGCGCGAGTAGAATCCGGCACCCGGCTGGGGGTCCCCCCCCGGCGCCCCAAGGAGGTCCGCGATGCCCGCCATGGAGTTCGGGAGCCTGTGGCTCCCCGTCGTCGTCTCGGCCGTCGCCGTCTTCGCGGCGAGCTCGGTCATCCACATGGTGCTCAAGTACCACAAGGCCGACTACAAGCCGTTCCCGAACGAGGAGGCGGCGCGCGCGGGCCTCGGCGGCGGCGCGCTCGCGCCCGGCGTCTACGTCACGCCCCACTGCCCGGACATGAAGCAGATGAGCGATCCCGCCGTGCAGGCGAAGTACGTGAAGGGACCGGTCGCGCTCGTCACGATCCTGCCGAACGGGCTGCCCGCGATGCCCAAGTACCTGGGGCTCTGGCTCGGCTTCTGCCTCCTCGTGAGCTTCGTCTCGGCCTACGTCGCGCGCCACACGCTCAGGCCCGGCGACATGGGCGCCGAAGCGATGCGCGTGACCGGCACCGTCGCCTTCGCGGCCTACGGCGTCTCGCGGATCCTCGATTCGATCTGGCACGGGCAGCCGTGGTCCAACACCCTTCGGCAGATGATCGACGGCGCGATCTACGCGTTCGTGACCGGGCTCACCTTCCGCCTGCTCTGGCCGAGCTGAAAGAGGGGGGGCGCGGGGGGGAACGCCCGCGCAAACGCCCCCACCCCCGCCCGCGACCCCGCGGCAGGCCGCTCGGCAAGCGGCCCGGACCCTCCTTTGCAACGGGGCGCGGACATGCGCGCGGCCACGGCCCCCGCCTCCCCGGAGCCCCACCGCCCCCCACCGGAGCGGAACGGCCGCCCCATGAGCCGGCGCCTCCTTCTCCTCCTCGTCCTCGCGGCCGCCCCCGCGTTCGCGCAGGACAACGCGGAGTGCCTCGAGTGCCACAACGACCCCGAGTTCACGGCGACGCGCGACGGCAAGACCGTCTCGATGTTCGTCGACGAGGCGAAGCTCAAGGCGTCCGTCCACGCGCGCCAGAGGTGCGTCGACTGCCACGGAGACCTCGACGGGGTCAAGAAGTACCCGCACAGGACGGGCCTCGCGCCGGTCAACTGCGGCGACTGCCACGACAAGGAGGGCGAGGCGCACGGGAAGAGCCTCCACGGCCAGGCGCTCAAGAAGGGCGACGAGATGGCGCCCACCTGCTCGGACTGCCACGGCCACCACGACGTCCTCAAGCCCGAGGACCCCGCGTCGCCGACGAACCACATGAGGATCCCGCAGCTCTGCGGGACCTGCCACCACGAGGGATCCCCGGTCTCGCGCACGCACGAGATCCCGCAGGACCGGATCCTCGAGAACTACTCGGAGGGCATGCACGGCGAGGGCCTCTACAAGAAGGGGCTCGCCGTCACCGCGGTGTGCACGTCGTGCCACACGTCGCACGACATCCTCCCGCACACCGACCCGAGGTCGAGCATCCACCACGAGAACGTCGCGAAGGTCTGCACGCAGTGCCACGTGCAGATCGAGCTCGTCCACCGGAAGGTGATCGAGGGCAAGCTCTGGGAATCCGAGCCCCACAAGATCCCGGCCTGCGTGGACTGCCACCAGCCGCACAAGGTGCGGCGCGTCTTCTACCCGGCCGGGATCGCCAACAAGGACTGCCTCACGTCGGAGTGCCACGGGAAGCCCGACCTCGCGATGCGGCGCGACGGGAAGACGGTCTCCCTCTTCGTGGACGAGGCGGCGTACGCGGCATCGACGCACGGGGAGAGGACCGTGGGCTGCGCCCAGTGCCACGCCGACGTGGACCCGTCGCACGTGCGCCCCTGCGAGACGGTGAAGAAGAAGGTCGACTGCTCCGCCTGCCACGCGGACCAGGTGACGCAGTACCAGTCGAGCGTCCACGGCACCCTCCACGCGAAGGGCGACCCCGACGCCCCGGTGTGCCTCGACTGCCACGACAAGCACGCGACGAAGAGCAAGAGCTGGCAGGACTCCCCCACCTTCCCGCGCAACGTCCCCGCGCTCTGCGCGCGATGCCACCAGGAGGGCGAGAAGGCGGCGGTCCGGATCCACGGCGATCTCGACATCCCGGGCGCCTACTACGAGAGCATCCACGGCACGGCGCTGACCGAGAGCGGGCTTCTCGTCACGGCCACCTGCATCAGCTGCCACACGGCGCACAGCGAGCTTCCGCCCTCCGACCCGAACTCGACGGTCCACCCGTCGCGGCTCGCCGACACGTGCGGCCAGTGCCACCACGGCGTCGAGCAGACGCTGATGACGAGCGTCCACTGGCCGGGGAACACGAAGACCGACCGCCCGCTGCCCACCTGCAACGACTGCCACAGCTCCCACGAGATCAGCCGCACGGACCGGTCGGACTTCATGACGCGGATCGTGAACCAGTGCGGACGGTGCCACGAGGAGGAGTCGGAGACCTTCTTCGACACGTTCCACGGGAAGGTGTCGCGCCTCGGATCGGAGCGCGCGGCCAGGTGCCACGACTGCCACGGGACGCACGGGATCCTGCCGCCGTGGGACCCGAAGTCGACGCTCTCGCGCGAGAACGTCGTCGGGACATGCGCGAAGTGCCACTCGGGCTCCCACCGGCGATTCGCGGGCTACCTGACCCACGCCACCCACCACGACCGCCACACCTATCCGTGGCTCTTCTGGTCCTTCTGGGTCATGACGGCGCTGCTCATCGGCACGCTGTCGTTCGGGCTGCTCCACACCGTCGCGTGGCTCATCCGCCTGTGGCTGACGCGCGACGAGTGGAGGCCGCACCGGGCCGCCGCGATCGCCGCCGCGAAGGCGCAGGGCGTGCGGCTCTACCGGCGCTTCGACCGCTACCAGCGCACGCAGCACCTGCTGATGCTGATCAGCTTCTTCACGCTGGCGATCTCGGGCATGACGCTCAAGTTCTCGTACGCCGGCTGGGCGGGCGTGGTGGCCACGCTGCTCGGCGGCTTCGACTCCATGCACATGCTCCACCGCGTCGCGGCGGTGCTGCTCGTGGGCGTCTTCGTCTCCCACCTCGTCGGGGTGAGCCGCGCCCGCAAGCAGCAGGGGAAGACCTGGCGCCAGATGATCTTCGGCCCCGACTCCCTGATGTTCAACCGGAAGGACCTCGACGACTTCGTCGCGTCGATGAAGTGGTTCTTCGGCGTCGGGCCGAGGCCGCGCTACGGCCGGTGGACCTACTGGGAGAAGTTCGACTACTTCGCGGTGTTCTGGGGCGTCGCGGTGATCGGGTGCACGGGGCTCATCCTCTGGTTCCCGGAGGTCGCCACCTACATCCTGCCCGGTCCCGCGGTGAACGTCGCCACGATCATCCACAGCGACGAGGCGCTGCTCGCGGTCGCCTTCATCTTCACGATCCACTTCTTCAACACGCACTTCCGCCCGGACAAGTTCCCGATGGACCCGGTGATCTTCACGGGCCGCGTGACGGTCGAGGAGCTGAAGTTCGAGAGGCCGGAGGAGTACGAGAAGCTCGTCGCGGAGGGCAAGCTCGAGGAGCACCTCGTCGATCCCTTCCCGAAGCCCGTCGAGCGGGGCCTCAAGATCTTCGGGTTCATCGCGCTGGGCATCGGCCTCATCCTCATCGGCCTCATCATCTACGCGATGGTCTTCCAGTACCGGTAGCGGGGGTCAGGGGGTCCGGGGGCAGGGGGTCAGATCCGCACGTCGGGGCGCTCGCGGTGCGAGGCCTCCTCGACCTCCCAGAAGCTCTCGACCCGGAAGCCGAAGAGGGAGGCGACGATCGAGGAGGGGATCGACTGGCAGCGGCTGTTGAAGTCGCGGACGTTGCCGTTGAAGAAGCGCCGGGCCGCCGCGATCCGGTCCTCCGTGTCCACGAGCTCCTCCTGGAGCGCGAGGAAGTTCCGGTCCGCCTTCAGCTCGGGGTAGCGCTCCTGGAGCGCAAGCACCTGCCGGAGCGAGGAGATGACCGGGCGCTCGTCCGCCTCCTGGCTCGCGACCGGTCCGTGGTTGGCCGCGGCCTTCGTGCGCGCCGCGATGAGCCGCTCGAGGAGCTCCCGCTCGTGCCTCGCGTAGCCCTTCACGGTCTCGACGAGGTTGGGGATCAGGTCGTAGCGCCGCTTCAGCTGGACGTCGATGTTCCTCCAGGACTCCCGGATGTGCTGCCGGAGCCGCACGAGGCCGTTGTACGTGCCGAGGAACCAGCCGAGCACGACGACCGCGATGACGATCGGGATCCAGACCGCCTCGCTCATGCCGGCCGGTCCTTCCGGAGGTAGCGCGGGAGCCGGTCGAGGAAGCCGTCGGCGTCGAGGAGCGTGCGCTCGATACTCTCGATCGACATCGTGGTCGAGCCCCGGCGGAAGAGGGCGAGGTTCCTGGAGGCGGTCACCTTGAAGTCCCCGAGGCGGAGGAAGAACTCGATCATCTGCGGGTGGAAGACATCGTAGGCGAGCTTCCGGTCCGCCGCCTTCACATGGTACTTGCGGCTGAACTCCTCCGACTCGAAGTCGATGTCGTCGAAGCCGAAGAACCCTCCCACCTTGTCGAGGAAGTGCTCGGGCCGCACCTCCAGCCGCCCGAGGTCCGCGTCGTGCTCGAGGCAGACGAAGGTCCGGTGATGGTGGTGCGTGGTCTTGTGCCCCTTCGAGTTCCGGCTGTAGGTCTCGTGGTGGTGGTCGAAGAGGTGCATCCGCCGCCCGTCGAGGATCCCCTCGACGACGTTGTAGGCGTAGCGACGCGACCCCTGCTGGAGCGTCGGGAAGTGCCCCTCGTACCGGGCGGAGAGGCCGAAGGGGTCGTTCGTGTAGTAGCGGCAGCCGAGCCGCTGCGCGAGCGCGCGGAACGCCTCCTGCCGCTTCTTCTTCGCGAGCCAGGACAGGTACGCGACGACGCCGAAGACGACGAGGAAGAGGACGACGAGGATGGCCGGGTGGATGTCCATCGAGACCGTCTATACCCAGAATCTGTCGGCCTTCTTCTCCCCCTCCGTTAGGAGTCCAGCGGACGGCCCCTCCGCAGCCGGACCGGAGCAGAGGACCGCGCCCGGCACGGGCGGCCCCGCCGGCCCCCTCGCGCTTGCCCGCGCCCATGGCGTCCATCGTGGCGCGGTGGAACCGGTCCGGACCGCTGGTCTTGCCCAGGCGCCGGGGAGGGGCCCGAGACAGGACCCGCGCCGACCCACTCCCTCCCTGTGCCCCGGAAGCGCATCACTTCCGCTGCGTCCAGAAAAAACATCATACTGGCATTCTCCGACGCAACTCCGCACGAACTACCAGGGACAGAGTCAATCGCTTGCTGCTAGACTTCCCCCCCGATGCGCGGCGAGGCAAGCGGCGCATTCATCCGGGGTACATGGAGGTGTCACACATGAAACAGAGGATCGTGCTGGTCCGGGTCGCGGCGGTCGCGCTCCTTCTCCTCGGCGCCGCGCCGGCGGGGGCGGACACGTTGTGCGTGAAGGAGTCCGGGGGCGATGGATGTTACGCGACCATCCAGGCGGCGATCGATGCGGCAGGGGACGGGGACGTCATCGACGTGTACCCGGGCGAGTACTACGAGAAGGCGACCGGGAGGACGGTGCTCGCCGACACGCCGGCCGCGAACGGTCCACACCAGTTCGGCCTGTTCGTGGGGCCGGGACGGGACGGACTGACGATTCGGGGCGTCGACGCGAAGGGACGGCCGATCCTCGACTACCGCGATATCGAGGCGTTCGTCACGACGAACGCCACGAACAACTTCGGGTACAGCGGCATCTTCGTCGAAGCGGACGGGGTGACCCTGCAGGGGCTGGACATCGGCCCCAACACCCCGGCGTCGAACAAGACGATCGAGGTGATCGGGGACGACTTCACGCTGAGGGCGTGCGACATCTCCGATCTCGGGGGCTCCGTGTACCTGAACGACTGGCGGTTCGACGAGGACGCGAACGTGTCGCACCTCCAGGGCTACCGGATCGAGGACAGCAACTTCCAGGACGGCGCCAGCATCGACCTCGCGAGCGGGGCGGGCTACTCCGGCGACGTCAAGAGCCGCGTGATCCGGAAGAACAGGTTCGAGAACGGGTACTACTGGCCGTCGATCAGCTTCAACGGATCAGACACGGGCGTCCCCTGGTTCGTCCACTCGGTCGGCGGCGCGATCATCCGGGACAACACGTTCGTCAACACGTTCACGCTGGCCGAGGACGATGACGAGATCTACCTCCGCACCGAAGGCCACATCCGCGCGCGCGGCACCTACGACAACACCCAGTTCAACTGGTGGGCCTACCTCAACGAGAACAAGTACGACCAGGCGTACCTGACCGGCCCGAAGCCGCAGTCCGAAGATGTCCGGACATACTCCTATCCGGGCTCCTACGGAGTGTTCCACGACGTCCGCCGCATCGGCGCACTCCTCGAGGGCGAGGAGGACATCGCCGCGGGCGGCGACAAGATCGTCGCACGGCCGAACGGGTAGAACGGCCAGCCCGGCCGACCCCGGACCGTCCGGGGTCGGCCGCTCTCGGCCCCCCCCGGCCCCCCTGCCTACAGCCCGGACTCGTCGATCTTCTTCTTGAGCGTCGGGTAGGTGATCCCGAGGAGCTTCGCCGCGCGGGTCCTGTTCCCGCCCGTCGCCTCGAGCGCCCGCGCGACCATCTCCTTCTCCATCTCCCTGAGCGTCTTCACCTCGCCCGGCGCGCGCGCGGGGCCGCCGAGCCGGATCTCGAGCGGGAGGTCGTCGGCGTCGATCCGCTCGCCCTTCGCCATCACCGCGCACCGCTCGCAGACGTTCCTGAGCTCGCGGATGTTGCCCGGCCACCGGTACGCATCGAGCTTCTCGAGCGCCGCCTCCGTGAACCGCTTCCCGAGGAACTCCTCCGCGAGCAGCCGCACGTCGCCCGGCCGGTCGCGGAGCGCGGGGCAGTGGAGCGTCACGACCGACAGCCGGTAGTAGAGGTCCTCGCGGAACCCGGTCCGGAGGTCGCGGTTCGTCGCCGCGACGATCCGCACGTCCACGCGCGTCGGCTTCGTCGCGCCCACGCGGTGGAACTCGCGCGTCTCGAGCACGCGCAGGAGCTTCGCCTGGAGCCCCGGCGCGAGCTCGCCCACCTCGTCGAGGAAGATCGTCCCGCCGTGCGCCTGCTCGAAGCGCCCCGGCCGCGCGCGGTCGGCGCCCGTGAACGCCCCCTTCTCGTGGCCGAAGAGCTCCGCCTCGAGGAGCGTCTCGACGAACGCCGCGCAGTTGACGGCGACGAAGGGCCCCCGCGCCCGCGGCGACTGCGCGTGGAGCGCGCGCGCGACGAGCTCCTTGCCCGTGCCCGTCTCGCCGGTGACGAGCACGGTCGCCGGGGTCGGGGCGACGCGCGCGATCTCCTCGCGCATCTTCTGGACCGCGGGCGAACGGCCGAGGATCTCATGCGCCGCCGCGGAGGGAGGAGGGGGGGCTCCGGGGGGGCGGAGGGCGGGCGCGGCCATCGCCGAGAGCGCCGCGAGGAACTCCAGATCGTCCGGCCGGAACGCGTCGCCCGTCGCGCGATCCACGTAGAGCGCGCCGAACTTCTCGAGCGGCGCGGCCATCGCCGAGAGGATCTTCTCCGTCGCGAGCGAGGTCGCGCCCGGGAGGTCGACGCGCGGCTCCCTGACGAGGATCGCCTCGCCCTTCGACCGCGCGTGGTCGACGACCGACCGGGAGAAGGGGCCGAGGTTCCCGTCGGGCAGCACGAGCGCGACGCGGCAGGGCCGGAAGACCTCCTCGATCGCGGCCACGATGCCCTCGCGCAGGCGTTGCGCCGGCGCTCGCAGCACCTCGGCGAACCGGTAGACCGCGCCGAGCCGGAGCAGCAGATCCTCGTCCGCCCCGGCGACGCGGGCGCCCGCGGGCTCCGCGATGCTCGACTCGATCCGGAGCGGCTCCCCCACCACGGTCGGCCGCTCCGCCGCCCCGTCCGCCACGAAGACGAGCGTGAGGTTGCGCACCGTGATCTCGTCGCCCGTCTTCAGGACGTGCCGCTCGACCCGCTTGCCGTTCACGTAGAGCCCGTTGAGCGAGCGCTGGTCGATCGCGACCCAGTCGGCCCCCTCCCGCCGGACGACCGCGTGGCAGCGGCTCGCGGCCTCGTCGAAGACGCGGACGTCGCAATCCTCGGCGCGGCCGATCGTGGCCTCTTCCCCGAAGCGGAACTCCTCCGCCGTGGACCTTCCGCGCGCCACCCGCAGCGTGGGCATCCCCCCATTATGCGGATCCCGGCGCGGGACGCACCTGCCCGGTGCGCGGGTGATAGACTGCTCGCGCCATGGACCGGATGGTCGAGTGCGAGCTGGCCCGCATCATCATCAACGACACGTCCGACCAGCAGTTCATCTTCCTGCGCGAGAAGACGGGGGAGCGGACCTTCCCGATCGTCATCTCCGTCTTCGAGGCGTTCGCGATCGACCGGTTCGTGAAGGAGCAGCTCCCCCCCCGCCCCCTCACCCACGAGCTCTTCTTCTCCGTGCTCGAGCAGCTCGGCGTCACGATCGAGCGGACCGAGGTCACGAAGCTCGAGCGGAGCACGTTCTACGCGAACCTCGTCCTCCGCCGCGGGGCCGAGAAGTTCGACGTGGACGCCCGCCCCTCCGACGCCATCGCCCTCGCGGTCCGCGCCCGCGCGCCGATCTTCGTCCACGAGGACGTGATCGACGAGGTCGCGGCGAGCTGACCCCCCGCGCCCCCCTCGATCCCGTTCCCCGGGGACCCTCCCGCTACACTCGGCACCGGATGGAGCACGCGCTTCCCCTCGGCCTCGCGAGCGTCGTCATCCTCGGCGCGCTGGCGCAGTGGATCGGATGGCGGATCCGGATGCCCGCGATCCTGCTCCTCCTCGTCTTCGGGTTCCTCGCCGGCCCCGACGTGGCGGGGCTGATCGACCCCGACGCGATGTTCGGCGCGCTCCTCGTGCCGCTTGTCTCCCTCTCGGTCGCCTTCATCCTCTTCGAGGGGGCGCTCACGCTCAACGTGCGCGAGCTGGGCGAGCACCGGGGCGTCGTCCTCCGGCTCATCACCCTCGGTGCGCTCGTCGGCTGGCTCGTGACGGCGTGGCTCGCGGCGCCGCTCCTCGGGATCCCTCGCGCGCTCGCGCTCCTCGTCGGCGCCATCCTCACGCTCAGCGGCCCGACCGTCGTGCTGCCGATCCTCCGCCAGGTGCGGCCCGCGGGGAGGGTCGGCCCGATCCTCAAGTGGGAGGGGATCCTGATCGACCCCGTCGGCGCGAGCCTCGCCGTGCTCGTGTTCGAGGGCATCGTGGCGGGCGGCGGCCTCGAGCCCGCGCTGGGCCGCGCGGCGGTCGGGATCGTGAAGACGGCCGCCGCCGGCGGCCTCGTCGGCGCCGCCGGGGCGTGGGCGCTCGTAGCCGTGCTCCGGCGCTACTGGATCCCGGACCACCTGCACGCGCTCGTCGCGCTGGCGCTCGCCGTCGCGGCCTACGCGGCCTCGAACGGGATGCAGGCCGAGAGCGGGCTCCTCGCGGTGACGCTCATGGGCGCGCTGCTCGCGCACCAGCGCCAGGTCAACCTCCGCCACGTGCTCGAGTTCAAGGAGAACCTCCGTACGCTCGTCCTCTCCGCGCTCTTCCTGCTCCTCGCGGCGCGCGTGCGCGCGAGGGACCTCGCGGAGATCCCCTTCGGCGCCATCGTCTTCCTTGTGGCGCTGATCCTCGTCGTGCGGCCGCTCGTCGCGTTCGTGTGCACGATCGGGTCGGCGCTCTCGAGGGCGGAGCGCATCTTCATCATGGGCCTCGCGCCGCGCGGGGCGGTCGCGGCGACGGTCACCGCCGTCTTCGCGTACCGGCTCGAGGCGAGGGGATTCGAGGGGGCTTCGGGGGTCGTCGCGCCGATGTTCCTCGTCGTCGCGGGGACGGTCGCCGCCTACGGCCTCGGCGCCGGCCCGCTCGCGCACCGTCTCGGCCTCGCGACCCCCGACCCCCAGGGCGTCCTCCTCATCGGCGCGCACCGCTTCGCGCGCGAGCTCGCGCGCGCGCTCCGCGAGCAGGGGCACAGCGTGCTGCTCGTGGACACGAACCGCGCGAACGTCGCGCGGGCGCGTCTCGACGGGCTTCCGGTCCACGAGGGCAGTGCGCTCTCCGAGGAGGCGGACGAGGAGATCGAGCTCTCGGGGCTCGGGCGGGTCCTCGCGCTCACGCCGAACGACGAGACGAACGCGCTCTGCGCGCTCCACTACGTGCACCTCTTCGGCCGTCGCGAGATCTACCAGCTCTCCGCGGAGAAGCAGGCGATCGCCCCCGGCCTCCGCGGCCGCATCCTCTTCGGAAACGAATGGACCTATGACCGGCTGGACGCGAGGGTCGAGGCCGGGGCGAAGGTCAAGGCGACGAGGCTCACCGGGGAGTTCGACTTCGCGAAGTGGCGGGTGGAGCACGGGGATGGCGCGGTCCCGCTCCTCTCGGTCTCGGGAGGCCGGATCACGGTCGGGACCATCGACCGGCCCCTCGCCCCGACGGCCGGCGACGTGCTGATCGGCCTCGTCGGATAGCGCTGGCCCGCCGGGCGCACATGACCTAGAATCGCGGCATGGCGCGCCTGCTCGCGCTGCTCCTCCTCTGCGCGGCCCCTGCGCTCGCGCAGGACACGGGGGACGACGAGAGCGGCATCAGCATCGACGAGGTGCCGACGGGGCCCGCGGAGGAGGAGGAGAAGCCCGCGGCGGAGGCGAAGCCGGAGCGCACGACCGCGTTCCCCGCCCGCGAGCCCGGCAAGAAGGTCGCGACCGTCGAGATCAAGAGGAAGGTCTACACGCTCGACCTGCCCGCGGACTGGGTGCTCTTCGAGGAGGACGACAAGGAAGCGGAGCTCAGCTGGGACGTGCTGCTGCCGGGCTCCTCGAAGCGCGCCGGGCTGTGGCTCGTCCGCAGGAACGGCTGGGATCCCCGCTCCTGGCCCCACCACCACGCGCAGTGGGTGCAGCAGGAGAAGCCGGACCACAGGACCGAGGTCCGCACGAAGCCGCGCCCGCGGGCCATCGTGCACCGGACGGTGAACGCCGAGGAGTGGACCGACGGGTACTTCTGCCTGTCGGTCAGGAACAACTTCTTCCTCCTCCACATCTCCTGCGCGACCGCGGACTTCGCGCAGGCGGAGACGGACCTCCTGGCGGCCGCGGACTCCTTCCGGGCGAAGGTGGAGATCTGGCCGCCCGTCCCCACGACGTACGAGAGGTCGGGGGAGGGGGTGTGGCTCGTCGCCCGCGCGCCGGAGGTGGCCGCCTCGATCACGCCGCTCGTGAAGGCGCTCAGGGACACGGAGAAGCGCTTCCGTCGCGAGCACGGGCCGCTGCCGAAGAGCGACGCGCCGCTCGTCGTCCTCGTGCACAACTCGAAGTCGCAGGGGGCGAAGCTCGATCCTCGCGTCGGCGAGAGCTCGACCGACTTCCACTCCGACGGGTCGGACCGCCGCCTCTTCGCGATCCCGTTCCCGAAGGAGAACGAGGACCAGGAGTCGAGGCTCGTCGGCGAGGCGACCGGGCTGCTCTTCTTCGCGCGATACGGCGACTGGAGGCCGGACTGGGTCTTCCGCGGCGAGTCGATCCTCGCGAGCGCCGAGGCGCGCACCGGGATGCCCCTGCCGAGCCTCGATGAGGGGTACCTCGGCTGGTACTCGACGATCCGGTTCCACAAGCTGAGCGAGCTCGAGGAGCTGCGCAAGCGCGACCCCGACGAGTGGGTGCACGAGGCGCTCTTCTACGTGATCGGGCTCCGCGAGGGGAAGTACAGGAAGCAGTACAAGGCGTTCCTCGACGAGTTCGCGGAGACCGCGGACGGCCCCGGCGCCCTCGAACGCCACCTCGGCTCGATCCCGGAGCAGGACCTCATCGACGCGACGAACCACTACGTGACGACCCGCATCCGCGAGGAGAAGCGCAAGCACAAGCACTAGGCTAGCCTAGCGCGACGTGCGGTCGAGCGTCGCGACCACCTCGACGTGCGGCGTCCGCGGGAAGAGGTCGAAGCCCTTGAGCTCCGTCGCCTCGTAGCCGGGAAACATCGGCAGCTCCGTCGCGAGCGCCTTCGGGTTGCAGGAGACGTAGAGGATCCTCCGCGGCGCCGCGCGCACGATCGCGTGGATCGCCCGGCCCCCGAGCCCCCCCCGCGGCGGATCGAGGATCACCGTGTCGCACGCGCGCAGGAACCCCGCCGCGTCGCCCGCCTCGAAGCGGGCCGCGATCCCGTTCAGCTCCGCGTTCGCGCGCGCGAAGCCGATCGCCTCCTCCACGACGTCGACGCCCGTCACCGACGCCGCGCGCGGCGCCGCCGCGAGCGCGAAGCCGCCGACGCCGCAGAAGAGGTCCAGGACGTCGCCGAGGACCCGCTCCGCGACGTGCGCGTAGAGCCGCTCCGTCTGCCACGGGTTCGCCTGGAAGAACGAGTTCGGCCCGAAGCGCAGGCGCAGCGCGCCGATCCGCTCCTCGATCCAGCCGCGGCCGCGCGTCTCGACGACGTCGCCCGTCGAGACGTCGGCGCGCCGCCCGCTCGATGCCCAGACGACGGAATCCGCCCAGCCCTCCGCCTCGTCGAGGAGCGGGCGCACGAGCGGCTCGGTGCCGTTGGTGAGGAGGATGAGCATCCGCTCGCCCGAGACCGGTGCCTCGCGCACCGTGATGTAGCGGAGGTACCCGACGCCCGCGGTGTAGACGTAC
Organism: Planctomycetaceae bacterium; assembly: GCA_011525755.1. Classification (GTDB taxonomy): domain Bacteria; phylum Planctomycetota; class PLA2; order PLA2; family PLA2; genus PLA2. The sequence goes on from WYBS01000043.1 coordinate 53,956, forward strand.
GACTTGAGGCCGAGCCGCTTCGCCGCCTCCTTCGCGCGGAGCACGAGCGTGAACGCCTCGGGGCTCACGAGCAGGCACTCCTCGAGGTCGAGGACGCCGCGCGGGTCGCCGCGCTTCCGGAGCCCGAGCTTGTTCCACGCGAAGACGTAGTCCATCCGCGTGCGGTAGTGGAGATCGCGCGGCGACGGGACCACGAGGACGTGCCGGCCGAGCGCCTCGGCGAGCGCCGCCTCCTTGCGGGCGACCTCCTCCCCGTACGGGAGATCCTGCGTGGCGCAGCCGCCGCAGATGCCGAAGTGGCGGCACAGCATGGCGCGGCATTATCGGCGAAACTGTCCGCATGCAAGCCTGGTTCACGAGGGAATCCGCGCGGTACCTCCGCGAGGTCTATCTCCCGCGCCTCCGCCATGCGCTCGACACGCTCCCCGAGGAGGACCTCTGGTGGCGGCCGCACGGGAAGGCGACGAGCGTCGGCAACCTCCTCCTCCACCTCGAGGGGAACATCCGGCAGTGGATCCTCGGGGGCCTCGGGGGCGCGCCCGACCGGCGACGCCGTTCCGAGGAGTTCGCACGGCGCGAGGGGGGCACGAAGGCCGAGCTCATGGGCGCGCTCGCCGCGACCATCGGGGAGGCGGCCCAGGTCGTCGAGAACCGGATCGCACTCGACCGGAGCCTCACGATCCAGGGCTTCGACACGAGCCCGCGCGAGGCGATCTACCACGTCGTCGAGCACCTCTCCTGGCACACGGGCCAGATCGTCTGGATCGCGAAGATGCGCGCCGGCGAGGGGCACGGCATCGCGTTCTACGACGACGCGAAGCTCGAACGGCCCCCCGGTCAGCCGACGTAGCGCGCCTGCTCGTGCACGGCGGTCGCGACTTCCAGCTCCCGCAGTCCTTCCGCGGGATAGGCGGTCCTCCGCGCCCGCGCGAGCAGCTCACGCGGCGTCTCCGTGGGCCCGAGCTCGAGCTTCAGCCTCCGCAGCGCCTTCCGGTACGCACGGCCGTGCGGTTCCTCGCGGCGCCGGCGCCGGAGGCGCCCCGCGACGACGACGAGCGCGAGCGCGACGGAGAAGAGCGCGGCGTCGCCCGGGCTTCGCGCGATGCGCCCCGGCAGCGCGCCGAACCACGCGAACAGGGTCTCCCGCGCCTCGGTGTTGAACCCGGCGACGGCGGCCCAGATGCGCTCCGCCGTCTGCCGTACGGAATCCAGGAACCCGCGCGCCTGCACCGCGCCTCCGGCTCCCGCGGGCGTGGCGTCGAGGGTCATCCACCCCGCCTCGGGGTCGAGCACCTCGACCCACGCGTGGGCGTGCTGCGCGCGCACGGTGAGGAGGCCATCCTGTGCGTTGGTCTCGTCGGAGCGGTAGCCGGTGACGACGCGGCACGGGATCCCCTCGAGACGCAGCGTGACCGCGAGCGCGGTCGCGAAATACTCGCAATGCGCGCCGGCGCCGCCGCGGAGGAACTCCGCGAGGGAGCGGGCGCCGCCCGAGGCGCCGGGGACGAGATAGGGGAAACGCGCGGCGATGGCGCTGCGGAAACGCTCGGCGACGACATGCTGGGGGGCTCCGGGGGCGATGCCCCGCTTCAGCTCGTGGCGGAGGTCGTAGGCCTCCTGCGGCACCGCGCGCGCGTCGAGCGCGATGTGCACGCCGACGCCCGCCGGGTCCCGCCGACCGCCCGGCGTCGCCGGCTTCGCCATCTCGACCGTGTACCGGACCGGCCGCCGCTGCCCGGTGAGGATCCGCCGGAAGTTGCCGTCGGGCTGCGGCGCCGCGTCGACGTCGGGACTCCGCAGCTCGAGGCGCCGCGCGTCGAGCGGCGTGAAGAGGCGCGGCGCGTCGGGATCGACGAGGTAGACGTCCATCGTCCGGCCGGCGGACGGGAGCGTGCGCGTCCAGAGTCCCCGGCCGCCGCACCACGCGGCGTCCTGGTGCACGCCGCGCGCGGCGCGCCACCCCTGGCCGTCGAATACGTCGAGCGCCGCGCCGCGCCAGTAGAGGGGCGGCGCGGACCCGTCCGACGACCGGGCGGTCATGACGATCCGGCTGCTCTGCGTGACCTGTCCCGACTGCTCGAGGTCGATCCGGTCCGAGAACGCGACCTCGAGCGCGCCGGGCGCCTTGAGGCCGAGCGTCTCGCCGAGGAGCCCGCGGCGGCCGAAGTCGCGCGGAACGACGAGGAAGAGGGCGAGCGTGAGCGCGAGGACGCCGGCGCTGCGGACGAGACCGCTCCGGACGATCGCGGGGACGAGCGAAGGCGTGCCCTCGACCCCGGCGCGCGAGAGCGCGAGAAGCTGCATCGACACCACGAGCAGCGGCGCGTAGACGAGCAGCACGAGCGAGTAGCCGAGGTCCAGCGAGAGGAAGCTCGTCACGACCGCGATGAGGAACGAGTTGAAGAAGAGGAGGTCGGGCTTCTGCGCGTCGGAGAGGTTGTTCACGAGGTGGACCTGGCAGAGCGCCGCGAGCAGGAGGCCGTCCTCGAGGAGGAAGGCGACGCCGGCGTAGGTCACGTGGCGCACGAGCAGCGCGAACGTGCCGAGGACCGACAGGTTCCAGAGCAGGCGGACCGAGACGAACCGCGCCAGCCGGAGCAGCCACGGCGACGCGAGCGTGAGGCCGAAGAGCGGCCCGAGCCACAGCCAGCGCGCGGCCTCGGTGGTCCGCACGAAGAGGAGGCTCGCGAGGACGAGCGAGATCATGCAGGCCCGCAGGGCCCGCCGCATGCCTTCGCCCCCACTGCTCATGCGGCCCCCTTCCGCCGCGGCAGCCGCAGCACGGCGGGCGAGACCGGGGGCGGCGGCGGCCCGCCCTCTGGCAGCGGCGAGGCGGCCGCGAGGAAGCGGAAGAGCTCCCTCCACGGCCGGTGCGAGCCGCCGAAGGTCGCCGAGAGGCCCTGGCTGTGGACGGTCAGGACCTCCTTCTGCTCCTTCGCGGCGTGGGCGAGCGCGCTCACGGCGGAGAGGCCCTCCTCGAGCTCCTCCCCTGTCGCGCGCAGGTCGAGCACGACCTCGTGTCCGGACCCCGTGCCCCCCTCCCACTCCTTGATCACGAGCGTGCCCCTCCGCGCGCTCGCCTTCCAGTGGACGAGCCTCAGCTCGTCGCCCGGGCGGTACTCGCGGAGCTCGCTCGGCTGGAGGAAGCCGTGCGCCGAGCCGAGCATGTCGTAGAGCTCGCCGACGCCGCCGCCCGCGCCGCGCGACGTCGCGAGCGCGAGCGGCGCGGGGTAGACGACCACCTCCGCGGGCGCGGCGATCGCGCGCCGCGCCTTCCAGAGGCCGAGCGGCCACGTCGATGCGATCCGTGCCGCGCGCACCCGGTAGAGGCCGCGCGGGAGCGGCGGCACCGGGAGCGCGAGCTTCGCCTCGCCCTCCGCGAGCCCGAGCGCGGCGCGCAGGGTCCCAAGGGCCCCCTCCAACTCCACCTCCACGGCGACCGCCCACCGCCGCCGCCCGGCCGCGACGACGGCGAGGCCCGCCCCGCCCGCGCCCGCGGGCATCGGCTGGATCTCCTCCACGCGGCCCGAGGCCCCCGCGAGGTTCGCGCGCGCCGCGAGCAGGTCAAAGGCGCCGAGGATCGTGAGGAAGAGGAGGAGGAGGAAGAAGAGGTTCGCGTAGGGCGCCGCGAAGAACGCCGCGACGAGCAGGAAAAAGAAGAGCGCCGTGCGGACGCCGAGGCCCGTCGGTCTGAGGCTCACAGCTCCACGGGGACGCTCTTCAGGACGCGCTCGAGGAGCGCGCCCGCGTCCCCGCCTCCCTTGAGCACGAGACGGTGGGCGAGCGCGGGGCCCGCGAGCGCCTTCAGGTCGTCGGGCAGCACGTAGTCGCGCCCGTCGAGGAAGGCGCGCGCGCGCGCGGCCCGGAGCCACGCGAGCGCGGCGCGCGGCGAGAGCCCGAGCGCTATCGCCTCGTCCTCGCGCGTGGCCGCGACGACCTGGTAGGCGTAGCGCGCGACGGGCTCGCTGACCCTCGCTCGGTGCGCGCCCTCCATGAGGCCCCTGAGCGCGTCGGCGGTGATCACCGGCGCCGTCTCCGCGAGCACGGCCTCCGGGTCGCGGCCGAGGTAGAGGCGCAGCTCTCCGTCGGCGGCCGGGTAGGTCATCGTGACGCGCACGAGGAAGCGGTCGAGCGCCGCCTCGGGCACGGGGTACGTGCCGTGGAACTCGATCGGGTTCCGCGTCGCGAGGACGAAGAAGGGGTCGGCGAGCGTCACCGGATTCCCCTCGACCGAGACGTGGCCGTTCTCCATCGCCTCGAGGAGGCAGGAGAGCGTGCGCGGGCTCGTGCGGTTGATCTCGTCGGCGAGGACGACGTTCGTGAAGAGCGGCCCCTTCACGAAGTCGAACTCCTCGCGGCCCGGGCGCCACACGGACGACCCGAGGATGTCACTGGGCATCAGGTCGTTCGTGAACTGGATGCGCTTGAACTCGAGGCCGACGAGCTTCGCGATCGTGCGGGCGAGGAGCGTCTTCCCGGTGCCGGGGATGCCCTCGATGAGCACGTGACCCTTCGCGAGCAGCGCGACGAGCACGGGCTCCACCACCGATTCGGGCAGGACGAGGACCTCTCCGAGCCTCCGCCGGATCTCCTGCCCCGCCTCTTTGACGTCCACGACGCGGGCCATCGGCAGCCTCCATCGGCAAAAACCCGGGGGGAACAAAAACGTCCAAATCGCGCGACACGGGAGGCGGAAGAGGGGGGGCGCGGGGGGGAGGCACGGCAATTGCGCCGGGGCCCCGTGCGGGCAGACCCGCGCAATCGCTCACCAGATGCAGGCAACGCAATCCCTCGCGACCCCGGCCGCCCGGCCCGCCGCCGCGCCCGCGGCGCGCCGCCGTAGGCCGGGCACGGGGCCCATCGTGCTCGCGGCGCTCTTCGCGCTCGTCTACGCCCCGACGGTCGTATGGTTCGTCGAGCGCTGGTCGATGGGCGTCTGGTGGCACGTCCACGGGTTCGTCGTCTTCCCGCTCGCGTTCTGGCTCGCGCGGGCGCGCCTCAAGTCCCTCCCCCCGGAGCCCCCCTCCTCCTCGGCGCTGGGATTCCTGTTCCTCGCGCCCGCGGCGCTGCTCCAGACGCTCGACGCGATGCTCGGGTTCGAGATCCTCTCCGCGGTCTCGATGCTGCTTTCGATCGCGGGGCTTTCGCTGCTGCTGCTCGGCACGAGGCGCGCGAAGGCGATCTGGTTCCCGCTGCTCTTCCTCGGATTCGCGATCCCGATCCCGCTCTTCGTCGCGCGGCCGATCCACCTCGCGCTGCGGCAGGTCGCGGCGGTCTCCACGGAAGGCGCGCTCTCGTTCCTCGGATACGACGTGCACCGCGAGGGCTTCCACCTGCGCGTGGGGCCGGAGAGCCTCGAGATCGCGGACGCGTGCAGCGGGTTCTCCGCGCTGATGGCGATGCTGATGGTCGGGCTCCTGCTCGCGTACATGGGCCGCGCGCGGCTCTGGCGGGGCGCGCTGCTCGTGCTGCTGGCGGTGCCGGCGGCGATCGCCGCGAACCTCGCGCGGTGCGTGCTCCTCTCGATGCTCATCGCCGCGTTCGGCGGCGGGATCCTCGACACCGCGGTCCACCCGGTCTCCGGGATGTTCACGTTCGCGGCGGCGCTCGGGCTCGTGCTCGCGCTCGAGCGACTGCTCGTTCCGCGCCGGGAGGTGCGATCGTGATGCGCGCGCGACATCTTTGGGCGGCGGCCCTGCTCCTCGCGGCGGCGGTCCCGACGGTGCTGAACGTCTACCGGCGACCGGCCGAGATCGCGCCCGGCTCGCTCGAGGCGGAGCTGGGCTCGGCGCTCGGGGCTTTCGAGCCCGGGCGGCGGAGGGCGGACACGACCCTGGAGCACTTCGGGGCGAGGGACTTCGTGACGCGGCAGTACGGCGCGATCGAGCTCTTCGCGGCGCGGAGCTGGGACGGGAAGAAGCTCTTCCACTTCCCGGAGCTCGCGCTGACGTACGGGCACGCGGCGACGGCGGTGCGCGACGTCGCGGGCGCGCGGGTGATCGAGTTCGCGCAGGGCCGCGAGGTGCGGATGGCCGCGTACGCGCTGCTCTACGGCGACCGGCCGGTGGCGGAGCCGATCCGCTTCCACCTCTCGATCCTCCCCGATCTCTTCGTGGGACACCGCGAGCCGATGACGCTCGTCTACGTGCAGGCGGACGCGGCGAAGGGCGGCGAGGCGGCGCTGGAGGCGGAGCTGCGCGCGCTGCTGGCCCGCGCGGTCGAGGCGCTGCGCGTCAGTTCGCCGCGCTGATCCAGCCGCGGTCGACGGCCAGCGTGCGGAACGCCTCGAGCGGCTTCGTAGCTCGTCCTTCCCCGACTGGCGGATGCCATGGTGGGCCGGATGCTGATCCTCACGCTGCATCCCCTCTCCCAAGGCGAGATCGACGGCACACGTGAGGGCTTCGTCGATGCGCTCTTCTCCAAAGTGGACCCGTGGAGGTCGTGGACACCGAAGCCCGAGGACATCTGGGCGCGGATCAGGGCCGGCGGCTACCCCGAGGCCCTGCGACTCGACGATGCGCCCCGGAGGCTGTGGTTCGACTCGCATCTCGAGACCGTGATCACGCGCGACGTGCGCGAGATGTCGGACATCGAAGGACTCGTCCGGCTCCCCCATCTCATCCGGCTCGCGGCGGCCCGCATCGGATCGCTCGTGAACTACTCCGAGTTGGCGCGCGCGACGGCGCTTCCCCAGACGACGCTCCGGCGCTACCTCGCGCTGCTCGAGACGACGTTCCTCGTCTTCCGCCTCTGGCCGTGGACTCCCAACCTGGGCAAACGCCTCGTCAAGAGCCCGAAGCTCTATCTGGCGGACACGGGCCTCGCGGCGCGTCTCCTGAACGCGGACCCGGACGCGCTCGAGAAGAGGACGCCCGCAGCCGGGCAGCTGCTCGAGAACCTCGTCGTCGCGGAGATCGTGAAGCAGCTCACGTGGAGCGGGACCCGGGCCGAGGCGTACCACTACCGCACGCACGGAGGCGAGGAGGTCGATCTCGTTCTCGAGGGCCCCGGGGGCCGCTGCGCGGCGATCGAGGTGAAGGCCACAGCGACGCCGCGCGGGGCGGACTACGAGGGGCTTGAGAGGCTCGCCAAGGCCATGGGCGACCGATTCGCTCGCGGCGTCCTGCTCCACCTCGGCGACCGTGTCCTGCCCTTCGGCGAGCGGCTGCACGCGCTGCCGCTGCAGGCGCTCTGGCAGTGCCCGGCGCCGTAGGGAGCCGCGCCGCGTGCGGCACGCGTGCCGGTGCCGCAAACGGACGCCGCAAGTCCGCTTCGTACAATCAGCTACGTCCGAAGGAGGGCGTGAAGGTCACGGCTGCGGAGGCGAGGAGGATCACGAGCCACCCGCGGCCGTCGGGCGGCGGCAGCCGGAGCACGCGCGAGAGCGGATCGACGTAGACCGCGGCGAGCAGGAGCACGAAGCAGAGCCCGACCGCCCCCCACACCCACGGACTCCGCGTGATCTCGTTCCGGAAGAACGGCGTGCCCCGGTCGCGCATGTTGAAGACGTGGACCACCTGCGCGAACGCGAGCGTGAGGAACGCCACCGTCACCGCGCGCGCGTCGCCGTACCCGAGGCCAAGGACCGAGCACGCGTGCGCCCCGAGCGCGCACGCCGTCATCACCCCGCCGTACGCCGCGATCCCGAGCCAGTGCCGCCCCGCGAGCACGGGCTCCCGGGGATCCCGCGGTGGCCGCTCCATCACCGCGCCCTCGCCCTCCCCGAGCGCCAGCGCGAGCGCCGGGAACACGTCCGTCACGAGGTTCAGGAAGAGGATCTGCAGCGGCAGGATCGGCAGCGCGGATTCCGCGACCGTCGCGCCCGCGACGAGCAGGATCTCGCTCGCGTTGCACGAGAGCAGGTAGAAGACGAACTTCCGGACGTTGCCGAAGATGATCCGCCCCTGCCGGATCGCCGCGACGATCGACGAGAACGCGTCGTCCTTCAGGACCACGTCCGCCGCCTCGCGCGCGACATCCGTGCCCCGGAGCCCCATCGCGATCCCGATGTCCGCCTTCTTGAGCGCGGGCGCGTCGTTGACGCCGTCGCCGGTCATCGCGACGACCGAGCCCTCCTCCTGGTGCGCGCGCACGAGGTCGAGCTTCTGCTCCGGCGCCACGCGCGCGAACACGCGCACCTCGAGAAGCTCCCGCCGCGTCAGCGCGCCGAGGTCCCTGCCGAGCACGACGCGCCCCTCCTCCATCCCGACCGCGCGCGCGATCGCCCCGGCGGTCGCCGCGTGGTCACCGGTCACCATCACGACCGAGATCCCGGCGCGCCGGCACGCCTCCACCGCCTCGCGCGCGTCCGCGCGCGGCGGGTCCGAGAGCCCGAGCAGCCCGAGCATCTCGAGCCCCTCGTAGGGCGGCTGGTCCCCCGCGCCCCCCCGTTTCCTCGCCACCGCGAGCACGCGCGTGCCCTCCCGCGCCAGCGCCTCGTTCCGCTCGAGCCAGCCCGGCGGCGAGCCGCACGCGTGCACCACCGCCTCCGGCGCGCCCTTCACCGCGTAGAGGAAACGGTCGCCGTCGCGGTGGACGGTCGCCATCATCCGCAGCGTCGCGTCGAACGCCTCCTCGCGCACCTCCGGCAGCCGCTCGAGGAGCGCGCCCCGCGAGAGCCCGAGCTTCCTGCCGCCCTCGAGAAGCGCCAGCTCGAGCGGGTCGCCCGACGCGGGCAGCGCCGCGTTGTTGCAGAGGACGGCGATCTCGAGCGCCGCGATCAGGGGGGGCTCCGGGGGCGCGGGGAGATCGATGTCGCGGAGGGGCAGCGCGACGCGCGAAAGCGTCATCCGGTTCTCGGTGAGCGTGCCCGTCTTGTCGGTCATGACGACGTTCGTCGCGCCGAGCGCCTCGACGGCGGAGAGGCGGTTCACGAGCGCGTTCCTCCGCGCGAGGCGCCACATCCCGCGCGCGAGCGCGATCGTCGCGACGATCGGGAGCCCCTCGGGGATCGCCGCGACCGCGAGCGCGATCCCCATCTCGACCATCAGGAAGGCATCGCGCCCGGCGAGGATCCCCACGGCCGTCGTCAGCACCGCGATCACGAGCGTCGCGTAGACGAGCTTTCGCCCGAGCGCCTCGAGCCGCTTCTCGAGCGGCGTGACCTCGTCCTCCGCCTGCTCGACGAGGAGCGCGATCCGGCCGAGCTCGGTCGCCATGCCGGTCGCCACGACGATCCCCTCGCCGGAGCCGCGCACGACGGCCGTGCCGCGGAAGAGCATGTTCGTCCGCTCGACGAGCGGCGTGTCCAGGGGCAGGGGCTCGGTCCCCTTGCCCACGGGCGCCGACTCGCCGGTGAGCGTGGACTCGTCCGCCTGGAGGCGCGATGCCTCGAGGATGCGGAGGTCCGCGCTCACGACGTCACCGCCCTCGAGGACAAGGATGTCGCCGGGCACGAGGTCCTTCGCGGGGACCTCGCGGGCCGTTCCGCCGCGGCGCACGCGGGCCATGACGCTCCCGAGCTTCCTCAGCGCCTCCATCGACCGCGTCGCGCGGAGCTCCGAGAAGAAGCCGATCGCCACGTTGATCGCGAGGACGGCGACGATCGCGACCGCGTCGACGGTCTCGCCGAACGCGAGCGAGACCGCCGCCGCCGCGGCGAGGAGCGCCATGATGACGCTCTTGAGCTGGCGGAGCAGGATCGTCCACGCGCTCTTCGGCCGGACCTCCGCGAGCGCGTTCGGGCCGTGGCGGAGGAGCCGCGCGGCCGCTTCGTCGGGGGCGAGGCCCCGGCCGCGGTCCGTGCGGAGCTCCGCGAGGACCTCGGCGGCCGCTCGCGCCCAGCCGTCCCTGACCACGGGCTCCCGCTCGCCTCCCATGCGGCCATTAGCGCACCCCCCGCAAGCCCCCCCGGCCCCCCCGGTTTCCGCCGCGCGGACTTGATCGCTATGTGCAAAGTCATATACTACCCGCGTGCTCGACGGGATCCTCCTGGGCCTCCTCCGCGAACCGAGGAGCGGCTACGACGTCGCGACGGCGTTCCGCCGCGGCGCGCGGCACCTCTGGGCGGCGGACCTGAGCCAGATCTACCGGACGCTCGGGCGGCTCGAGAAGGAAGGCCACGTCACGAGCCGCGTCGAGCCGTCTTCGAAGGGGCCCGAGCGGCGCGTCTACCGCCGGACGCCGCAGGGCAGGCAGGCGCTCCTCGCGTGGCTCGCGGAGGAGCCCGAGCTTCCGCCGGAGCGCTTCGGCTACCTCGCGCAGCTCTTCTTCATGGGCGAGGCGCGGGACAACGGGAGGACGCTCGCGTTCCTGAAGGACCTCAAGCGGCGGCTGGCGGAGCGGCTCGAAAGGCTCGAGGAGATCGAGGCCACGATCGAGACGGAGGACGACCACGGTTTCCACACGCACCTGACGCTGCGGCTCGGCATCCACGCCGGACGCGCGCGGCTGGCCTGGTGCGAGGAGTCGATGCGGCGCGTGCGACAGCGCGGCGCGCGGAGGAAGGCATGAAGCGAATGGCCATCGGGATCCTCGTCCTCGCCTGCGCCGGGTACGCCGACGAGGAACGCGAGGAGTGGCGAAAGACCCTCGCGGAGATCCGGGCGATCGCCGACGAGGCGGCAGCCGCGAAGCGGATCGCCGAGGTCGAGGCGGCGCTTCGCGCCGATCTCGCGAGGAAGCCCTCGGCCGAGACGCGCCAGCGGCTCGCGGAGATCCTCATCCTCTGCCGCGTGCCGCGGGCCCAGATGATGGAGAAGGGCTCGCTCTCGGTCGAGGCGATCGGGCTCCTCGAGAAGGCGCTCGAGGAGGAGCCCTCCCGCGTCGAGGCGCGCTACGCCCTCGCGCGCACCTGCCTCGCGCTGCCCGCGTTCTTCGGGAGGGAGGAAGAGGGACTGAAGGCGCTCGAACAGCTCGTCGCGCAGGCGGAGAAGGAGCCGGGGAGCGTCCCCTACCCCGAGGCGTTCCTGCTGCTCGCGAAGCGGCGCCCCGACGACCTGGAGCGGATCCTCGCGATCGGCCTCCGCTCGTTCCCCGACGATCCCCGCATGAAGAAGCTCGCGGAGGCCGCGCCGCCCGCGGACTGGCACACGGCGAAGGAGGACTTCCGCGCGGCGCTCGAGCGCGGCGAGCTCGACTACGGGAAGCTCGACAAGGCACTCGCGGCGGGGCAGGAGGAGAACCCGAAGGACGCGGAGTACCCGCTGCTCCGCGGCCTCCTCCGCCTCTGGTGGCTCGAGACGAACACGAGCGGCGACGTGGCGGCGGAGGGGATCGCGCTCTTCCGGAAGGCGATGGAGCTCGACCCGGACGACAACCGCATCCACGGCTGGCTCGGCCCGCTGCTCTTCGTGACGGGCGTCTCCGCGGGCCTCGACGACATGCGCGAGGAGGGCGAGGCGGTGATGGCGAAGGGCGTCGAGCTCAACCCCGAGCAGAACCTCTTCGGCCGCGCGTTCGCCTACCGCCGCACCGGCCTGAAGCTCGAAGAGGCGGAGGAGGACGTCTACGCGACGCTCGAGGTGCGCCTCAAGGAGAAGATGGACCGCACGCGCTTCGTGCCGGGCGAGCTCAAGGGGGCGCCTTATGCGGACGGCCCGAAGGCGCCGTTCACGCGCGCGGGGTTCCTCTTCTGGGCGGGCGAGGGGTTCCGGGAACGCGGCGAGACGAGGAAGGCGCTCGACGCCTACGAGCGGAGCCTCGAGGCGGACGGGACGGGGAAGTGGCCGTTCCGCGCGCTCGCGCCGGAGCGGGTGAAGGGCGGGGGCGCGGGGGAGGGGACGAAGGCCCCCGTGAGCTGCCACCTCTGCCACATGCGGTCGCGGGAATAGCCTCCCCCTCCCCGGGCCCCTCCCCCTCCCTGTCCGCGGGGAGCGCACCTCCGCAGTTACGATGGGAGTGGAGGTTTGCCAGCATGAGAACGGCAGCGATCCTCTCTCTCGTGGCCTTCGCTTTCGGCTGCAAGTCGCCGCCGCCCGAGGAGGACGGGAAGCAGCTCACCGCGGGCGTCGTCCAGCGCGAGATCCGCACCGGCATGAGCGGCGCGGAGGTGGCCGCCGCGCTCGGCAGCCCGAACATCGTCACCGGCGACGAGAACGGCAACGAGGTCTGGGTCTACGAGCGGTACGCGAGGAACGTCGAGAGCCGGGACAGCGGGTACTGGGTCGTCTTCCTCTGGGGCACCAAGGAGCAGGCGAAGGGCAGCACGCGCTCGTTCACCGTGATCATCCACTTCGACAAGGAGAAGAAGGTCACGAGGTTCGGCTACCACGTCGTCACCATGTAGCCATGCGCGCCGCCGCGATGGCGCTCCTGCTCGCGGGCTGCACCGTCACCGCGGTGCCGCCGTCCACCGTCTTCGCGGTGCCGCCGGACTCCGCCGCGCAGCGCGTGCGGCAGTCGCGGCGGTACGACACGCGCGACGAGGCGCTCGTGCTCCACGCGAGCGCGGCGCTCCTCATGGACCTCGGGTTCATCTCGAACAAGACCGAGGAGTCGCTCGGCGTGCTCGTGGCGTCGAAGGAGAGGACCGCGGTCGAGGCCGGGCAGGTCATCGCCGCGGTGATCATCGGCGCGCTGGCCGGCACCTACGTGCCCTACGACGACCACCAGAGGCTGCGCGCATCCGTCGTCACGCACCCGTCCGGGCGGAAGTCGGTCGTCGTGCGCGTGACGTTCCAGCGGATCGTGTGGGACACGTCCGGCCAGATCACGAAGCGGGAGCAGCTCGACCGGCCCGAGTACTATCAGGAGTTCTTCGAGAGGCTCTCGAAGGCGCTCCTCCTGGAGGCGCACGACGCATGAAGAGAATCGTCCTTCCCCTCCTCCTCGTCGCCGGGTGCAACTACTCGCACAAGGAGCTGCTGAAGGCGCCCGAGGAGCAGGCCGCGCTGCGGACGATGCAGACGCGCCTCTACGACACGACGGACGAGCAGAAGACGCTCCGCCAGGTGATCGCGACGCTCCAGGACCTCGGGTTCGTGATCGACGACGCGAACGCGCCGCTCGGCATCGTCAGCGCGACGAAGTACTCGGGCGGGGTCACGCGCGTGCAGGTCGCGGTGAAGCGCCACGGCGAGAAGCAGATCTCGGTGCGGGCGAGCGCGCTCGCCGGGACGAAGACGGTGACCGACCCGGCGGCATACCAGGAGTTCTTCGCGTCGCTCTCGAAGGGGATGTTCCTCTCGGCGCACGAGATCGAGTAGGGCTCGCCCCGCCGTAGCCGCTTCGCCGCAGCGGCGCCCGACGGCGGGCCGA
>WYBS01000209.1 GCA_011525755.1 Planctomycetaceae bacterium
CGCTACCGTGTCGCCTTGTCCAGAGGTTTCCGCCTCCGGGAGCCGGATTTCGTGCCCTCCATCGCCCGGAGGAACACGTCCCGCCGGATGCGGATCACGCCCCCGAGCTCGGTGTACGTGCCGCAGGCGCCGGCGCGGACGTGGCGGTAGGCGCTTCGCGCTGAGAGCCCCAGGACGCGCGCCACGTCGCGCACGCGGAGGAGGACCGGGAGGTCGCCACCCGCGGCGATCGCGGCGGCCGGCGCGCCGTGGCTAATGTGGGGGGGCCGAGCGCCCCCCCCGGTCCAGCCGATGCCGGCCGGCACGCCCGGCCGTATGTCCTCGTGGTTGTCGGGGGGCTTCACCGTGCCCCCCCGTCCTCGCGCACCTCGCCCGTCCCCGGGTCGCACGCCGTCTGCTCGTGGCCGAGGATCTCGTCGCAGAGCTCGGGCGACAGGACCGCGATCCGGCCCCCGCCCGTGAGCCGGTCGGGCGGATCGCCGCTCTCGTCGAGCATCCCGTAATTCTTGAGGAGCCGAGTAAGCGCTGCTTGGTCGCAGGCGCGCTCGATGCAGACCGGAGCCTTGGCGGACCCCTTGAGCTGCGTCCCGTTGACGAACGAGAACCGGATGCCCCAGCGTGTGCGGCCCTTCGAGTCGATCCGCGCCCAGACGTCGCACCCGGGAAGTACGCGGATCCAGACCTTGCCGAGCTTGAGCCCCAGCGTCCGCGTCGCGGCACTGGCGCGCTCGATGTGCTCGCGATCCTTGCCGTCGTTGTCCTTCCTCAACTCCTTCCGCCACGTCTCTGTGACGTGAAACGCGCGCACGACTTGGCGACGAACCGCCTCGGCCGCCTTGCTCTGGGGACCGAGGGCGGCGCCGATCTCATCGGGGAGCGTTCGCAGGATGTCTGACCACGCCACGTCGAGCGCGTTCTCCGCGAGCTGCTTCAGCGCCAGTAGTCCCTTCTTCGCGGCGAGCTTCCCGAGGAACTCGTCGCCGTCGGCGATCTTCGCCAAGAGGGCGGTCGTCACGCCGAGATCGGATTTTTCGACCGTGCGGCCTTGTGTCTCGCTCCATGCCTTGCCCTTGGTTCCGGCGAACGCGGGCGAGATCGTGGCTCCGAGGTGCCCGGCGACGAGATCGACGATCGGGTCGCGCCCCCATTGGCGCGGCCGCGATCGCAGCTCCTCCGCTTCCTCGCGGCGCGCGAGCTCTTCGAGGTTCTTCCGGTCGAGTGCGCTCCTCAGTGTGCGTCGAAGCGCCGCGTCGTCGTCGCTGCCGTACACGCGACGGGCGTCCTTCAGCAGCCGCATGAGCTCCCGCTCTGCGGCGTGCAGCCCGGTAGGTGAGGTCGTCACCGGAAACGAGCCGAGATCCTCGCCGGTTTTCGCGTCGACGACGCGCACCGTGGCAGACCAGCGCGTCTCAGTCGCGCGCGCGTCCTCCACGACGAGCACGACGCCCGCCGCGGTGAAGTCCTGCCGTGCGCCATGCGGCTTCCGCTCCTCTTCCAGCCGCGAGCCGAAGTCGCCCTCACCGAGCACCTTCTGCATCGCGTCCGCCAGCTTGTGGTCGAGCTCGGCGCGGGAGAACGGCGGCTTGCACTTCGCGCTGTTGAACCAGTCGAGCGTCTCGCGCGCCTGCGCGTCGTCGAGGCCGAACCTGAAGCACTCGCACGCGGCCTGGAGGCACCTGTTGTGTCCGTGGTCGCCCGACACGGCGTCGGGGATCCGATTGAGAAAGGCACGGCAGCGACGCGCGCGGCCGTCGAAGTCGCCGAGCTGCTCGGTGCCGTCCGGGCACGGAGGCGGAGGCGGCTTGTCCTCACTCGCTCCGATCCCGTGCGCGCGTAGAACCTCCTCGATCGTGTAGCGCGTTTCGGGTCCACGGCGCATGATCCGCACGAGCTGCGGCTCGCCCTTCCGGTGCAGGAAGCCGGGCAGCCGCATGACGCGGGGTAGATCGTGGACGGACTTGTCGGCACCGTAGAAACGAATCAACGCCTTCTGCGCCGCGGTGAATCGGTCGAGCGGCTGGCCGTCGGCAAGCAACCAGTAGAGATGACGCCGGACCCGATCCGCTTCGCGTGCGACCACGATGGTCGGCTCGATCGGGGGCTCGGCGAGAGCGGGCGAGTCCAGGTCAACGTAGAGGGCACGAAGGCCGGTGACATTCTTGGCGGCGCGCCCCTTGAGATCGGTCGAGCTCACGGTGACGAAGATCCCGGCGCCGGCGTCGTTGAGCTGGATGAGGTCGCGGGCGACATCATCGAGCGTGCCGTGCGAGATCCGCGCGAGGCGCCGGTTCCGCCGGTCCGCGTCGTCGTCGAACGTCTGGAATGTGAACGTGCCGTCCGGCGCGAGGAGGTCGAGGAACTCGCGGGCGATCGCGAGGTCGGGGGCGATCGTATTCATGCGCCCACCTCGCCTTCCCAGCTCTTGTGAGCGTCGATGACTTCAGGCGGCACGCTCTCGGAGATCCGCGGATGTAGCGTGTCGATCGACCGCAGACCGGCCTCGATGTGCGCGATTCCGGCGGCGAGGTCGCCAACGTAGAAGCCGACAATACGTGCCAGCTCGGAGCGCGAGAGTCCCCTCGACCGGCGCCACGTCGCGAGCGGAGAGTAACTGCGCTTCATGCGACCCCCCTTCCCGCGAGGATCGCGTCGAGCTGCCCGGCCTTCCTCAGTCTCGCGATCGTCGACCGCGAGAAGCCAGTACGCTTCGCGATCTCGCGGACGGACCCTGCACGAGTGCGTGACGGCGGCGCGTCGGCGCGGATCCACACGCGCTCGAAGCGATCGTATACGTCACGCTTGAGGCGCCCGTCGCTCGCGACGACGCCGGAGGCGACGAGCGACGCGAGCCACTCGCCGCGCGATCGTGGGCCGCCGCTTGGGGCGCCGTCGTCGGGGGGCGCGGAGGAGGTGGCGGGCGAGGAGGAGCGGGAAGAGGAAGAGGAAGAGGAGCGCTCGCGACGGCGCGGCTCCCGAGGGGGCGCGGCGCGCGGCTTCTCCTGCCGCGCCTCGCACGCCATCTGCGCGAGCGAACGCGCGGCACGAACGCGGCGCCACGCACGATGACGTTCGCCCGCGGGGCTCATGTAGCGATCGTGCATCCGGCGCATGAACGCGAGCCGCTCCTGCACGACCTTCGGCGAGAGCGGCCGGTCCGGCTCCGGCGTCCAGGTGACCGGGATTACCACGCCGTCCGGGCATCGCACCTGTCCGCCATCACGGCGGTAGCCCCACGGTAGCGTCACGCCCGCATGCAGCGTACGCCTCGGGTCGATCTTCGGGGGCTTGAGGGCGCCCGCCTTCTCAGCGGCGCCGAGCACCTCAATACGGGAGGGATCCATCGCGAGAACTCCTTTTTCAAGGGGTGAAGAACTGACCGATTCCGCCGCGTCGTCGGTGCCGTGCCGGGGAGCCGAGGCCCCCCGGCGAGCGGCAAGTTCTTCGCGACGGACGCCGACAAGATACCTTCACCCCCCCCCAACGCCGCGACGAGGTGTCCCAAATCTCGATGCGCCCCCACGAGGGGGGCTTGAAGGGGCAAACTGTCCCAAATCTGAAAAAGACTTCTCGGTCAGGCCGAGCGCCACCCCGCGGGGGTGGTGTCACTGGATTCTTGACTGGCGACGAGTGACAGGAGGGGTTGAGCACGGAAAGAACCGCTCTCGAAACACGGCCTACGGGGCGGATTCTCGCGAGCGGTTTTTTCTTCCTACGCGCGCGTGCGCGTACACGAGAGCGGCTCTGTTGGCTTACTGCTTGTTCGCGCGCGTAGGAGAAAAAAAACAGCCCGCGTGTTCCGTCGGCTCTGGGTGGACAGCACGCCCTTGCGTGGCTCGTATGCCGTAGAAAGGGGACCGTGAGCGCCGAAAGCGGACTGAACGGGAACGGCCACAACGGTCGATTGCCGACAGGGCAGTTTCGCCCCGGGCATACCCTCGGCGGACGCCCCCGTGGGGGGACCAAGCAGGTCGGCCGGCTCCGTCGTGCGCTGGAGGAGGCGGCCGATCCCGAGGTGGTCGGGAAGGTTATGGCGATGCTCGCCGAGATCGCGCTCTCGCCGAACGAGGACATCAAGGTCCGCCTGCACGCGGGGGAGGCATATCTCGATCGTTGCGTGGGCCGCCCGCGCCAGACACTGGAAGTCGAGAGTGATCCGGTGGCCGAGCGGCTCGAAGAGATCCGCGATGCGTTTTCGCGTTTCGATCCGACGGACGTGAAAACCGCGGTGCTCACGTTCTTAAACGGCGGCACCCCACCCGCGCCGCCGATGAACGGCAACGGCTTCAATTCAGACTGAGGAGATTTTTCAATGGGCAAGCAGCAGAACGACGTGACGTCGAAGCCCTACGGCCCGCTTCATCCGAAGCCGGCGAACCCCGGAGTCGACCCGCGGACGATCCATCAGCCCCCGGTTCGCGGCCCGCGCGTCGATCCCCGGACCGGCACGAGAAAGTAGAGGACCACGATGCAGACGCACTGGCCGTCCGATCGCGAGCTCATCGAGGCCGCCGCGCGGCGGCAGTCGACCAACATCTACGTTGACAAGCTGAAGGCGCGCGCCCGCGTGGATCTCAGCCGGGCGCTTGAGGCGTTTCCGTTCGTCGGCAATCCCCACGCAGGCGGGGACGCGGGCCGCTGGCAGCAGCGCGTCGCCGGCATCGTCAACGGCGCGGCCGTCTCGCAGAACGAGGCGGGCGAGATCACGCTGGGCGGCGAGACGATTCCGGACTACGCGCTGCGCTCGTTCGTCGAGCGCACCGCTGACCACGGCCGCGGCATCCTGCCGATGTTCAAAGACGGTCGCCGTCTCTATTACCCGGACCTGCCGCCGGTCGTGCCGTCGCTGGCAGCGGTAGGTCGCGCGATCCTCGCGGAAGGCGACGCCCCCGAGGCGCATCCGTGGTGGAGCGCGAAGGCTCGGGCGCGCGACGAGGCGCAGGCGCGGGCGAAGGCCGAGGCGGACCGTGCCGAGCGGCTGAAGAACCCGAAGAACGATTCGGATCGGCTCGACGCCATCCTTGACCACCTCCACCGCGCGAGTCCCGAGGGTAAGGTCGAGAGGCGCGAGGCGGAGGAGCTGCGGAAGGCGGAGGTCCTCGCGGCCGCCGCGGGCGCGCGCGACGACGCGCTAGACAGGCTCGCTCCCGCGGCTCGCGCTCATGTCCAGGAGCAGCTCGCGGAGGCGCAGAAGCGCCTCGCGGCGGGCGACGAGGCGGCGTGCGATGAGATCCAGCGTCGCGAGGCGCAGCTCGCGCAGCTCGGGGCGACGGCGGAGGGATAGCGCGCATGGCCGGCGACCAACAGGCACAAGGGATCGTCCAGCAGTGGACGTTGGATACGACGCAGGCGCAGGCGGCGGCGCAGCAGCTCGGGGCGGCGGTAGAGAATTCGGCGCGGCGCGGGAGCGCGGCCGCGGACCAGCTCGACTCCTCGCTGCGGCGCTCCGGTCGATCGGTAGACGTCGCGTCACGCTACGCGCGATCCTTCGAGTCGAGGCTCAGGACGGCGACGGTCGCCGTCTCGCTCCTGTCTCACGCGCAGCGGATCGCCGCGGCTGATTCGGACGACTTGGCGTCGTCGATCGGCGGCGCGGCGCGCGAAGCGGGGCTGATGTCTGCCCTGCTCCTCCCGGCGCGGTTCACGCCGTGGGCGTTCGCCTTGACCGTCGCGGGTGGCGCGCTCGAAGTCCTCACGAGGAAACAGAAGCAGGCCACGAGCGCGGTCAAGGAATACGTGGATCTCGTCCACGGGCTCGACCGGAAGAACGAGGCGCTTGAAGTCTCGCTGGATCTCCTCAAGCAGCTCGGGCGCGATCCGACGCAGGGGGAAATCGACTTCGAGTGGGCGAAGCGCCGCCTTGCGTCGATCGACAAGTGGGGCCTTGCAACGCAGCGCGCGCCGGGGGAGCGCGAGGACCTCGCGCAGGGGATGTTCCCGAAGGAGATGCAGGAGCGCATCGACCTTGCGGACCTCGC
The DNA here is from genome assembly GCA_011525755.1 of Planctomycetaceae bacterium. Lineage (GTDB taxonomy): Bacteria > Planctomycetota > PLA2 > PLA2 > PLA2 > PLA2. The sequence goes on from WYBS01000209.1 coordinate 5,976, forward strand.
GCTCAAGAGGATCTCCTCGACGATGGAGGAGAACGCGGCGCTCCAGCAGCAGGCGAACGTCCTTGACCGGATCCTCGGGGGCGAGAACGAGCGCGACGCGGTGCTCAACGCGCAGGCGGAAGCGTGGGTCCGCCAGCTCGACGCGGCCGAGGAGATGGCGCGCCAGTCGGGCGTGCTCCACGATATCGGCAAGGCCGAGGTCGATGTCCTTCGCGAGAAGCTCAAATTGGTCCGCGCCGTCGCTGGTCGTGAGCGCGACGCGGAGGAGATGCGCGCCCGGATGCTCAAGGCCGATCAAGCCGCGAACGCGGTATCGGCGTCGTTCACGTCCTCGCTTGCAAACGCGACGGTGGATGGACTCTTCGAGGGGTTCCACAACGCGGACGAGATCCTCATCAACTTCGGGAAGCAGATCACCGGGATCGTGTCGCAGGCGTTTTTCGATGCGCTGCTCGGTGAGGCGACGAAGAACGCGTGGCTCGGGATCTTCAAGGGGATCTTCGGAGTGAAGGCGGCGCAGTTCGGCGGCACGTTCACGGAGCCGAGTATCACGCGGATCGCGGAGCGCGAGCCCGAGGTCGTCCTGCGTACGCGCGACCTGCGCGCTCTGGAGCGCGAAGGCGGCACGGGTTCCGGTGCGATGACGATCCGATCCCTTGTCTCGATCGACAGCGAGCAGCACGTCACGCGCGGCGTAAGCTCGTCGCTCCTCAGGTCGATGCGTCCTACGATCCGTCGCCCGCGGAACGTCGCCGAGGCGCGCGCGGAGAGGATCCGATGAGGGCGTTGAAGGTCCTCGCGGTTCTCGTGGCGATCGCCGTCCCGTGCGTCGCGGCCGTCGCGATGTTCGCGACGACGAACGCGACGGCGGCCGACAACCGCGCCCGCGTGGATCGTATGGAGGACCGTGAGCGCCAGGCGGCCGACCGGCTGGCTCGCATCGAGGCCAGCGTGGGGGCGATCGCGCAGGCCGTATCCCGGATCGAGGACCGGCTCGCTCCCCGCGGACGCTGATGCCCAAGGACCAGCGCGTCCACGTCGCGGCGCTCCGGGCCGGGCTCCGGCGCGCGGAGGGGCGGGAGGCGCCGCCGCTGGAGGCGCGGCCGTACGCGCGGTGGCTCCTCGATCTCCGCCGGCACTTCGGCGCGGAGCAGGTCGCCCTCTTCCGGCGGTGTCCGACCGGGTGGTCCTTCGAGGAGTGGCAGCGGCGCCGGTCGCTGGATCCGACCGGCACGTAGGAACCGGCCGCGCACGCTCGTGCGTGGGACGCGATCGCCGGTCGGATGGATCCTCGGAGCCTCGGCGCGAGCGCGTCTCCTAGCGCCTCGTGGCGTCCC
>WYBS01000210.1 GCA_011525755.1 Planctomycetaceae bacterium
GCCGCCGCCATACTTCGTCAGGCCTCCTCACCGTATTTCTCCGTCAATACGGCTCGTCGGCCTTCCTCGTCTGGCGGCGGCTCGCTCAGCCTCGGTCCTTACGGCCGACTTTCCAGACAGACCCTAGTGCTAGGATCGACGCCGTGAGGCGACTCCGCGCGTCGCACGCCGCCACGTTCGCAGCGGGCGTCCTCGCGGGCCTCGTCGCGGGGCGGTGGGGGGCCGCGCCGGATCGCGCGCCGCCGCCGAGAAGCGCGCCACCGGAACCGGCGCGGCCTCCCGCCGAGACCCCGGCGACGGTCGAAGCCGCGGCTCCCGCACCCGGCATCGTGCCGCCGGCGAAGCCCTACGAGTGGGAGGGCGAGATGCGGGACGGGAAGCGCGAGGGGGTGTGGGTCCGTCGCCATCCGGACGGGACGGTGCAGCAGTCGCAGGCCTACGTGAACGGGCTTCCCGAGGGGAGGTCGCAGTCCTTTCGCGAGGACGGCACGCTGGCGGGCGAGTGCGAGTTCCACCTCGGCAGGAGGCATGGCACCCTCCGAACCTACTTCGAGGACGGCGCCGTCAGCTACGAGGCGACGTACCGCGACGGCCTCCAGGAAGGCGTCGCGCGCCGCTGGCAGGACAAGGACACGCTCGTGGAGGAGATCCACTACCGCGACGGCCGCCCGGACGGCCCCGCGCGCCACTGGCACGGGAGCGGCCAGCTGTCGGTGGAGTTCCAGTACAGGGACGGCGAGATCGTCGATGGCGAGGTCCGCTACTTCGGAGAGAACGGTCGCGTGACGATGTCGGGCCACTACAAGGGCGGCGTCCGGGAGGGCGTCTGGGAGCACTGGTACCCGACGGGCGAGCACTTGGGGACCTTGCGGTACGAGGGAGGCAACGCGGCCGACGGCGTTTGGCCGACGTTCCACAGGAACGGCCAGAAGAAGGAGGAGGGGCCCTACAAGGACGGCATGAGGAGCGGCATCTGGATCGAGTGGTGGCCGAACGGCCAGAAGAAGCGCGAGGCCACGTATCGCGCGAACGAGCTCGACGGAACCGTGCGCGAGTGGGACGAGACGGGCAAGGAGCTGACCGGGCAGGACTGGCGCGCGGGACGGCGGGTGCGGTAGCCCGGCGGACCCCGAAAGGGAGATACGGGGATAGAATCGGTCGCATGAGGCGCCTCGTCGTCCTGGCGGCGCTTGCGGCGGCGTGCACCGAGCCCGACTACTGGGCGTTGAGCGTCGGCTCCGGCGGCACGACCGGCGTCGCGATCTGGATCTCCGACAGCCCCGTTGACGAAGCCGACGAGCTCTTCGTCACCGTCGAGTCCGTCGAGCTCCGCGGGCCAGGCGGGTCCGCCGTGCTCTCGTCCGGGCCCCGGCGGATCGAGCTGCTCTCGCTTCGCAACGGCCGGCGCGAGCTGCTTGCGTCCGGCACCGTGCGCAAGGGCTCCTACGACAAGATCGTCCTCCGCCTCTCCTCTTCCCGGGGAGCCCATCACCTCACCCTCGACGGCGCTCCGCGCGAGCTCGGCATCGGCGATCCCGTCGTCGAGATCGATGGCCCCTTCGCGATCGGCGAAGACACCGACCTGCTCGTCGACTTCAACGCGCGCATGTCGCTCCTCGACGGCACGCTGCGCCCGGTGTGCACCGCGGCCGATCTCGCCACCGCGCGGTTCCTCGACGGAGTCGTCGTCGACGAGCGCGGCGCGCCGGTCGCGGGCGCCGTCGTCAGCGCGCAGCGCGGCGGCGACGAGGTGTGCTCCGGCCGCACCGACGCGGCGGGCGGCTACCGGCTCGGCCCGGTTCCCCCGGGCCCCCTCCGGATCGTTGCGACCGCCGGCGGCCGCGGGATCGCCACGGGCATGGGCCCCGTCCTCGTGCTGCCGGCCGGGGACACCGGCGTTCTCGCGGGGCACGCCACCGGGTCGTACGTCCGGCTGATGCAGGGCGGATCGCTGATCGCGGTCGCGGGCATCGAGAACGGGGCCTACGCGTTCCGCCAGGTGCCGAGCGGCTCCTACGAGCTCGAAGTCTGGGGGGCCGGGGGGCTGCTCGAGGTGCATCCCGTCGACCGCTGAGCCGAGTCCATAGGGCATGCGGTGGTGGGCGCTCCTCGTCCTCGCGGGCGTCGTCGCCGGCGAGGACGACCGGTTCGCGAAGGACGTCAAGGACCCCGCGCTCCGGAAGCGGATCAACGAGGCGATCGGCAAGGGCGTCGCGTACCTGAAATCCATACAGCGGCCGGACGGGTACTGGGGTGGCCAGGAGGACCCGCAGCACTTCCTCCGCTGGAGCGACCACTCGCAGACCGCGGGCATGACGGCGCTCTGCCTCTACGCGCTCGGCGCGTCGGGCGTCACGAAGGACGACGCGGCCGTGTTCCGCGGGCTCAGCTTCCTTTTCGGGCACAAGGATTTCCTCGACGGCGGGCTGTCCTCCGCGACCTACACGAACTCGCTCGTCGTCCTCGCGCTCACGAGGATCGACCCGGTCGCGTACCGGACGCCGCTTCACGAGGCCGCGGACCGGCTCGTCATGGGCCAGCTCTCCGACGGGATGTGGACGTACATCCTCGGCCCCGCGCGGACGGGCGCCCCCGCGCGGGCGGGGGACCGCACGGCGTGGCGCAAGGGGGCCTCGGGCGACAACATCCCCGACAACTCGAACACGCAGTTCGCGGTCCTGGCGCTCTGGGCGGCGCAGGAGATGGCGGCCTACAAGGTGCCGCGCGACGCGTGGGAGGAGATCCGGAAGCACTTCCTCAAGTACCAGGAGGACGACGGCGGGTGGACGTACCGGAAGGTCAACCGGAGTTCCACGCCGACGATGACGGCTGCCGGCATCGTCTCGCTCGTCTACGCGACGGTTTCGCTCGACGGGAAGGAGGACGCCCTCGCCCGCGCGCGGGAGCATCGGGCCGTGAAGCGAGGGCTGAAGCTGCTGCCGCTCACGCCTGCCTCGCCGTCCATGTTCGGCACCCGCCGGGGCTGGTGGTTCGACTACTACCTCGTCTACTCGATCGAGCGGGTGGGGACCGTCCTCGGTCTCGACATCGCGACCTGGTACGTCCCGGGCGCCCGGTGGCTCGTCGAGCGGCAGGGCGCGGACGGGAGCTGGGGGGGCGGGGGGGGCAGCGTGATGCCCGAGGAGCAGAGGACGAAGGACAGGGTCCAGACGCCGTACGAGACGTCGCTTGCGCTGCTCTTCCTCACGCGCGCGACGCGCGAGCTCGTGACCACGCGGCACGGCGACAAGGCGGAGGGGCCGGTGACGGAGAAGGGCGCCGCGCCGGACACGATCGAGGGGCTCTTCGACCTCTACGTGGCGACGCGGCCGGAGGAGCGCGAGGCGCTGATCGGCAAGCTCGCGCGGAAGGAGGCGGTCGGCCTCGCGATCGCGAAGCTCAGCGACAACCGCCAGCCGGTCCGCGAGGCGGCGTTCGGGCTGCTCTCGCGGCTCGTCGACCGCCCGTTCCTCTTCGACCCGGCAGCCGGCCCCGAGGAGCGCGGGGTGATGCTCGGCCCGATCGAGGCGTTCTGGGAGGAGACGGGGGAACGGCTCCTTTGGGACGAGGGGAAGGGCCGGTTCGCGGTCCGGTGACCGGGTTTCGGGCGCGCCCGCTGCGGCAGCAATGCCGCACCCGAGTGCCGCAAGCCACGACCCCACAACGACTTGTGCCTTAACAATTCGTGATGGACACCGGGAGCGAGGAGAGGAAGGTGCGGCCGTAGGGCTTCGTTGCGATGCGGGGGTCGAGGATCGCGACCGTGCCCTCGTCGTCGTGCGAGCGGATCAGGCGCCCGAAGCCCTGCCGCAGCTTCAGGACGGCCTGCGGCAGCGAGTACTGCTTGAAGGGGTCGCCGCCCCCCTCCTCGATCCGCTCGAGCCGCGCCTGCTGCAGCGGGTGGTCCGGCACCGCGAACGGCAGCCGCGTGATGATCACGAGGCGGAGGTTCCTGCCGCGCACGTCGATCCCCTGCCAGAACGTGTCCGTCGCGAAGAGCACGCAGTCGCCCCTCTCCCGGAACGCCGCGACGATGTCGCTCGTCCGCTGGTCCCCGCCCTGCCGGAGCACGTGGAGCCCCGCCTTCTCGAGGTCCTTCGCGACCGCCTTGTGCGCGCGGTCGAGCGCGCCGTACGACGTGAAGAGCACGAACGCGCCGCCCTTCGACTCGAGCACGAGCTTCCGGATCTCCGCCGCGGCCGCCGCCTCGTGCGCGGGGTCGCGCGGGTCGGGCATCGCGGGATACACGAGCAGCCGGCACTGCCGCTTGAAGTCGAACGGGCTCCCGAGCGCCAGCTCGTCGGGCTCCTCGAGGCCCACGCGCCGCTTGAAGTGCTCGAACGAACCCGCGACCTGGAGCGTCGCGCTCGTCATGATCACGCACGGGACGCGCGAGAAGAGCGTGCGCCTGAGGATCGGCGCCACGTCCGCCGGCGCCGCGCGAAGCACCGAGTGCCCCCCGCGCCCCCCTGATTCCGCCCAGTAGACGTATTCGCGATCGAGCACGCCGTGGACCAGCCGGATCGCGTGGACGTCCTCCTCGAGCCGGTCCGTCCGCGACTTCCACTCGAGCGCGAGCCCCGGGTCCTCGATCGACGCGTGGCGCTCGCGCAGCTTCCCGAGGAGCCGTGCGAGCGGCTCCGTCAGCGGCTCGTCGAACGCGCCCGCGGCGCGGATCCGCCTCTCGTTCCCGCCCGCGCGGAAGCGGTCCACGCCTTCGAAGAGCTTCCTCAACGCCCCTCGCGCCTCTTCGACGCCGTCGTAGAGGTCCGGGCCCACCTCCGCGCGGCCGAAGAGTCCGGTGCGACGCTTGGCGCCCATGAACCGGCCGAGCACGCGCGCGATGCCGATGGGCGACACGCGCGCGCCGAAGTGCTCGGCCGCGTCGTCCTCGATCGCGTGCGCCTCGTCGAGCACGATGCACTCGTAGTCGGGCAGGAGCTTCACGCCCGCCTCGCGGAGCGCCAAGTCGGCGAAGACGAGCGCGTGGTTCGCTACGACGAGCCTCGCGCCGTACATCTCCCGGCGCGAGCGCTGGTATGCGCACTCCTCGTAGAAGCGGCACTGCTTGTGGAGGCAGTTGCCCGACTCCGCGCGGCACGCGTCCCACGCCTCGGACGAGGGGCGGAAGGGGAGGTCCGCGAGGCTCCCGTCCGCGCTCGTCGCCGCCCACTCGCGGATGCGCGCGATCTCCGCGATCTTCGCGGCATCCTCGAAGAGCCCCCGCGCCTCTTCGGATGCCATCTCGGTCCGCCGCCGGCAGACGTAGTTCCCGCGCCCCTTCGCGAGCGCCACCTTCAGGTTCCGCATCCCGAGCGCGTCGAGCAGCATCGGGATGTCCTTCGAGACGAGCTGCTCCTGGAGCGCGATCGTGCGCGTGGCGACGACCACCGGTCCCCCGGACCCCCCCAGGTGAAGGAGCGCGGGGACGAGGTAGGCGAAGGACTTCCCCACCCCGGTCCCCGCCTCGACCACGAGGTGGCGACCCTCGGAGAGGGCCTCCTCGACCGCCGCGGCCATGGAAAGCTGCTCAGGGCGCGGGGCGAAGCCCTTTAGCGCCCCCGCCACGGGGGAGCGGGGGCCGAGGAGGTCGGTCGCGGAGGGCACTTTCCGGGAATCCCCGGAATACGTTACGATCCTTGGTCCAGATGACGAGAACCTTCGCGCTCCTCCTCGTCGCGGCGCTCGCCGCGTGCGGTTCGACCGGCAAGAGGGAGAAGGCCGAGTCCCAGGGGGACTGGTCGCCCAAGTTCGAGCGGGCGAAGGCGCTCTACGAGATCCGGGACGAGAAGAGCGGCACCCGTGTCGGCTTCGTGGAGAAGACGACGTACGACGACGGCCGGGTCGTCTACTGGGTCACGGACGCCGAGCGGACCCTTAAGCACGGCTACATGACGCCGAACAACCGCGGCTACAAGTACGACTGGGTCGCCGGCGTGCGGTCGGAGAACGCGGAGTTCATCGGCGCCGACACCTTCCAGGCGAACGCGCGGAAGATCCTCGAGTACGGGCGGCCGGTGACGCTCCACGAGGTCGCGTGGGAGGACCTCCTCAAGGAATTCCAGGAGCCGGCGGGCGGCGGCAAGAAGGAGTGACGCTGACGGACGCCGAGGCCTCGAAGCAGGCGGCCACCCGCTTCACCGAAGCGGTCTTGAAGATCCTCGACGACAAGCGGGCCGAGGACATCGTCTGGCTGGACGTCCGCGGCGTGACCGACGTCGCCGACGAGTTCCTGATCGCCACGATCCTGAACTCCCGGCAGGGGGGCGCGATCCTCGAGGCGTGCGAGAAGGAGGCGAAGCGCCTCAAGGTGTCGCGCCTCGGTGTGGAGGGCGGTGCGCAGTCGAGCTGGATCCTGCTCGACTACGGCTCGCTCGTCGTCCACCTCTTCCTCCCGGAGCAGCGCGCGTACTACGGCCTCGAGCACATCTGGTCCGACGCCAAGCGGAAGAACCTCGGTACGTAGTACGCCCCCCGGCGCGTGCAAGTCGTTTGGCGGGGCGGAGTTGGGGCGGTCAAACCCGGACTCTTTGGTCCGGGTGTTTCGCGAGCCCGGCCTTCCGCCTCGGACTGGGCTCCCAGTGGCAAGCGCGGTTGCTGCCCGCCGCCAAGGCTCCGCAAACCCGGACGCCAAAGTCCGTGTCGGTGCGTCGCAAATGGCTGTCGGCACATGGTTTACGGGCGGGAAGGGGCGTACGTGGTACCGGTTCAGCGGTAGCCGATGCCGCGGTCCTCGCAGGCGCCGAAGCAGCGCGGGCAGC
>WYBS01000211.1 GCA_011525755.1 Planctomycetaceae bacterium
CGCACGGAAGGTCCGGCAACGCCCGCCCGCATCGACCTACTCCGGCGCCCTCGCGTCCGCCGGCCAGCGCATCGCGTCGGGAGCCGCGGCCCGGCCCGGCATCCGGAGCACGAGCGCGCCGGCGACGGCGAACGCGACCGCGATCGCGAGGAGGGCGGCGGCGGAGCCGATCCACCGCCCCCTCCCCACGAGGGCGACGATGACCCCTCCCGCCCCGGCGAGGAGCGCGAAGACGAGCAGTGCGACGCCGAGCGTCGCCCGGCGGCCGCCGCGGAGCCGGGACTTGCGCGCGACGGGGACGAGCGGACGGACCGCGAGCACGACGACGAGCATCGCGACGATCTTCCCGGCGTCCGTCAGCGACGAGCCGCGGGCGAGAAGGTAGACGAGCGTGCAGAGGCCCACCGCGAGGCCGAACGCGATGACCCCGTAGAAGACGCCCCGGTGCATCCCCCACGAGCATATCGAAAAACGCCGCGAGCGGCCGGCGCGGCCGCGCTGTCGCGACATCGAAAACTGCGCTCCGCGAAGCGACCGTCCGTGGCGCGTGCCCGGCGCAGGGCCTCGGCGAGCACGTCGGCGCTCCCTTGCGACACGGCGATCCCCCGTTCTTGGAGCGGCCCGCTTCTCTGCCGCGTGGAACTCGCGTGCGCATCCGGCCCGGGATCCGCAGCAGGAGCGCGCCCGCGACGCCGAGGATGCCCCGATCGCCGCGAGCGCGCCGTGGATCCTACGCTACCTACTTCTTCGGGCACTCCTCCTTGTGCTTCGAGTAGTCGCGCGCCGGCAATGCCTCGACTGCGAACTTCGCGATGAACGTGGCGGGGTTGTGGTAGACCCGTCCGTCCCGCTGCTCGTCGCGCACGGTCTCGACGGTCTCGGCGAAGTGCACCCCGAGGTACCCGCGCGCGGATCCCAGCGAGCACGCCCTCCCTTCGAACAGCTCGAAGTGGAGATGGTAGGGGGTCCCCTCCGGTCCGGACTTCCCGGACACGCCTATCTGCGTCCCAGCGGCAACCCGGGCACCCGCTTCCACGCCCGCGAGCACGCTATCGAGGTGCGCATAGAGCGAGTGGATCTTCTGCAAGCCCGGCACGTCGTGCTCGATCAGCACGTATTTCCCATAGCCGCCGTCCGTCCCGACCTCGCAGACGTTCCCGTCGGCGAAGGCGTACACGGCCTCGCGAACGACTCCGTAGTCCTCGCCGAGGTGCCCCTCCAGGAACTTCTGGCCATCCTGCTTCTTGACCTTGGCGCAGCCTCCCCACCGCCCGGTGATCAGCACCGCGGACCCCGCCACCGGGTAGCGTGTCGTGAACCGGCGCGATGGCCTGAACTTCACGACCCGGTTGTTGCGCGAGTCGGCGACATAGACGTCGCCGCTGACGTCCGTCGCGACCCCGAGGGGCACGTTGAACTGTCCGTCTCCCGATCCGTAGGAACCCCATTGGGTCAGGAAGCTCCCCTCGCCGTCGAACTTCTGGATCCGATGGTTGTTGTCATCCGCGACATAGACGTTGCCGTTGGCGTCCGTCGCAAGACCGGCGGGATACCGAAACTGCCCTTCTCCCGTTCCGGAGGAGCCCCATTTGGCCAGGAAGTTGCCCACGCTGTCGAACTTCTGGATCCGATGGTTGTTCCCATCCGCCACATACACGTTTCCGCCGGCGTCCGTGGCGACTCCATGGGGAAACCGGAGCTGCCCGTCACCGGATCCGTAGGAGCCCCATTGGGTCAGGAAGTTCCCATCGCGGTCGAACTTCTGGATCCGGTGGTTGTCACCATCTGAGACGTAGACGTTTCCGTCCGCGTCCGTGGCGAGGGACCACGGACCTGCGAACTGCCCATCTCCCGTTCCGGCGGAGCCCCACTTGGCGAGGAAGTTCCCCTCGCCGTCGAACTTCTGGATCCGGTTGTTGTAGTAGTCCGCGACATACACTCTGCCCTCGGCGTCCGTCGCGATGGATGTGGGCAGGCTGAACTGCCCGTCGCCGGACCCGTGGGAGCCCCACTTGGCGAGGAAGTTCCCCTCGCTGTCGAACTTCTGGATCCGGTCGCCGCTCTCCTCCGCGACATACACGTTGCCGTCGGCGTCCGTCGCGATGCCGCGTGGATACAAGAACTCCCCGTCTCCCGATCCGGAACGGCCCCAACTCAACACAAGGCTGGGCGGTTCTTCGAAATCGACGGCGAGCGCCTCCAGCGACAGGAGTACGCCCACGATCGCACTGGCGACGATCCTCCTGGATCTTCCGGAATGAGCCATGCCTATCCGCTCCCTTCTCTTTCGTCTGCCTAGAATCACGAAGTGTGTTCCGCTGCCACAGCGAGGAGAGGCACCGCCGCACGCTTCGATCTCCTCATGACGGGCTCCTCTCGCTCACACCATCTAAGGCCACGGCGCGTCGTTCCGGGCGCGCACTTGGGGCGTCTGCTCACGTTTCGCGCGTCGTGGGTCCGGATCTGGCGGGACTCCGGGTTTCCGGCCCTCCAGCGCGTGAGCGCGTCCTCCTCCCGCGCCGGCGGGCGCGCAACGGATTGGTTGCAGGGGTCGCCCGGCGCCGGAAACCGACTTTCGCTAGAATGAGGCGCAAAGAAGGCGACGCATGGGGCCCCGGAACGAGCCGGCAGGCTGGCTCGCGGACATCTCGACACACTGGTCGGCGCTCAAGGGACCGCCGCGCTCGGCGCTCGACTACCTGTACCGCGTCTACGGCCGGGCGATCCTCGCCTACATCCGTGGCCGCCTCGCCCGAGGCGACTTCGGCCCGCTCGCGCCCGACGACGCCGAGGACCTCCTTCAGGATCTCTTCCTCCGCCTTGGATCGACAGAGTGGCTGAAGAAGCCCGACCGCAGCCGGGGGCGATTCCGCGGCTACCTCGTCGGCCGCGTGGACTTCTTCCTTCGCGAGCGGCGCTCGGCCGCCGCCGGGAAGCGCCACAACGTGAGGGCGGAGAGCCTGCCCGAGCTCGCGTCCCCGGACCGTCTGCAGGAGGAGCTCGAGCGGGAATGGAGGCTCGCCACGGTCCACGAGGCGCTCGACCGAGTCCGGCAGCAGAACCAGGACTGGTACGTCGTGCTGCGCGCCGACCTCGAGAGGGACGAGGAGCAGGACGCCGAGATCGCGGCCCGGCTCGGGAAGTCCCTCGAGAGCTTCCGCAGCCTCCTCAAGCGGGCGCGCGCCGCGTTCCGCGAGGTCTACCCGGTGGTCGATGCGCGACTCGACGGCTTCGGTGGCGAGGAGTTCTGAGCCCTGCCCGGGGACGACGAGCCTTACGGGAGGGGAGGAGCCATGACCGGCGACGCCGGCGCCGACCGCATCCTGCGGCGCGTGGACGAAATCCTGCGCGGGGGGGACGAGCCCGACACGAGGCGCATCGGGCCCTACCGTCTGGTCCGCAAGCTCGGGCAGGGCGGGATGGGTGTCGTGTGGCTCGGCGAGGATGAGGATCTCCGCCGCCAGGTCGCGGTCAAGATCCTCGCGCCCCACCTGACGGTCGACCGGGAGGCGGTCTGGCGCTTCGGGCAGGAGGCGACGGCCGCAGCGCGCCTGACCCACCCGAACATCGTGTCGGTCCACGCCGCCGGGGAGGCGGACGGGTCTCGCTATCTCGTGATGGACTTCGTCGACGGCGTCGGCCTCGACGTCGTTGTCGGCCGGCTCCAGAACCGGCGGCCGAACGAGGTGGCCGCGCGCGATCTCAAGGACGCGGCGCGGACGCGTGCCGAGCCGCAGGAGGAGAGCTACGTCCGGCGAGCCGTCGAGTGGATCGTGCAGGCGGCGGAGGCCCTCCACCACGCGCACGGCCGCGGCGTCCTCCACCGCGACATCAAACCCTCGAACATCCTCATCGACCGCGGCGGACAGGTGCGCATCGTCGACTTCGGCCTCGCGCGCGTCGATGAGGCGGCGCCGGTTACGCAGACCGGCGTGATCCTCGGGACGATCACGTACATGGCGCCGGAGGCGCTGACCGGCAACCCGCGCCTGGTCGATGCACGATCGGACGTCTACAGCCTCGGGGCGGTTCTCTACGAGCTGCTTGCCTTCCGCCCGCCGTTCGTGTCCGCCTCGCTCACGAACCTGATCGACCAGATCCACCGCGGGGACGTGCCGTCCCTCGCTCGCCTTCACCCGGGGCTCTGCCGGGACCTGCAGCGCTGCGCCGGCAAGTGCCTCGCCAAGGAGAGGGAGCTCCGGTACGCCACGGCGCAGGATCTCGCCGAGGACCTCCGGCGCTGGCTCGAGGGCTGCCCGGTCCGCGCGCGGCCGGTGAGCCCGGTACGCCGCGTCCGCTACTGGGCCCGTCGCCATCCGGTGCGCGCGCTCCTCGCATCGATGACGCTCGTCGCGCTCCTCGCCTCTTGGCCGGCCCTGAGCCTCGCCGCCGCGATGCGCGCTCGCGCCGCGGCCGAGGAGGCCCGCGCCGACGCGGCGCGGCTCGTGGACGAGTACCACCGCCTCGACCGCGCGATCGCCGAAGCGCGCGGCGACTACCGCAGAACGAGGGAGGCGGTCGCGCGCAACTACGGGAGCGCCGAGCGGAACGCCCCGCTGGCGGAGGTGGAGCGGAGGATCGGCGAGCTCCTCGTCGAGCGGGCGCGTGCGATCGAGGAGGCTCGGGTCGCGCTCGAGCGTGCGGCGCGGCTGGAGGAGCCGCACGGCGGCCCCTCGGAAGCGACGCAGGACGCGTTCGCCCGCTACTACATGTTCCGGTTCGAGCTTGCGGAGCGGGATCCGCTCCAGGCCCGGCTCTTCGCCGACGCGGTTCGTAGCCACGACCGCACCGGCGAGTGGACCGCCAAGCTCGACGCCGGCGGAGCCCTGACCGTCACGACGGACCCGCCCGACACCGAGATCCACCTCTTCCGCTACGAGGGGTACGAGACGTTCCGCGCGCCCGTGACGCCGCGTCTCGTCCCGGTGCCGACGGCGGGGCGGGGCCGGTGCCGCGAGGGAGAGTGGACCCCGGGATTCGCCCCGGGAGATGCCTGCCTCCTGGTCCTCGATGTCGAGCCCGGCTCCCCCGCCGCGGCCGCGGGCATCCGCGCCGGCGATCTCGTGCTCCGGATCCAGGGTCAGCTCTGCGGCGACGGGGTTTTCGTGGAACGCGTCGAGCCCATGGGTCCGGCCGACCGGGCGGGCCTGCGCCGCTGGAGCCGGATCGACATCGTCGACAACGCCGACATGCGCGGCATGTTCGAGTGGGAGAGCCTGCCGGTGGGCCCCGGGCCGCCACGGACGATCGGCACGGGGCTGCGCCTCCGCGAGCCGAGGGAGCAGCCGCCGGGCGTCGGCTCGGGGTTCGCCGTCGCCCCGCCGGCCGACGTCCTCCGCGGCGAGGCGCCCGAGGGCGGCGGGACGCTGGAGGTGCTGAGGGACGGCGAGCGGGTGGAGCTGCCGGTCCCCGAGGGCCGGACGCCGGGCATCGAGTGCGAGGTCACGGCCTATCCCCTCATCCTCTCCGCCGGGAACCGCATCGAGCCCCTTCGCCCGCTCGCCGTCGACGCAGGCAGCTACCTGATCCACGCGCGCGCGCCGGGCCGCGAGGCGCAGCGGTACCCGGTCCTCGTGCGGCGGGGGAGCGATGCGCACGCGAAGATCCACCTGCTTCCGGAAGGAGATACGCCGGAAGGCTTCGTCTGGATCCCCCCCGGACCCGCGCTCATCGAGGGCGACCCGGCTCCCGACGCGAACGTCGCGCAGGCGCCCGTGGAGCCCGAGCAGATCGACCTCGACGGATTCTTCATCCTCCGCACGGAGGTGACGAACCGCGAGTGGTTCGAGTTCCTCAACGACCCGGACACGTCCACGCGGATCGACGAGGCGCGGGAGAGGGGCGAGACGATCTACGTGCCGCGGCACTACAACACCGGACCGCTCGCCGACAGGAGGGACGGCCGCTACGTGTGCCGCTACCCCTTGGACAGTCCCGTGCTCGGGATCAGCCTGAAGGACGCGGAGGACTTCCTGCTCTGGAGGAACCGGCGCACCGGGGAGCAATGGGAGCTTCCCACGGTGGCGGAATGGCAGAGGGCCGCCCGCGGCGCCGACGGCCGCCTCTACCCGTGGGGCAACCGGTTCGACGAGGACCTGTGCGTCCACCCGTACAGCCGCGGACGTTGGATCGAAGATGCTCCGAGCCGCTTCGAGCCTCGCGACGAGTCGCCGTTCGGCGTCGCGGACATGGCGGGATCGAGGCGCGAGTGGACGGCGGACGACGCGCTCCAAGGCGGCTCCTGGGGCGACCCCTCCACGACCTACTTCCGCATGTCGTTCAGCGAGGGACTCGGCGACGGCTACTACAACCACACGTGCGGATTCCGGCCCGTGGTGCGACCGAAGGGGCGCTGATCGCCTCCGCCCC
>WYBS01000212.1 GCA_011525755.1 Planctomycetaceae bacterium
GATGAGGCGCGCGCACGTCGCGGTGCTCGTGACCGCGGTCCTCGCCGGCATCGCCCTCGGGCTCGGGGGGTACACCTTCGCGTACGCGCGGGGGTGGTCCTACCTGACCGACGACCCCGCGGCGTGCGCGAACTGCCACGTGATGCACGAGCAGCATGACGCGTGGATCAAGGGCAGCCACCGCTCCGTCGCCACGTGCAACGACTGCCACGTCCCCCACGGGTTCCTCGGCAAGTGGTACATGAAGGCGAGGAACGGGTTCTGGCACTCGTACTACTTCACGTCGGGCACGTTCAAGGAGCCGATCCGAGCCACGCCGAAGACGCGGGAGGTCGTGGAGGCGAACTGCCGCCGCTGCCACGAGGCGGTCGTGCAGACGATGCGCGCGCCGTCGCACGAGGGCCCGGACGGCATCTCGTGCATCCGCTGCCACGGCTCGACAGGACACATGGAGCTCGGCGCGACCTCGGTCGCCGCCGGGGGGAGTCAATGAAACTCAAGACCGTCCTCGTCATCGCGCTCTTCGCCGCGGGGCTCGCCGCCTCGCTGACCGCGCTCCTCGTGAACATCATGGAGAGGAAGCAGGAGGGAAAAAACCCCTTCTTCCGCGTCGTCGAGCTGACCGACGACACCGAGGACCCGGCGACCTGGGGCAAGAACTTCCCGGTCCAGTACGACGCGTACCTGCGGACGGTCGACCAGGTGCGGACGAAGTACGGCGGCAGCGAGGCCCTCCCCCGGACCCCCACCGAATCGGATCCCCGGAACGTCGTGTCCGAGGAGCGGATCGAGGAGGACCCGAGGCTCAAGACGATGTGGGCGGGCTACGCCTTCTCCGTCGATTTCCGGAAGAAGCGCGGCCACGCCTACATGCTCGAGGACCAGACGTTCACGAAGCGGGTGCAGGAGTTCAAGCAGCCGGGGACGTGCATCCACTGCCACGCGTCGGTCTACGTGCCCTACAGGAAGGCGGGCGGCGGCGATCTCATCAAGGGGTTCGAGCATTTCAACCCGATGCCCTACGCGGAGGTGCGGCCGAACTTCTCGCACCCGATCGGGTGCATCGACTGCCACGACCCCGAGACGATGGCGCTGCGCGTGACGCGGCCCGGGTTCCTCGAGGGGATCAAGGCGCTGAAGGCGTCGCAGGGGGTCGAGGACTACGACGTCAACACGATGGCGACCCGGCAGGAGATGCGGAGCTTCGTCTGCGGGCAGTGCCACGTCGAGTACTACTTCAAGGGGGACGAGAAGAGGCTCACGTACCCGTGGGCGAAGGGGCTCAAGGTCGAGCAGATCGCGGACTACTACGAGGAGATCGGGTTCAAGGACTGGACGCACGCGGAGACGGGCACGCCGCAGCTGAAGGCGCAGCACCCGGAGTTCGAGATGTGGAACCAGGGGATCCACGCGCGGTCGGGCGTCTCGTGCGCGGACTGCCACATGCCCTACGTGCGCGTGGGCGCCATGAAGGTGAGCGACCACCACGTGCGGAGCCCCCTCCTGAACATCAACAACGCGTGCCAGACCTGCCACAAGTGGCCGGAGGAGGAGATCCTCGCCCGCGCGGAGACGATCCAGGACCGGACGGTGTCGCTGCGCGACACGGCGCTCGACGCGCTCATGGAGCTGATCGCGGACATCAAGGCCGCGAAGGAGGCGGGCGCGTCGGACGAGGACCTGAAGGAGGCGCGCGCGTGCCAGCGCCGCGGGCAGTTCTACGTGGACTTCGTGGAATCGGAGAACTCGAACGGGTTCCATGCGCCGCAGGAGGCGGTGCGGATCCTCGGCGAGGCGATCGACCTCTTCCGGAAGGGCCAGGTGTCGCTCAGGCCGATGAAGGGGGGCGCGGGGGGCGGCCGCTGAGCATGCGATCAGGACCCGTCCCGGGCTTCGGGCGATCCGCTCGCGAGGGCGGCGCTCGACGCGGCGCTCCGGAATCCCGACGGGACGAGGCGCACGGGCGCGATGGTCGCGGCGTACGTGGCAAGCGGAGACCCGGCTGACCTGCTCGGCGCGCTGTCGCGGCACGACGCACGTCACGAGGTGCTCTGGCTCCTCCAGGAGTGGCGCGGCAGGGAGACCGGTCGGGTGGGCCGCTGCGGCACGAATGCCGCACCCGGCCGCCGCAAGCTGCTTGCCGGACTCGGGTTACGGCGCCCGATTCCGTGAAGGTCACCGTTCGGAGAGCAGGGCCATGCGGAAGAGCGGCATCATGATCTCGTGGTGGCCGCTGAAGTCGTAGCCCTTCTCCGCCGGGCGCTCGACCACGTTCACCCGCGGACGGTAGTGCCGCAGCTGGTCGAAGTTCGCCGTCGTGATCCGCAAGGGCCGCTTCCGCACGTTGTTCGCGAGCGTCACCGCCTTCACGAACACCTCGGGCCCGATCACCGCCGACCCCCAGTTGAGGTAGACCCCGCGGTCGAGCCCCGCGCAGATCCCGGCGAACGAGAGGAAGTCCCGGTGCGTCGCCTCCCCCACCGCCGCGCCGTCGCACAGGGGGTGCATGTGGACGATGTCCGTCCCGATCGCCACGTGCACGGTCACGGGCACGCCCTGCCGCCGCGCCGCCGCGAGCACCGAGAGGCGCCGGTGCGGCAGCCGGGAGACGCCGCGCTTCAGCGCCTCGCCGAACCCGATCCGGCGCCCCTCCTCCGCCGCCTCCGCGAAGAAGGCGCCCGTCTCCTCCGCCATCCCGAACGTGCCGCTCTTGACGCCGGGGCCCACCTCCTCCGACGTCTTCCCCATGAGCGCGATCTCGAAGTCGTGGATCGCCGCGGCGCCGTTCATCGCGATCGCGGTCACGAGCCCCCGCCCCATCAGGTCGTCCAGCAAGGGCGCGAGCCCCACCTTGATCACGTGGCCCCCGATCCCCCACACGATCTGCCTTCGCGCGGCGTGCGCCTTGGCCACGGCGCGCGCGAGCTCGCGCAGCGCCTTCGCCTGCAGGATGTCGGGCATCGACTCGTAGAACGCGCGGAAGCGGGCGCCGGGCGGCACGGCGCGCGCGAAGTCCGCCGCGCGCACCTTGCTCTTCCGGCGCTTCGCGGACACGGTGCGCACGCGGCGCATGTCGATCGGCTTCACGTCACACCTCCTCGTGGACGCCCGCGCGCTTCCAGCGGCGGTGCATCCAGAAGTACTGCTCGGGGTGCTTCCGGATCTCGGCCTCGAGCCGGCCCATCAGCTCGGTCGTGATCTCCTCGATGTCCCTCATCCGGTCGTCGCTCTTCCGCGAGAGGTCGAGGAGCTCGCCCGTCGCCTCGTAGTGCAGGAAGTCCCCCTTCCGCACGTTGACGCCGAAAAAGATCTTCACGCCGTGGTCGCGCGCGAGGATCGCGGGCGTCTTGTGCGTGCGCGCGGGGAGCCCGAAGAACGGCACCTCGACGCCGTGGACCGCCTCCTGGTCGAAGAGCATCCCGATGTTGCCGCCCTTGTCGAGGTGCTCGACCATCACCGGCACGGCGCCGCGCCGTTCGATGAGCCTCTCCTGCGCGACGAGGCGGAGCCCGCGGACGAGCCGGTTGATGAACGGGTTCCGGATCGCGCGGAAGATCGGCACGATCTCGACGCCCATGAGCCCGAAGATCCCGGAGGCGAACTCCCAGTTGCCGAGATGCGCGGTGAGGAAGAGGACGCGGTGCGCCCGCTCCCGGAACCCCTCGAGGCCGTGGCGGTCGATGTAGTCCCTCGCCCAGCCCGTGAGCGTCACCTTCCCGAAGAGGTTCCGCCGCGAGACCATGCGCTGCTCGAAGAGCACGTCCACGACGACGCTGAAGAAGTGGCGGTAGCAGGCGAGGCAGATCCGCTCCCGCTCGGCCTCGGGCAGCTCCGGGAACGCGACCGCGAGGTTCGAGAGGATCGCGCGCCGCCGCATGCGGAGCCGGTAGCAGAGCGTCGCGAGCGCGCGGGCGCCGCCCCAGGCGACCGCCGGCGGCAGCGCGCGCACCGCGTGCACGAGGAGGAGCGCGATCCCGTACTCGAGCCGGTACCGGAGGAGGTACCGCTCGTTCAGCCGCCGGAAAAGCCTCAAAGCGGCACCCCCGCGGGAGAGAGCTTCCTCCCGCGCCGCAGCGCCTTCGGCGGCTTGAACCGGCGGTGGAACCACCACCACTGCTCGGGGCACGCCCGGACGTAGCCCTCGAGGATCGCGTTGAGCCGCCGGGTCAGGGCCTCCGCGTCGCCGGTGAGCGGGACGTGCTCCGCGAAGCACCGGTACCGGATGCCGTCGGAGAGCCGCGTCGAGTAGCCGGCGTAGAGCGGCACCTTGAGCTTCAGCGCGAGCGCCGCAGGCGCCGTGTAGGTGTGCGCGTCGCGGCCGAAGAACGGCAGGGGGATCCCCTCGCGTCCGGCCGACTGGTCGGCGAGGAAGGCGACGCAGAGCCCCCGGCGGATCGCGCGAAGGGCGAGCGGGAGCGCGTCGCGCTTCGGGATCGTCTCCTGGCCGTGGGCGCGGCGGAACCGGTCGAGCGCCCCGCCGAGCCACGGCAGGGGCCGCGCGACCGGCGCGATCGGGATCCCGAGGTGCCGGAAGGCGGCGCCGAAGAGCTCCCAGTTGCCGAAATGCCCGGTCACGAACACCGCGCCCGCGGGGCCCGTCTCCCGGTAGTGCGCGAGGCCGTCCCCTTCCATCCGGAAGTGCTCCTCGAACCGGGCCGGGTCGAAGAGGCGGTCGAAGAAGAAAAGGTCGACCGCCGCCGCGGCGAAGTGGCCGCAGGAGGCCTCGAGGAGCCCGGGCGGGGGGCGGCCGAAGGCGAGCCGGAGGTTCTCGCGCGCGACCGCGGACCGGCGCCAGAGGAGCTCCGGGGCGAGGGAGGCGGCGGCGCGGGCGGCGCGCAGGGCGGCTCGGTAGGAGGCGGTCGCCCGCATGTCAGGAGTCGAGGAGGCTCCGGAGGAGAGGGGGGATGGGCTTCGCGGCGCCGTCCGGGCCGACGGAGACCATCGTCACCTCGCCCGAGGCCGCGACGCGACCGTCGGGGTAGGCGATCTCCTGAAAAAAGGCGAAGGAAGTCGTGCCGAGCCGGAGGATCCGGGTCGTCACAAGGAGCCGGTCCCCGAGCCGGACCTGCGCCTTGTACTGGAGGTCCTGCCGGATGACGACCACGTGGACGCCGAAGGCCTCCGGCACCGAGGTGTAGGTGTGCCCGCGGTCGCGGAGGAAGCAGAGGCGGCCGTGCTCCAGCCAGTTGACGTAGACCGCGTTGTTCACGTGGCCGTAGGGATCGAGCTCGTAGGAGCGCGCCTCGACTTCGACGACGGAGGGCTTGCTCACCGCGCCGGGATTGTAGGGCGCATGCAAAGCGGGCGCCTCGCCGAAGCTCGCCGGGATCCCTCCCCCGCGCCCCCTCCCTTGCCTCGCGGCGGGCCTCCGCTGGCGGCTGGCGCCGGGGGGCAGTATTCTTACTCCCTTGGGACCCGACCAACAGCTCCTCGGCTGGACCATCAAGGACAGCCTCGACCACTACAACGTCGCCCTCTGGTCCGCCGGGTTCTTCTCGGTGAACGAGGCGGGCCACGTCGTCGCCCGGCCGCGCCGCGAGGGCATGGGCGAGATCGACCTGAAGGAACTCGTCGAGGACCTGCGCGCGCGCGGCTACGAGCTGCCGCTCCTCGTTCGCTTCCCCGACATCCTGCAGGAGCGGGTGCGCGAGATCGCGGGCTGCTTCGAGCGCGCGATGCAGGAGTACGGGT
Source organism: Planctomycetaceae bacterium (assembly GCA_011525755.1). Classification (GTDB taxonomy): domain Bacteria; phylum Planctomycetota; class PLA2; order PLA2; family PLA2; genus PLA2. The sequence goes on from WYBS01000212.1 coordinate 5,692, forward strand.
ACGAAGGCGGCTACCGCCCGGTCTACCCGATCAAGGTGAACCAGCAGCGCCACGTCGTCGAGGAGCTGCTCCGCTGCGGGCGCGACTGCCACCTCGGCCTCGAGGTCGGGAGCAAGCCGGAGATGCTCGTCGCGCTCGCGCTGCTCGACGACCCCGAGGCGCTGCTGGTCTGCAACGGCTACAAGGACCAGACCTACGTCGAGACGGCGCTGCTCGCGCAGAAGCTCGGGCGCCTGCCGATCCTCGTCGTCGACCGCTACCGCGAGCTCGAGATGATCCTGCGCGTGGCGCGGCAGCACGGCATCCGCCCGCACATCGGCATCCGGGTGAAGCTGCAGTCGCGCGGCGCCGGGCGCTGGGCGGAGAGCGGCGGCACGTGGAGCAAGTTCGGCCTCTCCTCGCGCGAGACGGTCCTGGCCGTCGAGCTGCTCAAGAAGGAGGGGATGCTCGACTGCCTCCAGCTCGTGCACTTCCACATCGGCAGCCAGATCCCCTCGATCCGCGTCATCAAGGACGCGCTCCAGGAGGGGTCGCGCATCTTCGTCGAGCTCCATTCGCTCGGCGCGCCCATGAAGTACATCGACGTCGGCGGCGGACTCGCGGTCGACTACGACGGATCGAACACGAACTTCCACTCGTCGATGAACTACTCCGTGCAGGAGTACGCGAACGACGTGGTCGCGGCGGTCTCGGCGGCGTGCGATGCGCGCGGCGTGCCGAAGCCGACGATCGTGACCGAGTCGGGCCGCGCGATGGTCGCGCACCACGCGATGCTCGTCTTCGACATCCTCGACACGAACGAGGTGGTGCAGTCCGAGGAGCCGCAGGCGCCCGGCGAGAACGACCACGACGTGGTCCACGAGCTCTACGAGATCTGGCGCTCGATCAGCCGGCGCAACCTGCGCGAGCCCTACCACGACGCGATCCAGTGCCGCGACGAGGCGAGCCAGCTCTTCAACCTCGGATATCTCGACCTCGCGGGGCGCTCGCACGCGGAGGGGCTCTTCTTCGCCTGCTGCTCGAAGATCTCGAGGCTCATGGGCGAGGTGCAGCGCGTGCCGGAGGAGCTCGAGTCGCTCGAGCGTGCGCTCGCCGACACCTACTACGGCAACTTCTCCGTCTTCCAGTCGCTGCCCGACTCCTGGGCGGTCGACCAGCTCTTCCCGATGATGCCGATCCACCGGCTGTCGCAGCGCCCGACGCGCCAGGCGACGCTCGCCGACCTCACGTGCGACAGCGACGGCAAGGTGGACTCCTTCATCGACCTGCACGACGTGCGCAAGGTGATCGACCTCCACGTTCCGGACGGGAAGCCCTACTACCTCGGCGTCTTCCTCGTCGGCGCGTACCAGGAGATCCTCGGCGACCTCCACAACCTCTTCGGCGACACGCACGCGATCTACGTGACCCTCGCCGAGGACCGCTACCGCGTCGAGCACGTGGAGGCGGGCGACGCCGTGCACGACGTCCTCGGCTACATGGAGTACGACGAGCGCGAGCTGCTCCGCCGCGTTCGCCAGGCGTGCGAGGACGCGCTCTGGCACAAGACGATCACGCCGGAGGAGACGGCGCTCCTCCTCAAGCGCTACGAGGAGGGGCTCAACTCGTACACGTACCTCCGCGGCGAGCCGCTGCCGAAGCCCGTCGAGGAGAAGCCGAAGGGCCGCGCCGCGAAGTCCGACGCCGAGGGGACGAAAGCCAAGAAGGCCGACGCCCCGCGCGCGCCGACGAAGGCGGGGTAGTCGAGGGGGCTCCGGGGGCCCCGCCTTCGCTCGCTGCGCGAGCTACGGCGAGGCAAGCGCCCGCGCGAGCTTTCTGACCGACACGTCGTACCGGTAGCTGACCGAGCGGTGGTCGTCCGGGAACTCCTCGGTCTCGCAGGGGATCCCGAGCTCCCGGCAACGCTTCGCGAAGAGCCGCATGCCGAGATGGAGCTGGTACTCGTCGTCGCTCCCGCAGTCGAGGAAGAGGAGCTTCAGCCGCTTCAACGCGTCCGCGTGGCGCCGGACCATCTCGACCGGGTCGTGCTCCTTCCAGCGCGCCCAGACGGCGGCGTCGAGCTCCCCGCTCTCGGGGTCGAACGGCAGCGCGAGGCCGAGCGGCTTTCCCGGGTCGGGCGAGTAGCACGACGCCATCGCGACGGTGTTGATCGCGTCGAAGTCGGCGCTCTTCTTCTTCTCGGACGACTCGAACGCCTTGAGCCACGCCTCGAGCGACCCCGCTTTCGCGATCCGCGCCGCGGTTTTCGCGAAGCCGGGCAGGTAGGTGAGCGCGAAGGCCATGTCGCCGCTGTGGCAGGCGACGGCGGAGAAGAGGTCGGGCCTACGCATGCCGAGGCGCAGCGCGCCGTAGCCGCCTGAGGATTTCCCGAAGACGCCCCTCGCGTCGCGGGATGGCAGCGTCGGGAGGGAACCGTCGAGGAACGGGACGAGCTCGTCGCAGACGTAGTCCTCGTAGCGGCCGGTCGCCTGGGAGTTCATGTACTGGCTGCCGCCGAGGCGCGTGAAGCAGTCGGGGAAGGCGACGATCACGGGCGGGCAGCCGTTCTCGATGAGCCGGTCGAGGCGCTCGGCGAGGCCCGGCGCCCACCGGTTGCCGGTGACGGCCATCTGGCCCGTGCCGGTGAACCCGATCAGGTGCCAGAGGACGGGGTAGCGCCGGCGCGCGTCGAACCCCGGCGGCAGGTAGACCCAGAGCTCGCGGCGCGCGGGGTCGCCGAGCGGGTTTCCCTTGAGGACCTTGCTCTCGTGCTCGAGGATCCTGATCGGCATCGCGTCAGAGTTTACGCCCGGCCGAATCCCGGTCACGCAAAGCCGGTAGACTCCGCCGTGGCCGGGCGTCCGGCTCTCCGACGATGATCATCCTCCCCCACCACGTCGAGGCACCGGTCGACCACGGGCCGTGGGGCACGATCGGCCTCATGGCCGTGACCCTGGTCGTCGCGCTGGTGTTCGGGTTCCCGGGCGACGGCGGCGATCTCGACGCGCTCACGATCGAGTACGGGACGATCAATCCCGCGGCGTGGGTGACCAGCGTGTTCCTGCATTACGGATGGTGGCACCTCGGCGGGAACCTGTTCTTCCTCTGGTGGTTCGGCCTCATCGTCGAGGGGTTCGTCGGCTGGAAGAAGTTCGTGCCGCTCTACCTCGCGATCGGCGCGATCGTCGCCGCCCTCGTGCAGGTCCTCATGCTCGGAGGCGAAGGCCACGCGGCCGGCGCGTCGGCGGCCATCTTCGGCACGATGGCCGTCGCGGCCGTCTGGGCGCCGGAGAACAAGGTCGAGACCTACGTCGGAGTCCCGATCGGCAACCTGGGCCTCTTCCGCGAGGTGGAGTTCACCGTCCGCGGGCTCGTGGCGATCAAGGTCTTCTTCGACTTCTTCACCGTGGTGGTCCTCTCCTTCTCCATGAGCGGTGCGCTCGCCCACCTCCTCGGCGCCGCGGCGGGCATCGGGTTCGGGACCTGGATGCTCCGGAAGGGCCTCGTGGACACGGGCGGATGGGACTGGTTCGCCCTCCGCCGCGGGCGCCCGGTCACGATCGTGGCCGGGCCCGGCCTCGCGCCGAAGACGCAGGAGAACGCGGCGGACGCGCTCGCCGCGATCCGGGACGCGATCGTAGCGGGAAACGCGGTCGCGGCGGACGCACGCTACACGGCGGCGCGGAAGGCCGACCCTGCCTTCGGGCTCCCGCATGAGGACTTCCTGCGGCTCGTGGAGGCGCTCGCCCGGTCGAACGCGCCGGAGACGTCGATCGATCGCATGGAGGAGTACGTCGCCGCGTATCCCGAGGCGCCCGTCCGCCTCGCGCTCGCGCGGCTGCTGGTGCGCGCGAAGCGGCCGAGCCGCGCGCTCGACCACCTCGCGGCGATCGACCCCGCGACGGACGGCCAGGGCGAGGCGAAGGCCGCGCTCGAGGCCGAGGCGCGCGCGGCGATGGGAACCTCGGGCCTGGAGCTCGAGTGACAGCACAATCACGCGCGCCGCGGTCACTCCCGCAGGAGCCTGTCGGACCAGTACCCTGGACGGCGTCGGCCGTGCGCGACGGCAACGACGTGGACTCGTTCGCCTCGGACTCGGAAGACTACGAGGAAGGGAAACCGCTTCAGCAGGATCCGTCGCGCCCCTCGACGTAGAGCAGACCGCGCTCCGGACTCTCGGCGATCAAGGCAATTGCAGCCCCGATCTCATGCGCGAACGCGGCGGCGGCGCGAGAACTTCGAGCGGCGTACCAAGCCGCCGCGGACTCGGCTTCCGCCACGGCCTCGGGGTGCAGCTCAACTTGCAGCGCCACGGGTCGCGGCTGCAAGGATACGCCTGCGCGCCTCCTCCCAAGGAACGGGACTGACTGAGCCCGAGTCGAGCTCGGCGCACCTGCGCCGGATCTCGAGAGTCCATGCGGCTTCGATCTCCTCCGGCGGCTCTGCACCCTCCAAGCTCTCTATGAGCTCGGCGGCGAGCGCGGCGCGCGCCTCCGGGGGGAGCTTCAGGGCAGCTCTCAGTAGCTCGTGCGCGGTCACGAACGAAGTCTAGCATCTCCCGCGACCGCGTGCTGCCGAAGACGCGAGGCGGCCCCCTCGGCATCACCCCCGCAGCGGGAGCCCCATGAGGATCATGTCCTCGTCGCGGCCGCGGATGCGGAGATGCCCCGGCCGCCGCCCCTCGACGACGAACCCGAGCGAATCGTAGAGCGCGATCGCGGGCCCGTTCGACGCGAACACGCGGAGCGACAGCCGAGAGAGCTCCTTCGACGTCCGCGCCGCCTCGATCGCCGTCTCCATGAGACGGCGCCCGACGCCCTGCCGCCGCCACCCGCGCGCGACGCTCACGCCGACCTCGCCCACGTGCCGCACCTTGCGGAACCGCCCGCCCTCGACCGACAGCGCCCCCACGATCCCCCCCGCGTCCGCCACGAGCAGGAACCCGTTCGACGCGCGGTCGAGCCCCTCGATCAGCCGGCGCACGCTCTCGCCGCTCGCCGTCCACTCGTCCGCCTCCTCGACGTTCACGTCGGGCTCGCGCGCGCGGATCATCAGGTAGTGGTCGAACAGCGCGCCCGCCTCGTTCGCCCGCGCCGACCGGACGGCGAACGTCCGCCCGTCGCGCGCCACGAACGTCCTCGCGGGGAACCTCATAGCCGGTCGAGGATCGCGTCCAGGTGCGCCGCGCCGTCGAGGATCTCGAGCCCGACCTTCACGACGATCAGGGGGGGCTCCGGGGGCCAGAGCGGCTCGAGCTTCACCGCGTCCTTCTCCGTGACGACGACCGGGCGCCCCGCGGCGGCGAGCGCTGCCACGTCCGCGGGCGTGTACGCGTGGTGGTCGCGGAAGAAGCGGCGCTCCGCGATCACGACGCCCATCCGCTCGAGCATGAGCGCGAACGCGTGCGGGTTCCCGATGCCGCACGCGACGGTCGCCTCGAGGCCGCCGAGCTCCGTCTCGCACCGCGGCCGGAACGCCGAGGTCACGACGGGCGCCGCGCTGTGCGCCCGCACCACGCGCATCGTCTCGCCGAGCGAGGCGCGATCGACGAGGTCGCACCGAGTGAGCACGACGGCCGTCGCGCGGTCGAGCGCCGAGAGCGGCTCGCGGAGCCTGCCCGCCGGCGGGCAGAACCCGCCGCCGAAGGGGTCGGTCGCGTCCACGAGCACGATGTCCGCGTCGCGGTGAAGCGGGAGGTGCTGGAACCCGTCGTCGAGGACGAAGACGTCCGTGTCCGCGGCGATCCGCGAGCCCGCGGCGAACCGGTCGGGGTCCTGCAGGTGCGGAACGTCCGGGAGGTGGCGCGCGATGACCTTCGCCTCGTCGTTCCCCCCCGGCCCCCCTCGATAGCCGCGCGAGAGGATCGCGACCCTTCTCCCGCGGCGCCTGAGCTCCTCGCACGCGCGGATCACGAAGGGCGTCTTGCCCGTGCCGCCGAACGTGAGGTTGCCGACGGAGAGGACGGGCTTCCCGAGCTTTCGCGCGCGGCCGCGCCAACGGCAGGCGCGCAGCCGCGCGCCCGTCGCGTAGAGGAGGGCGAGCGGGGCGAGAAGCCTACTCCTCGTCCTCGGGGGCGGGCTCTTCGTCGGAGGCGGGCTCCTCGTCGGCGCCGGGCCGGGCGGACCCCCGCGACTTCCCGGGCTGGGCGGGGTCGGCGGGCTTGTCGGCGCTTCCGGGCTCAAACTCGACCTTGTCCTTCTCGCGCTTCAGCTCCCTGAGCCGGGCCTTCACGAGGGTCGGGAAGTGCGTGACGAAGACCGACTCCTGGCGCGTCAGCGGCTGGTTGTCGATGAGCTGCTTCCTCTTCAGCTGCTGGAGCTTCTCGCTGGTCCAGCCCTGCTCCTGAGGATACTCGCGGAGGAGGTAGGCCTCCAGCTCGGCGGAGCTCATCTTCAGGAGCTCCTCGTCGAGGCGCGTGGCCTCGATGGCGCGCTGGTCCTCCTGCCTCTTCTCCGCCTTCACCCGGAGGGCATCCATGATCGCCTGCTTCTCCTCGGCGGTGAGCACGCCGGTGAGGGCGATCGTGTCGATCTGGGAGTAGCGGAGGAAGATCCAGCCCGACGTGTTGTCCACCCACCAGAGGCGGATGCCGCACTGCGGGTGCTCGATGGTCGGGTCCTGGACGAAGTCGCGGCCCGCGAAACGCTCGATCAGCTTGCCGTTGCGGATGACGCCCTTCACCGTGACGGGCCGCCCGTGCGTCGGCGTGATCGTCACCTCGCACTTGATCTCGGCCTTCGTCTTGCGCTTCTCGATGCGCACGAGCTCGGCCGGGACGTCGCCGGGCTTCAGCACCTTGAGCTCGGCGGCCTCGGCGTCGGACTTCTCCTCGGCCTTCGAAGCCTCCGCCGCCGCAGCCGCCTGCTTCGACGCCTCGGTCACCGGCACGGGCTTCGCCGGCGGCTTGGACTCCGGCGCCTGCTGCGCGGCAATCGACGCGCAGAGCAGCGGAAGAGGAAGGGCCTTGAGCAGGATGCGCTTCAGCATGGCGTCTCTCCGAACACGCGCTCCGGAAGCCCGGGCACGCGAGTCTCGTATCGGGACTTTCGGCGGCCGGCTGAAGCGGAAAAGGCCCGCCGGGGCGTCCCCGGACGGGCCTTCTTCATAACCTGTTGCGGGAAGCTACTTTACGGGGAGGTAGATCTCCTGCCCCTCGAACAGCCGCTTCGGCTCGAGGCCGGGATTCAGACTCACGATGTCCGGCCAGCGCAGCTTCGAGCCGAGGTGCCGGTAGGCGATGCTCTCCAGCGTGTCGCCGCCCTGCACCTCGTAGCGGCGCATCGAGCCACCCTTCGGGGAAGCCGGCGCGGGCTCCGCTCCGGAGCGCATGTAGCGGGTGGGATCCGGGATCACGAGATCGAGCCCGGGCCGCAGGCGCCTGAAGTCGATCTTCGGGTTCGCGGTCTCGATCTCCTGGATGAAGCTCTCCTTCAATCCCCAGCGCTTCACGACGATCACCCAGACCTTGTCGTCCTTCGCGATCGTGTAGCGCTTCGGAATCCCGCCGGGCCATGTTCCCGCGACCTCTCCCGTGGGAGAAGGCTTCGGCCCCGCGTTCTCGTGCTCCTCCCGGAGCTGGTCGATCGTCTTCACCGTGAGCTCGGGGCCCGCGGGGAGCTCCATGACCGTCCCGCTCGCGGGACTCCCCGCGCCGCCCCACTGGTAGATGGCGACGGCAAGGATCATCACGATGATCACGACGATGACGAGGATCCCGAGCTTCTCAAACGTACCCATCGGCACGCCTCCCTCACACAGGCACCCGCGGCGGTCCCGGAGAGAAGGGTAGCAGGTACGGAAGCGACCGCAAGAGGGAACCCACTACCCGATGGGGTAAAAAACATTTTGCCCCCCTGCGGGGAGCGTGCGGTGCCGGGAGGCGGAGGGGGCGCGGGGGCCGCGCGGGCGCGCCCGTGTGTAACGTTCCCGGCACATTCGGGTCGGCCCGCGACGTGCTAGCATTGAGTCGATGAATGGCTCGGCTGTGCGCGGCGGCCTGATCGCTGCAATCCTCGCGTTCGGGATCATGGGCCTTGCGCCGAAGGCGTGCGCGCAGGCCGGGACGGCCGACGAGCCGAAGAAGGATCCGCAGGGCGCCCCGGCAGGGGAGGAACCCAAGAAGGAGGCGCAGGCCGAGCCCAAGGAGGAGGCCCCGGGCGCGCCCGCGCCGAAGCCGGCCCCCGAGGGCCGTGCGCTCCCCGGTTTCGTCCGCGTGCCGGCCGGCCAGGTCCTGCCCGGGTGCACGGACAAGGAGTACGTGGACCGCCACCGCGGCAACCAGGACCTGAAGAGGGAGCTCATCTACGACGTCTGGGGAAAGTTCCCCGACTTCCCGCTTCCCTCCTTCCAGATCGGCAAGTTCGAGTGCACCAACGCCCAGTGGAAGCAGTACCTCGACGCGGAGTTCCGGACCGAGTACACGACCAAGAAGGGGGATACGCTCCGCTCGCTCGCCGGCCAGTTCGTGAAGTTCCGCGGGCAGGCCGTCGAGTCGGAGTGGATGGCGATCTACGGGCTCAACTGGAAGACGATCGTCGAGGCATGGCAGGCGGCGGGGGCGTGGAAGGGCTGGCCCATCGAAAGCCCCCCGAGCAGCCCCCCGGATGACATCGGCGCCCTCGAGCTTCCCGAAGGGCTCAAGCTCTACATCTACAAGCACCGGGTCCCGCAGAACTGGTACGGCTGGTGCCGCCTCTCGGGCTTCTCCGTCGGCCGCGACTACTGCGACCCGAGCAAGCCCGCCGCGGAGGCGTTCCAGGTGCCCGACGAGCCGTTCCTGAAGGCCCTCGCGCTCGCGGACAGCGATTTCGCGGCCTACCCCGTGCGCAGCCTGTCGGCGAACGAGGGCCTCGCGTTCGTCGAGTGGGCCGGCTGCCAGCTCGGGACCGAGTACGAGTGGGAGCGGGCGGCCCGCGGCGACAACCTGCGCTGGCCCTACCCCTTCGGCGCTTGGGATCACGACAAGCAGAAGACGCTCATCGCGGGCGCCGACAACGAGCGGTGCCGGCTCGCGGGTCCGATGCGCGTCGACGACGAGAGCGTCAGCGGGGCCGACAGCCCTTACGGCGCCCGGCACATGTCGGGCAACGTCTGGGAGCTCACGCGCACGTTCTTCGACGTCCACCCCTACCAGGCGATCGACCCGCCGAGCCCGAGCGACCGCGCGAACTACACGCTCGTGGCGAAGGGCGGTTCGTTCGGCGACCGCTGGCAGATGCTCATGGTCTGCGCGCGCGCGGGCATCCTCGGCATCAACGGGCAGCTGAGCCTCAGGGACAACAACCGCGTCGATTCGCTCGGGCTCCGGCTCGTGCGCCATGACAGGCCCGGCCACGACATGATGCTCCATTCGATCCGCCGCCTCACGTACGACTCCGCGGCCGCGGACTGGAGCATCTACCTGCCGCACAGCTTCGCGATGGATCGTGCGTCCGGCGTCGACGACTTCCAGCCGGTAGAGTCGGGCGCGCCCTACATCCACTTCACGAAGCGCTCGAAGGCGATCGCCTTCGCCCCTCTCTGGGTGACGACCATGGAGGACGCGGCGAAGCGCGCGAAGCCCGAGCGGAACCGGTACTACGCCTTCGGCGCGTTCCGCTCCGACGTCCCGCTCAAGCTGGGCGTCCGGCTGTCGGATGCCGAGGCGCGCAATCTGGTCGAGGAGCGCGAGAAGTACAGGAACCTCCTCGACGCATGGAAGAAGCTCCCGAAGAACAAGCAGAAGAACGTCCCCGAGCCGAAGCCGCCCGAGAACTTCGAGCAGGACGCATACGAGAAGGCGACGGAGAAAAACGCCGCCCAGTGCGGCCTCTACCGGGAGAAGACCCTCCCCCCCGGCGAGTGGCTCGTCGTCTACTGGAACGGGTTCATCGGCCTCGTGAACCGCACCCTCACGATGCCGCCGGACGCGATCGTGATGGTGGACCCGAAGCAGGTCTCCCGGAAGAGCGCCCAGCCCGGCGGCTCGACGCTCGCCCTCGGGGACGGCGTCATCAACCTCCGGTTCCAGGTCTCGGAGCAGCCCTCCGACAAGTCGAAGCAGATCAACCCGCCCGACACCCAGGGCACGAACACGCAGCTCTGGGCCCTGTGGGAGGCGGTGCCCTCCATGTTCATCAAGGGGGGGGCGACCGCCCGGCCCTATTGCTGGGACGTGGAAGTAGCATTCCCCGTCGCGTCGGTGGACGACCCCGCCTGGAAGGCGCTCGCACCGGGCGCGACGGGCAAGATCGGCGGGAAGAAGTTCGACGACAGGATCGACGCCGCCAAGGAAACCCTCCCCAAGAAATAGACGCGCACATGCCTCGGATCATTCTTCGCCCCGACCACATCGCCGCCATCCAGAAGGAGCTCAAGCAGAGCAAGGGCGTCGACTTCACGACCTCGAACCAGGAGGCCGTGTTCTCGATGCTCAAGTACTGGTGCCGGGAGAAGGCGCGAGGCCGCGCGGACGTCGAGGCCGTGACGCAGAAGGAAGACCGGTTCCTGGTGACCGGGAACAAGGACTTCCTGACCGCGCTCCAGTCCGCGCTGTAGCCCCGACCTCCCCGCGCACGCCGCGGGATCCGCGAAAGTCCAGGCCGCGGAGGTTCCGCGTCCTGGCCAGGAGGCCAAGGGGGTCCGGGGGCCGGAGCCGCAGGAGGTCCCGCGGGCCCTTGGGCGTCTCTCCGCCCCCGCGCCATCGGACGCCGTCGTCAACCTGCCCGGGCGTCCGTGCTAGAATGAAAAAAAACCCGGCCTCGCGGCCGGGTGTCCAGCGACCTGAAACGCAACGGTTGGGCTCTCAGTTAAGGAAAAAAGGGTACAAACGAAATCACTCTTGTTTACTTGTCTTTTTTTCAGGGTTGCTGAACACCCCACCCCTACGCAACGGGGGTACCATTCGGCGCCGCGAGGCCGAGTAATTCCCTAAGATGCTGCCGCGCAACGACTTGCGACGGCAGCCCCTCCGCCCCCCCCGAGCCCCCCCGCCTCCCCGCGAGCGAACCCGCTCGCACGCCGCCGTGCGCGCCCGCACGTCCTAGCACCCTCGGTTTTTACGTGAGGGTCCTTCGGCGCCGGCCCTGTCTATCGGGGCAGAACGAAAGCACCGTCAGGGGGGGATGTCACCCCCCTGCGAGGCGGGGCCTGCCGGAGTGCGAGCCGACACACGGGGGCCTCGCCTTTCTTTTTTTTCACGGGGCGACCGCGACGAGCAGCTCGTAGCGCACCCGCGACGCGTGCGCCCGGAACGCCTCGATCTGGCGGGAGGCGTCCTCGAGCATCGCGGGGCCCTTCCCTCCCGGCTTCGAGGCCGCACGGTACGCGCGGATCGCGAGCTCGAGCGGCCCGAGGAAGCGCTCCCACTCGAGAGGGCTCGCGTCGCGGCGGTAGATGACGCCGCCCGGGGCCTCCGCAACCGGGAAGCCGAGATCATGGGGCGCGACGTAGCGGCCGAGGAGGAGCCGCGCGCCGGGCCGCAGGGGCGGCGTGGGGACGGGGACGCGGAAGGATGCGACGAAGTCCACGGGGCCCGCGACGGGCTCCGGCGCCGTGAAGCGCAGGCGCTGGCGGGCCGGGCTCTTCGACGCGTTCGCCCGGGCGACCGCGAGGAGGTCCGGATCCCCCTCGAAGCCGCGCGCGTAGAGGTGGAATGCCTCCGCGAGGTAGATCGCCGCGCAGCCGTTCCCCGCGCCGAGCTCGAGCAGCGTCGCGCCCTCGTTAAGGCCCGCCGCCCGCCCCGCCTCGTGGAGCGCCTCCTCGGAGAGCGGCGCGAGAAAGCGGCTCCCCGCGTAGAGCTCAAGGGGCCCGAAGCGGCGCTCCCTCATGGGCCCCCGTAGAATACGCCGTTCCCCGTGTTCCGGCGCTGGCGACTGATCCTCCGCTACCTGCCCCCCTACCGGCGGACGATCGCCTGGGGCCTCCTCGCGCTGGTCGTCTCGAATGGCCTCCAGAACGCGATCACGCCCCTCCTCCTCCGGGACTGCGTCGCCGGCATCTCCGAACCGCTCCGGACGGGCGCCCGGGTCCACGTCGGGCACGTCGCGCTGCTCGCCCTCGCCGCGCTGCTCACCGAGATCCTGGGCGGGGTCTTCTCCTTCGTGAAGCGGCGCACGCTCATCGAGACGTCCCGCAGGGCCGAGTCGGACCTCCGGGCCGACCTCTTCCGCCACCTCCAGAGGCTCCCGCTCGCCTTCCTCGGCCGCTTCCGGACCGGCGACCTCATCTCGCGGGCGACCTCGGACGTGGAGGCGGCGCGGATGGCCGTCGGCCCCGCGGTGATGTGGCTGCTCGACGCGCTCATGAGCTTCGGCATCGCGTTCACGCTCATGCTCGTGATCAACCCCACGGTCGCGCTCTGGACGCTCGCGCCGCTGCTCGGCATCTCGATCGTGCTCTTCATCTTCGCGCCGCGGATCCACGTCGCGTCGCGCCTCGTGCAGGACAAGCTCGCGGAGATCTCCGGCCGCTCCCAGGAGTCCTTCGCGGGCGCACGGGTCGTGAAGACGTTCGCGATCGAGCGGCGCGAGCACGAGGACCTCGACCGCCTCGGCCAGGAGTACCTCGCCGCGAACCTCCGCCTCGCGCGCGTGCGCGGGATCGCGACGATGGCGATCACGGCGATGGGCGGCGCCGGGCTCATCGCGATCCTGCTCGTGGGCGGCCGGATGATCATCGCGGGCACGTTCGACATCGCGGGCCTGCTGATGTTCAACTACCTGCAGCAGATGCTCATCTGGCCGATGATGGCGATCGGCTACATCGTGTCGCTCGTCCAGCGCGGCGCCGCGGGGCTCGACCGGCTGGCGGAGGTGATGGGGGCGGGGGAAGAGGAGGACCGCCGGGGGGCGCCGGCCGAGGCGCGCGGCGCGGTCGAGATCCGGGGACTCACGTTCGGCCACGACGCGGAGCCCGTGCTCCGGGACATCTCGGTCAAGGTGCCCGCGGGCGCGACGGTGGGGATCGTGGGGCCGACCGGGAGCGGCAAGTCCACGCTCGTCTCGCTCCTCACTCGCCTCTACGACCCGCCGGAGGGGACCGTCTTCCTCGACGGCCGCGACGTGCGCGACCTCTCGCTCGCGGCGCTCCGCGAGGCGATTGCCGTCGTGCCGCAGGAGGCGTTCCTCTTCTCCGCGACCGTGCGCGAGAACGTCGCCTTCGGGCGCGCCGACGCGGCGCCGGCCGCCGTGGAGGAGGCCGTGCGGGAGGCGCACCTCGCGGGGGACATCGCCGGCTTCCCGCAGGGGCTCGACACGCGCGTCGGGGAGCGCGGCGTGACCCTGTCGGGCGGGCAGAAGCAGCGCGCGGCGCTCGCCCGCGCGCTCGTCGCCGGCGCGCGCGTGCTGATCCTCGACGACGCGCTCTCGGCGGTGGACGCCGGGACCGAGGCGGCGATCCTCGAGAACCTGCGACGGATCCGCGCGGGCCGGACCGCGTTCGTCGTCGCCCACCGGGTCTCCGCCGTGCGCGACGCCGACCTGATCCTCGTGCTGCGCGACGGCCGTGTCGAGGAGCAGGGCACCCACGCGGAGCTGCTCGCGCGCGACGGATCCTACGCGCGCCTCGCGCGGGCGCAGGCGCTCGAGGCGGAGATCGAGGCGATCGAGCCGTGAAGGACTTCGAGCAGCCCCCGGACGACACGAACCGCGGCGACTGGCGCACGGTCGCGCGCCTCCTCCGCCTCATCGTCCCGCACCGTCGCCTCCTCCTCGGGTCGATCGGCGTCCTCATCCTGCTGAGCGGCCTGACGCTCACCGCCCCCTGGGCGTTCGCCCTTGCCGTCGACAGCATGGCGAAGGGGAACGCCGCGGGGCTCGTGCGGTACGTGACCCTCTTCGGCGTGCTCGCGGCCTTCCGCGTGGCGGCGGAGTTCCTCAGGCTCCAGGTCACGGTCCTCACGGGCCAGCGGGTCATCGCCGACGTGCGGGCGCGGCTTTTCCGCCACATCCACGCGCTCCCGGTGCGGTTCTTCGACAAGACGCCGGTCGGCACGCTGGTGACGCGCGTCACGAACGACGTCGAGGCGCTCGCGGAGATGTTCTCGTCGGGGATCGCGGCGATCTTCCACGACCTGCTGATCCTCGTCCTGCTCGTGCCCGTGCTCTTCTGGCTCAACCCGACGATGGCGCTCGTGTCGCTCGCGGCGCTCCCGGCCGTCGTTGGGATCTCGCTCGGGTTCGGCAGGCGCATGCGGCTCGCCTACCGGGAGACGCGCGCCCGCCTGTCGAGCCTCAACGGCTTCCAGCAGGAGGCCTTCACGGGGATCCCCGTCACGCGCCTCTTCCGGCGGGAACCGCTCATGGTGGAGCGGTTCGACCGCAGGAACCTCGCCTTCCGGGACGCGAACTTCAAGGCGATCTTCAACTTCGCGCTCTTCTGGCCGATCGTCGACTCGGTCGCGACGCTGGCGCTCGCCGCGGTCCTCGTCCTCGGCGCGAACGAGGCGACCGGCGGGACCCTCACGCACAGGGAGCTCACCTACTTCTGGATCGCGCTCCAGATGTTCTTCCACCCGATCCGCGAGATGAGCGACCGGTTCAACGTGCTCCTCGCGGCGCTCGCGGCCGGCGAGCGCGTCTTCACGATCCTCGACGAGGTGCCGGAGACGCCCGACGCGCCGGGCGCGCTCGCCCCGGCGCGCCTCAAGGGGGAGGTGGAGTTCAAGGACGTCCACTTCTCCTACCTCGACGGCGAGCCGGTGCTCCGCGGCATCTCGTTCAAGGTGCGGAAGGGCGAGACGGTCGCGATCGTCGGGCCGACGGGCGCGGGCAAGACGTCCATCCTCGCGCTGCTCTCGCGCCTCTGGGACCCGCAGCAGGGGGCGGTCCTCGTGGACGGCGAGGACGTCCGGAGCTACGCGCGCCACGCGCTCCGCTCGCGGATCGCGGTCGTGATGCAGGACGTGTTCCTCTTCGCGGGGACGGTCGAGGACAACCTCAGGCTCGGCAACGCGAGCCTCGCGCGGGAGGACCTCGAGCGCGCCTGCGCCACGGTGCATGCCGACTTCCTCGGGAAGCTCGACGGCGGGTTCTCGGCCGACATCCGCGAGCGCGGCGGCAACCTGAGCGTGGGGCAGAAGCAGCTGCTCGCGTTCGCGCGCGCGCTCGCGAGCGATCCGGACATCCTCGTGCTCGACGAGGCGACGTCGTCGATCGACACGGAGACGGAGAGCCTCATCCAGGACGCGCTGCCGAAGCTCCTCCTTGGCCGCACGGCGATCGTCGTGGCGCACCGGCTCTCGACGGTCCGGGAGGCGGACCGGATCCTCTGCCTGCACCACGGCCGGCTGGCGGAAGAGGGCACGCACGAGGAGCTGCTGAAGAAGGGCGGCCTCTACGCCCGGCTCTGCCAGCTGTCCTACGCGTCCCTGAACGGTCGCGGCCGGATCTGAACGCGAAGCGGGGGGGCCCGGGGGGGCCGCCCCCCTCCGCGACACCCCCCCCGGGCCCCCCTCTCAACACCTTCGGGCACCCGCCGAAAATGGAGCCGGATGACGGAATTCCGAGATGGACGCCCCGCCGCCGAGGCCCGGCTCAGTATCGAGACGGGGGCCGAGACGCCGCCCCCGGTGCGGAGAAAGCTCGTGGACGAGGTGCGCAGGCGCCTCGCGAACGGCGAGCTGGACACCGACCTCGCCCGCGTCGAGACCGCGTTCGCGCTGCTCGACGGCGACCTCCGCGCCGACCGGTAGCGCCCCGGGCTACGCGTCGGCGTCGGGCTTGAGCATGTCCTGCAGGCGGGCGAGCGCGCGCGAGTGGATCTGCGACACGCGCGACTCCGTCACGCCGAGGACGTCGCCGATCTCGCGGAGCAGGAGCCCCTCGCGGTAGTACATCGTGATCACGCGGCGCTCCGCCTCCGGGAGCGCGCCGATCCGGACCGCGACCGCGTCGATCAGCTCCGCCTCGGCCGCGGCGTCGCTCGGGTCGACCGTGTGCGGGCAGGGCAGGATGTCGCGCACGAGCAGCGCCTCGGGCGAGGCCGTGCCGTCATCGAGCGAGAGCATCGCCACCGTGCGCGCGGCCCGGATCAGGTCGAAGACGTTCGACTCGGTCGTGCCGAGCGCCGCGGCGAGCTCCGCGGGCGCGGCCGGGCGGTCGAGCTGGTGCGCGAGCCTCGCCGCCGCGGCGTCCATCGCGCGGATCTTCTCGCGGGTGCTCCTCGGCACGACGTCGAGCCGGCGCAGCTCGTCGAGGATCGCCCCCCGGATGAGCGCGAACGCGTAGGTCTTGAACGCGACCCCGCGGTTCTCGTCGAACGAGCGCGACGCGTTGATGAGCCCCACCGAGCCGACCTGGAAGAGCTCGTCGCTGTCCACGTGGGCCGGGAGGTTCATCGCGATGCGCGCGACGACGTGCCGGACGAGCGGCAGGTACTCCTCGGCGAGACGATCGCGCTCCCGCCGGTTGCTCTTCTTCGCAACCGTGCGATTCGTGGCCACGTTCCGACGGTCTCTCGACGCCATGGATGCTTCCGCACGCTGGAGGACGAAGGGGCTATCGACGCCGCCGCGGACCCCCCTGAACCCCTGCCCGATCCCTCCCGTCCAGAATCGGGACGCGCCGCTCTCCCCCCGGTCCCCCCGCACCTCCCTGCGCGCCGGCCCTACAATGGGCGGGATGCGGAAGTACCTCCTGCCGGCGGTCGTCTGCGCCGCGATCGGCGCCCTCATCCTCCTCCTCGTGAAGGGCGGCGAGACGCCGAAGGAGCGCGAGATCGAGGCCAGGAAGCCGCCGGCGCTGCCGGAGAAGAAGGACATGCTCGGCGACCCCGCGCGGACGCCGACGCGGATCGACGAGCACGTCGGGCTGCGCGAGATGCAGCGCACGCTCGCCGAGGGGAACAACGCGGCCGCGCTCTACTTCCGGCAGAAGGTGTGCGAGGACATGGACTCCCTCCTCACGAACGGGAAGCTGACGAAGGACCTCCTCGAGACGATCCGGAAGTACGGGATCGAGTCGGACGACCTCGCCCAGCGTGACGTCGTGCTGCCGATCCTCCGCATCCTCGCGCACCCCGAGGCGACGCGCATGATCGGGGAGGAGTACTACCGCGCGAGGAACGAGGCCGAGCAGATGACGCTGCTCGAGGCGATGTCGAAGCCCTTCCACGACCCGAAGCAGGCCTCCGTCTGGGCCGTGGACAAGGCGCTCAACTCGGAGTCCGCGGAGAACCGCGAGCGCGCGTTCGACATCATGAAGACCTACGTGATCGACGACGACCTGCTCGTCGCGGCCGCGGTGCAGATCTTCGACAGCTCGACGGACCCGCGGCAGCGCTCGATCGCGATCCGGACGATCAGCGAGCGCGGGCGCGAGTGCTCGCTCGCACGCGAGTCGGCGAGGCGCGTCCTGAGGAACCCGGAGGACGACGACATCGCGGCGATCCTCCCCTCGATCGCCAACTGGGGCACCGAGGACGACGCCGCCCGGCTCGAGGCGCTCGCGCTCGAGCACCCGGCGCAGGCCGAGGGGCTCCGGGAGCACGCGAAGCTCGTGCGCAGGGCCCGCCGCGACGAGGCGAAGCTCGGCGGCCACGAGGATGAGATGGCCGAGCGCCAGCGTCTCGACGAGGAGCGCCGGAAGCGCGAGGAAGAGGAAGAGCGCAACGGTTGACCTGCGCGAGCTCCGTTACCCGTTGCCGGGAAGCGGGTTACGGACGGCGAGGTCTTTCGTGGGGTCCCCCGGCCGCCCGAACCCCTTGCGGGCACGCGGTTTCCCGCCAGCGCCGGCGCAGCCGCTCACGCCACCATCCAGAAGTCCCGGGTCTCGACGAGGCCCATCCCGGAGAGGCGCGCGCGGATCAGCTCCCGCGCCCCCTGCACCCCCACCGCGGCGAGAACGAGCGCCGACCCGGGGCGGAACGCCTCGGGCGGCACCACGGGCCGGCCGTGGCGCGTCCGGCCGATCTTTTTCCGGTCGATGTCCAGGAGAGCCGCGGGAGGACGCCCCGCCCGGATGAGAAGCCGGGAGAGCCTCCGCCCGAACATCCCCGCGCCCCACACGACGAACGGGCGCCCGCCCGCGAGCGGCCCCTTCACGAGCGCCTCCGCCTTCGCGCGCAGGAACGCCTCCACGCCGCAGCGCGGGTCGGTGCGGGTGAGCCGGGCCGGGTGGTCGCGCCACGCATGGAGCACGCGCGCGACCTTGCCGAACCGGAATCCCGCCCCCCACGCGCGCAGCCAGAGGTCGTAGTCCTCCGGGTGGCCGACGTCCCGGTACCCGCCCACGCGATCGAAGAGCTCCGCGCGCATCGTCACGCTCGGGTGCGGCAGCGGCGACTCGACGAAGAGGTTCCGCTCGATCTCGTCGGGGGTCACGAGGGAGTTGAGCCACGCCTCGTACCGGAGGTTCCCCCCGCGCACCTCGCCCCGCGGGAAGTGGCGCACGAGGCTCGCGACGGCGCCGACGCCCGGGTTCGCGGCGAGGTACCCGACCTGGAGCTCGAGCCTCCGCGGGTGCATCGCGTCGTCGGCGTCGAACCGGGCGAGGAGCGGCGCGCGCGCCGCGGCCCGCAGGAGGTTGAGCCCGGCGACGAGGCCGACCCTCCCCGGGGAAAGCACGCGGAAGCGCGGGTCGCGCGAGGCCGCCTCCGCGAGGACCTCCGCCGAGCCGTCGGTCGAGCCGTCGTCGAGAAGGAGCGCCTCGAAGTCGGCAAAGGTCTGCCGCGCGACCGAGCGCAGGGCCGGGGCGAGGTACGCCCCCGCGTCATGGACAGGGATCAGGACGGAAACCCGGGGGGGCACGGGGGACCAAGCTACGCGCGGGACCGCCCGTGGGGACAGGTTTCCCTCGAAGTGGACACCTCCCCCCCTCCCCGGAGCCCCTCCCCATCGGGGTTCCGGAAGGGCACGCCCCGTGCGAAGGGGACCCTCGTGGGTCGCTCGGGAACCGCCCTTCTCGTTTCGCTGTGCCTCCTTTCCTCGGCTGCCACTGCCGTGTCCGCGGAACCCGAGCGGCCCTGCCCTGCCTGCACGCACGGGATGGCCCGGTCGGAGGGGCCCGTCGCGGGCGCCGCCGACTACCTCTGCCGGTTCTGCGAGGTCCTTGTCCACGTGAAGCCCGACGGCCGCGAGGCGGTCTCCTACCGGATCGCCGGCGAGCGGCGCGAGTTCGATCTCCTCGGCAGCGCGCGGCTCAGCTTCCCGCTGCCGGGGATGAAGGCGCCCGAGGGCGTGATCGTGCCCGTGAGCGAGGCCGCGCTGGCCGCGGCGCCGGGCGCGGGCCACCCGGTCGGGCTCCCGAGCCACCCTGTCGGGCTCCCCGCGCACCCGGTGCCCTTGCCCACGGCC
>WYBS01000213.1 GCA_011525755.1 Planctomycetaceae bacterium
GAAGCGCCTCGCCGCGCGCCGGGGCATCACGCTCAGCGACCTCGTCGGGGAGGCGCTCCGCGCCGCGCTCGCGGAGCCGTCGCGACCGGCGCCGAGGTTCGAGATGGTCACGTACGGCGAGGGGGCGACCCGGGTCCATCACGAGCCGAAGGACTTCGCCGCGGCCCTCGAGGAGGACGACCGCCGGTCGCCCGGGGAGTAGCCATGCTCATGCCCGATGTGAACGTGCTCGTGTATGCCCATCGGGCGGAGGAGCGCGCGCACGCCGCCTACCGGGAGTGGCTCGAGCGGCTCGTGAACGGGTCCGAGCCGTTCGCCCTGAGCGTGCTCGTCGCCGTGGCCTTCGTGCGGATCGTCACCAACGGCAAGCTCTTCTCGCCGCCGACCCCGCTACCCGTCGCGCTCGCGGCGATCGAGCAGCTCGCGCACCACCCGCGCTGCCGCGTGGTCGCGCCGCGGGAGGACCACTGGAGCCGATTCGCGGCGCTCTGCCGCGCGACCGGGGCGACGGGCAAGCTCGCCGCCGACGCCCAGCACGCCGCGGTCGCGATGGCCGCCGGCTGCACGTGGGTGACGCGGGACGCGGACTTCTCCGGATTCGCCCCGGAGGGGCTGCGATGGCAGCACCTCGTCCTCGACAAGCCGCGCGCCAAGTAGCCCCCGCGCCCCCTCGCCCGCCCCCGCCGCGGGCGCGTGCGGTCAGCCGACGCGGTACACGTAGACGAGCGTCAGGTAGATGCCCGCGGCGATGAAGATCGCGCCGGTCGCGGCCCTCGCGCGGCGCTCCACGCGCGAGACCCGCTCGAACGCACGGCCGACCGCGTTCGCGCCGAACGCGAGGATCGCCGCGAAGAGGACCACGGGGACCGCCGTCCCCGCCCCGTACACGAGCGGCACGAGCACGCGCGAGTCGCTCTTCACCGCGAGCGGGATCAGCGTGCCGAAGTAGAGCGCCGCCGACACCGGGCAGAACGACAGCGCGAACACGGCGCCGAGCACGAATCCCGCGGCGGCGCCCCACCCCTCCACGCGCGCGCCGACCCGCGCGCCGAGCGAGGAGCCCCTCCCGATCCAGCCGACGAGGCCGAGGAGCACCATCCCGATCAGCACGAGCAGCGGGCCCACGAGCCGGTTCACCCACCGCCCGAGCGCGTGCGCGACCTCCGGCGCGGAGAGCAGCGACGACACGAGGAGCATCGCGAGCGCGACGTACACGAGCGAGCGGCCGAGCGCGTAGAGGAGCCCCGTCGCGAGCACCGCCGACGGCCTCGACACCCTCTTCCCGATGAAGGAGATCGCCGCGACGTTCGTCGCGAGCGGGCACGGGCTGATCGCGGTCAGCAGGCCCACCCAGAGGGCGGAGGCGAGGGCGAGAAGCAGCTCCGCGGTCACGGCGCCGCCTCCAGCATCGCGCGGGTCTCCCGGACGACATAGTCCGCGAGCCCGCTCTCGTCGGTCGAGAACGCCCAGAGCTCCTCCAGGTCGCGCCACGCGCGTTCCTCGCCGCCGCGCACGTCGGAGAGCACGATCGTGCTCGAGTAGAGGCCGTATCGCTCCCGGAGCGCTGCGTTCCGCTCGTCCTCGTAGTTGAGCGTCCGCCAGAGGATCCGTCCGCTCGCGAGCTCGGCCGCGAACGCACCGGCGACGGCCTCGCGCGCCCACCTCTCGATGTCGTTGCAGGTCGCGCACCGGCGGTTGCCATGGAAGTAGCGGACGACGAGGACGTCCCCCGCGGGCGCCGCCTCGGTCGGTCCCCCCGCGCCCCCCCCATCCCCGCGCAGCTCCTGCACGATCACGACGCCGACGCTCACGACCACGAAGGCGCCGAGCACGGCCGTCGCGATCCGGCGCACGTCACGACTCCTTCCGGAGCAGCGCCCGGATCTGTTCGGGCGAGAGGACCTTGCCGGTCGCCTTCACCTCGCCGTCGACGACGAGCGCGGGCGTCATCAGGATGCCGCGCGACGTGATCTCGCCGATGTCGCTCACCTTCACGACCTCGGCCGCGGGATTCATGCCGCGGACGGCCTCCGACGCGTTGGCCGCGAGCCGCTGGCACTTCGCGCAGCCGGGGCCGAGGATCTCGATGCGCATGGGAACCTCCTTCAGGCGGCGATGCCCCCGTAGGCGAGGCCGGCCAGGGTTGAGAACAGGATGACCAGAAGGACGTAGACGACCGTCTTCCGCGTGCCGAGCACGGAGCGGATGACGAGCATGCTCGGGAGCGAGAGCGCCGGCCCCGCGAGGAGCAGCGCGAGCGCCGGGCCCTTGCCCATGCCCGCGCCGATGAGCCCCTCGAGGATCGGCACCTCCGTGAGCGTCGCGAAGTACATGAGCGCGCCCGCGACGGACGCGAAGAGGTTGGCGGGAAGGCCGTTGCCGCCGACCGACGCGGAGATCCACCGCTCGGGGATCAGCGCCGGGTGGCCCGGCCGGCCGAGGAGGAGCCCCGCGACCAGCACGCCCGCGAGGAGCAGCGGGAGGATCTGCTTCGCGAAGCCCCAGGTGGCGGACATCCAGTCGCGGATCTCGTCGCGCGGGAACCAGGACGAGAGCATCCCGAGGAGGAGCACGAGTAGGCCGCCGGTGAGCGGCCACTTGACCGACCAGATCGCCGCCGCGACGCCCGTCTCGTCGAGGCGATTCCAGTTCGCGAAGACGAGGACCCCGATCATCGCCGCGAAGAACGTCCCGTTCTGCCAGAGCGGGCGCGGCAGGGGCTCGACCGGCAGCGCGAAGCCGCCCGCGTCGGCGCGCGCGCGCTCCTCCCGGCGGAAGATCCGCGCCATGGCGACTCCGACGACGGCGCTCAGCACGACCGCGGACACCGCGCGCGCGAGGCCGAGCTCCCAGCCGAGCACCCGCGCCGTGAGGATGATCGCGAGCACGTTGATCGCGGGCCCCGCGTAGAGGAACGTCGTCGCGGGGCCGAGCCCGGCGCCGCGGCGGTGGATCCCCGCGAAGAGCGGCAGGATCGTGCACGAGCAGGCGGCGAGCACGGTGCCCGAGACCGCCGCGACGGAGTAGGCGACGACCTTCCTCGCGCCCGCGCCGAGGTACGCGATCACGGACGCCTGCGAGATGAAGACCGAGATCGCGCCGGCGATGAAGAGGGCGGGGACGAGGCAGAGGAGCACGTGGTGGCGCGCGTAGTCCTGCAGCATGAGGAGCGACTCGCGCGCGACGCTCGCGCCCTTCGAGCCCGCGGGGAGATCGGAGAAGGGGAGGAAGCGGGCCGCGAGGAAGACGGCCGCCATCAGCGCGAGGAGCGCCCACTGCCGCGCACGCGGCGAGAGCGTCAGTCGCGGAGCGCCGCTCGCTGCTCTTCGAGGTTCGTCGACAACACCGTCTCGATGCATTGCCAGAAGCCCTTGAGGCAGGGGACCTTGAGCCGGTAGAAGGTCATCGCCCCCTCCTTGCGGAGGTCCACGATGCCCGCGTTCCGGAGCACCGTGAGGTGCTTCGAGACCGTGGACTGGTCCGAGCCCACGAGCTCCGTGAGCTCGCACACGCACCGCTCGCCGTCCTCGAGCGCGTCGAGGATGAGGAGGCGGCTCTCGTGCGCGAGCGCCTTCGCGACCCTCGCGCGGGCCGCGTAGTGGCGGCTCGACCGGCGGATCATGGCGATATGGCCATGCAAGCACATCGCGGGCCGGACCCTCGGCGGGCCGCCCGGCCGCAGGAAGGGCGGCGGGATCCGGCGACCGCGCGCGGAGAATGGCCCGCCGGGTCCGGCCGCCCCGCGAGGCCCGGTGGCCCGCGCCTTGCTGAACCTCCGGCAAGGAGGCGCGCCATGGCAGAGCACTTCGCGATGCACGAGGAGCACGCCCGCTGGGCGGCCGAGCATCTCGAGTGGGACGCCGAGATCGGGCGCTGGCTGGACGAGCACGACGGGATCGCGGAGCGGCTCGCCGAGGTCGAGCGCCGTCTGCGGCGCGAGGCGAGGGAGCTCGCCAAGTACCGCGACTCGCTCCGCAGGA
>WYBS01000214.1 GCA_011525755.1 Planctomycetaceae bacterium
CGGAGCTTGTAGCGCGGGTCGAGGCCGACGAGCTCGAGCGCGTGCGAGACCTTCTCGTCGAGCTCCGCGCGGCCGAGCCTCCCGTGGATCTCGAGCGGCTCCCCGACGATCGAGCCGACGGTCATCCTCGGGTTCAGGCTCGCGTAGGGGTCCTGGAAGATCATCTGGAGGTGCGGGCGGACGGGGAGCATCTCGTGCGCGCTCAGCGCCGCGAGGTCTTGGCCCCGGAAGAGGATCGAGCCCGCCGTCGGGTCGTAGAGGCGCACGATGCAGCGCGCGACGGTCGTCTTGCCGCAGCCGGACTCGCCGACGAGGCCGAGCGTCTCGCCCTGCGCGAGGCGGAAGTCCACGCCGTCCACCGCGCGGACGAGCCCCGGCGGCTGGAAGAGCCCCCGCTTCACCGGGAAGTGCATCTTCAGGTCGCTGACCTCAAGGAGCGCGCTCACCGCTTCACCTCGACGAAGCACGCCTTCCGGTGGCCTTCGGCGACGCTCTCGAGCCGCGGCACGTCGCGGGCGCACCGCTCCTCCGCGTGGGCGCATCGGGGGTGGAAGGGGCAGCCGGGCGGCACGCGGGAGAGGTTCGGCGGGAGGCCGGGGATGGTCCTGAGCTGCGCGCCCTCCTTCTCGTCGAGCCGCGGCAGCGACGCGAGCAGCGCCCTCGTGTAGGGGTGGCGCGGGTCCCTGAAGAGCGCGCGCGTGGGCCCCTCCTCGACGATCTTCCCCGCGTACATCACCTTCACGCGCTCGCACATGCCGGCGACGACGCCCAGGTCGTGCGTGATGAGGATCACGGACATCCTCCGCTCCGCGCGGAGCCGCTTCAGGAGCTCGAGGATCTGCGCCTGGATCGTGACGTCGAGCGCGGTCGTCGGCTCGTCGGCGATGAGGAGCGCGGGCTCGCAGGCGAGCGCGATCGCGATCATGACGCGCTGGCGCATCCCGCCGCTGAACTGGTGCGGGTAGTCGCGGAGCCGGCGCGAGGCGCCCGGGATGCCGACCTCCTCGAGGAGCCCGACGGCGCGATCGCGGGCGGCGCCGCGCCGCATGCCCCTGTGCACCTCGAGCACCTCGCACACCTGCTCCTCGACCGTGAGGAACGGGTTGAGCGAGGTCATCGGGTCCTGGAAGATCATCGCCATCCGGTTGCCGCGCAGCCGGCGCATCTCCTCGGCGGAGAGCGTGAGCAGGTCCTTGCCCTCGAAGCGCAGCGCACCCGCCTCGACGCGGCCGGGCGGCTCGACGAGGCCCATCATGGAGAGCATGGTGACGCTCTTGCCGGAGCCCGACTCCCCCACGACCCCCACGACTTCCCCCTCGGCGACGTCGAGATCGACGCCGTCGACGGCCTTCACGAGCCCCTCGTCGGAGCGGAAGGTGGTGCGCAGGTTCCGGATCTCGAGGAGGCTCACGCGCGCCTCCCCTTCGGGTCGAACGCGTCGCGGAGCCCGTCCCCGAGGAAGTTGAGCGCGAGCAGCGTCGACCCGAGGAAGATCGCGGGGAAGACGAGGATCCACCAGTAGGTCTCGATCGGGTTGATCGCGCGGGCGCCATCGGACGCGAGGAGCCCCCAGGAGGTGTGCGGCTGCTGCACGCCGAGCCCGAGGTAGGAGAGGAACGCCTCCTGGAGGATGACGGACGGCACCATCAGCGTCGAGTAGACGATGACCGGCCCCATGGTGTTGGGCAGGAGATGCCGGAAGAGGATCCGCATTCTCGGCGCGCCGATCGTCCGCGCGGCCTGCACGAACTCCCGGTTCTTGAAAGTGAGCACCTGCCCGCGCACGATGCGGGCCGTGGTGAGCCACTGGAAGAGCCCGAGCGCCCCGAAGAGCGGGACGAGGCCGCGCTTGCCGATCGCGACCATGATGAGCAGGACGATCAGCATGTAGGGCACGCCGTAGAGGATGTCGACGATCCGCATCATCACGTCGTCGACGCGGCGCCCCGCGTATCCCGAGATGGCGCCGTAGAGCGTGCCGATCACGATCGCGACCAGCGTCGCGACGATGCCGATGAGGAGCGAGATCCGCCCGCCGTAGAAGCAGCGCGCGAGGACGTCGCGGCCGAGCTCGTCCGTGCCGAACAGATGCAGCTTGCCGGTCCGCTCGCTGTATCCCGGCGGCTGGAACTTGGCGCCCGTCTGCTGGAACTGGTAGTCGACGAACATCGGGACGACGATGCAGGCGACGACGAGCAGCGCGAGGAAGACCGCGCTGGCCACGGCCGCGCGGTTCCGGCGCAGCCGTCGGAGCGCGTCCTGCCAGAGGCTCTTGCCCTTGACGGGCTCTTCGGGGGGGGCTCCGGGGGCCGTCACTTGCCGAGCCTCACGCGCGGGTCGAGGAAGCCGTATGCCACATCCACGACCAGATTGAAGAGGACGAGCAGCGTCGCGTAGACGATGACGACCCCGAGCACGAGCGAGTAGTCCCGATTGAGCGCCGAGTTGACGAAGTGCATCCCCATCCCCGGGATGCGGAAGAGCTTCTCGACGACGAAGCTCCCCGTGAGGATCGCCGCCGCCGCGGGCGCCAGGTACGAGACCACCGGCAGGATCGCGCCGCGAACGAGGTGCTTCAGCACGATCTCGCCCTTGGGGAGACCCTTCGCCTTGGCGGTCCGGATGTAGTCCTCGTGCACGACCTCGAGGACGCCGGCGCGCGCCAGGCGGGCGATGACCGCCGCGAACGGCGCCGAGAGGGTGACGGCGGGCATCAGCAGCTTGTCGATCGTCCCCCAGCCTCCGACCGGGAGAACGTCCCAATGGAACACGAGCCACACGATGAGAAAGGCTCCGATGACGAAGGCGGGAAGCGAGATGCCGACGAGCGCGATGGCCATGGACCCGTAGTCCCAGATGGAGTTCTGCCGGAGCCCGGCCAGGAACCCCGCGGGCACGCCGACGAGCAGCGCCAGGAAGAGCGCGAGGAGGCCGAGCGTGAGCGAAACGGGCAGCGCCGAGCCCAACAAATCGTTCACCGTGCGTCCCTGCACCTTGAACGACGGGCCGAGATCGCCGCGCGCGATCCCCGCGAGATAGCTCCCGAACCACTGCCAGCCGGTCTTGTTGGTGCCCCACTTGCGCTCGATCTGCTGCATGATCTGCGGGTCGATGCTCTTCTCCGCCGCGAACGGGCTCCCGGGCGCGATACGCATGAGCCAAGTGGTGATCCCGAGGATCACGAGGAGGATCAGGGGCAGCCAGAGGAGGCGGACGAGGATGTAACGCAGCATCGGGCTCAGTGGGGTCGGACGTGGAACCCGCGCAGCGGATGGATGTCGCGGACGTTCGGGAGCTTCTCGCCGTTCGGCCCGCGGATGTACGGGTGGCACCCCTCTACCCAGGGCTTCACCAGGTTCTTCGTCACGTAGAAGTAGAGCGGGATGATCGGCACGTCGATCTCGCAGACGAGGCGCTCCATCTCCTTGAAGACGAGCATGCGCACCCTTCCGGCGGCGAGAGCGCGCTCCCGGGAGCCATCCGGGAGAGAGCGCGCCTCGTCCACGAGGGAACGCAGATTCTCGCCCTCCACGAGCAGCCGGTACAGATCCTCCTCGGGCGCCGCGACGAACAGCGGCGTGTCCTTGGCGATCCGGTAGAGGCGGTCGTAGAGGGGGTTCGAGTAGCCGGTCTGGTTGTTCCCGCCGTCCGTGATCCACATGTCGAGGAACGTGTTCGGGTCCAGGTAGTCGCCGATCCAGCCGGCGCGTGCCAGGTCGTATTCGAGCGTCCTCGTGTGCGACTGGTACGCCTGCCACTCCTCCCGGTAGGGCTGCACCTCGATCTGCAGGTTCTCGCGCAGCTGGCGGGCGATCACGGTGGCGATCTGCTCGTGCGCCTCGTGCGTGTTGAAGAGGAGCTTGACGCTCGGGAAACCCCTTCCACCCGGGTAGCCCGCCTCCGCCAGGAGGCGGCGCGCCTGCGCCGGGTCGTACTCGAGGCCCTTCGGCGACTCGTAGCCGGGCACGCCCGGCGGGACGTACGTGAACGCCTCCTTCTCGCCGAGGCCGAGCACGTTCTCGACGATCTCCTTCCGGTCGATGGCGATGGAGAAGGCCTTGCGGACGCGGACGTCCTTGAACTGCGGGAGCGTGTTGTTGATGCGGTAGTAATAGGTGAAGAACGACTCGGTCCGGGTGAAGTCCGGCCGGTCCATGATGAGCGTGTTGAGCGATGCCGGCCAGTAGCCCGGGTTCCAGTCCGACTCGCCGCGCAGGTAGAAGTTGAGCGACGCCGTCACGTCGTCCATCGACAGGGCGTCGATCACCTCGAGTCGGATCGATTCCGCGTTCCAGTAGTCGGGGTTCCTGCGCAGGCGGATCCGGTCGTTGACGACCCAGAAGTCGAGCAGGAAGGGGCCGTTCGTCACGATGTTGCCGGGCAGCGTCCACTGGCCCGTGCCGATTTTCTCCCACTTCTCCACCGTGGCGGGATGCACGGGGCAAAGGGTGTAGAAGGCCGTGAGGTCGAGGAAGTAGGGCACGCGCGTGCGCAACGTGACGCGCAGCGTGTGGTCGTCCGGCGCCGCGAGGCCCACCTGCGCGAAGTCGCGTATCTTCCCCTCCGTGAACTGCTGCGCGTTCACGAGATCCCAGAGCATGTACGAGTATTCGGACGCCGTCTCCGGGGCGAGCGCGCGCTGCCAGGACCAGACGAAGTCGCGGGCCGTGACCGGGTCCCCGTTGCTCCACCGGGCGTTCCGGCGGAGGTGGAACGTCCAGACCCGGCCGTCCGGCGACTCCTCCCATCGTTCCGCCATGCCCGGCTTCGGCTCGAGCGTCTCCGGGTCCCAGTACGTCAGCCCCTCGAAGAGCGCGAGCCCGATGCGCCCCTCGGGCTGCCCCGTCATGATGTGCGGATCGAGCGACTTCGGCTCCGTGCCGTTCGTGAAGGTGAAGTCGGCGGGCGGGATCGCGCTCTTGCGGAACGCGAACGCGACGACGCCGAAGCCGGCCGTGAGGACGATCGCGCAGAAGAGGAGCGTCTTGCGCATCCGCCGCGCACGATAGCACGCCCCGGGGGACCCCGCGACGGGATCCGATCAGCGCTTCCGCGCGCGCAGCGCCTTCGCCACCGGCTCCGGGACGAACGCGTCCACCGACCCACCGGCCGTGAGGATCTCCTTGATGAGCGTCGAGGAGATGAAGCTCACCTCCGCCGCCGCCACGAGGAACACGGTCTCGATCGCGGGCGCGAGCCGGCGGTTCGTCACCGCCATCTGCGTCTCGTACTCGTAGTCCATCGGGTTCCGGATGCCGCGCAGGAGCACCGTCGCCCCCTGCTTCCTCGCGAAGTCCACGACGAGGCCGGTGAACGGCAGCGCGTCCACGTTCCCGAGCCCCGCGAACGACGCCTTCGCGAGCGCCACGCGCTCCTCGGCCGGCAGGAGCGTCTGCTTGTCCACGCGCGCGCCGATCGCGACGATCACCCGCTCGAAGAGCGCGGAGCCGCGCCGCAGGATGTCCATGTGCCCGTTCGTGATCGGGTCGAACGTGCCGGGATAGAGCGCGACCGCCACGCTCCTACGGTACGGTGCGAGGCCCCCATCCACTAGTAGTTTCCCTGGCCCGGATCCCGCACGTCGGGCCACGTGCGCCGCAAGTCCCGATCGCAGGCCGAGAGCGCCGAATGGTGAGTGCGTCGGAGCCTGGCACCGTACGCCTCGCTAGTTCCAGCCCACGAGGGAGCGGAGCGTATCGCGGCGCCGCTCCTTCTCGCGGAACTTCTGGAGCACGTCGAAGCTGAACGACAGCCCGAACCCGTCGTCGCTCGGGTCCCACGTGAGCCGCAC
>WYBS01000044.1 GCA_011525755.1 Planctomycetaceae bacterium
ACCAAGGTGGAGGGCGGGCTTGCCACGCTCGAGGACCGGACCGAGAAGCTCGCTCGCGACCTCGAGAAGCTCGCGGCGGAAGGCGTGCGCGCGGCGCCGGGCATCGCCCACCCGCCCTCGACGGGAGGCACAGGGGGTCCGGGGGCGGCGGACCCGCGTACGCTCCCTTACTGGCCGACCGAGGACAACATCCTCGTCGACCTCTCGAGCGAGCCGGTGCCGCCCCCGGACGCGCCCCGCGGCGGCATCCTGCGGTACTACACGGGCGCGAGCCCGACGTCGCTCAACGTCCACGTCAACAACGACGCGGAGCTGCAGGAGCGCATCTGCGGCCCGGTCTACGAGTACCTCGCCGACCAGTCCCGGGCCGACCCGGATCAGTACGTCCCGAGCCTCTGCAACCGCGTCACGGTGAACGGGGACTTCACCGAGTTCACCTGCTACCTCCGGAAGGGCGTCTACTGGCACAAGCCGTACGTCACGCAGGAGGAGAAGCGGGGCGGGCTCCAGTGGCTGGACGACCTGCCGCCGCAGGAGGTGACCGCCGAGGACGTGAAGTTCACGTTCGACACGGTCGGCAACCCCCTGAGCGAGTGCGGATCCGAGCTCTCCTACCTCGGCGATCTCGACGGCGTCGAGATCCTCGACCGCTACACGGTGAAGGTCAGGTGGAAGCGGTCGCTCTACTACAACAGGAGCACGACGCTCAACCTCCTGATGATCTTCCCCAAGTTCATCTACGGGAGGGCCGAGAACGGCAAGGAGCTGCCCGAGGAGCTCGTGGCGCCGACGTTCCCGCAGCACTGGTTCAACCACAAGATGTGCGGCACCGGTCCCTTCATGTTCGCGGGCTTCGAGCCCAACCAGATCATCCGCCTGCGGCGCAACAAGGAGTGGTGGAATCCCGTCAAGCCGGCGCTCGACGGCATCGACCTGCGGATCGTGAGCGAGCCGCCGGTGCAGCTCGCGATGTTCAAGGCGGGCGAGATCGACGTCTACTCGTCCTACCCGAACGACTACCGCGCCGAGATCCTCGAGGGCCGCGAGGGCAGCATCAAGGAGATGCAGGCAGAGGGCAAGGTCACGGTGACCCAGTGGGAGATGTTCACCTACTACTTCGTGGGATGGAACATGCGCCTCCCCCAGCTGCGCGAGCGGGCGGTGCGGCAGGCGCTCGCCCACCTCTACCCGAAGGAGCGCGTGATCCGGGACATCTACTACGGCCTCGCCGTCCCGCACGACAGCCCCGTGCACCACTGGGAGAACAGCTACGCCGCCGACCTGCCGAAGTTCCCGTACGATCCGGCCGCCGCGGCGCGCCTGCTCGACGAGGCGGGCTGGAAGCTGAACGAGCGCGGGGTTCGCGAGAAGGTGGTCGACGGCCAGCGCCGCGAGCTGAAGATCCGCCTCCTCTATCCGTCGCAGAGCCCGGTCGCGCGCGACACGACGCTCCTCTACCAGAAGAGCGCGCAGGAAGCGGGAGTCCTCCTGGAGCCCTTCCCGCGCGAGTGGAGCGTCATGGAGAAGATGCTCGAGGACAAGGACTTCGACGCCGCCATGCTCGGCTGGGGGAACTCGTGGGACAGCGACCCCTCGCAGATCTGGCATTCCGAGTCCGCGAGATCGGCAAAGGGGAGCAACTTCGTCTCCTACATCAACCCGGACCTCGACGCGGTCATCGAAGGGCTCAAGACGACGTTCGACCACGACAAGCGGCAGGAGCTGTGGCGCCGGTTCCAGCAGATCATCGTCGAGGACCAGCCCTACTGCTTCACCCACATCCGCACGCGGGTCTGGTTCATCCACGACCGGCTCGGGAACCAGTACTTCGCGAAGCTCCGGCCCCAGGACTGGTTCTACCCCTGGTTCGTGAAGGGCGGGAAGTAGCCGGCCGTGTGGACCTACGTCGTCCGGCGCCTCCTGCTGATGGTGCCGACGCTATTCCTGATCTCGCTCATCAACTTCGGGATCGTCAACCTGGCGCCGGTGAAGCCGCCGTCGAACGTGCGCCCCGAGACGGGCGACTTCGACGCCTCCGCCTCCATGGAGGCGAAGGAAGCGGAGCACATCTTCCGCCGCACGTTCTTCCTCGACCGGCCGGTCTTCTTCAACACGCGCTACGACCTCGAGGACGGGGAGATCCTCTGGCTCCTCACGATGCCGCAGCGCGAGTGGGAGCTGCCCAAGGACCGGACAAGGGCATCCGCCGCGCTCGACGACTACGGCAGGATGATCATCCCTCACCTCATTCGGATCGCGACGCTCGCGAATGCGGAGGGCGACGCGCTTGCGGAGGGGTTCCGGCAGGAGTACGCGACGCGGTGGAACGAAGCGCGATCGCGCTGGCTGGACGCCGGCCAGACTCCCGGCCTGGCCGTTTGGCCCCCGCCGGAGGAGGCCCCGCCGTTCGACCCGGCGTTTCGCGCACGGCTCCTGACGCTGGCGCTGGGACGGCTCGCCAACAACGCCCCGAGGCGGCCGATCGTCGTCTACGGCAAGGAGCCCTCGGTTGAGGACCGCGCCTTCAACGCCGCGGTGCGAGAGGAGGCGGCGCGGCTGCGCACGATCTTCCGCGATCCACGCACGACGGACGCCGAGAAGCTGGAGCTCTGGGGGGCGTGGTACGACGCCAACCGCGCGGAGTGGGAGTACTCGACGCTCGACTGCGTGCGGATCTTCTTCACCGAGACGCGGTTCTGGAACTTCTGGAGGAAGCTCTTCCACCTCGACCTCGGAACGTCGTTCACGTACCGCAAGGAAGTATGGGATCTCATCCTCGATCGGATCGACGTCTCGCTCACGCTCTCGCTCGGCTCGCTCCTGATCGCCTACCTGATCAGCATCCCGCTGGGCATCCTCTCGGCCGTCACGCATCGCTCGGCGAGCGACGTGGTCGTGACGCTCGCGCTCTTCGCCGCGTACAGCTTCCCGACGATGTTCCTCGGCGTCCTCCTGGTCATCTACCTCGGGATCGACCTGAAGCTCTTCCCTGTGTCCGGCTTCACCGGGGTGGACTACCGCGACCTGGCCGTCGTCGGCAAGATCCGTGACGTCCTTCACCACGTCGCCCTCCCGATGGCGACGCTCACGATCGGATCGCTCGCGTTCTACTCGCGATTCATGAAGGCGGGCCTGATCGACGTGATCCGCGAGGACTACGTCCGTACCGCGCGCGCGAAGGGGCTCTCCGAGTTCGTCGTCGTGATGAAGCACGCGGTGCGCAACAGCCTGATCCCGATCATCACGCTGCTCGGCACGTCGCTCCCCGTCATCATCGGCGGATCGATCATCGTCGAGTACATCTTCGAGATCGAGGGGATGGGGAAGCTCGCGTACGAGGCGGTGCTGAAGAAGGACTACTCGGTGATTCTCGGGCTCAACATCCTGACCGCCGTGCTCACGATGGTCGGCGTCTTCCTCGCGGACCTCGCCTACGCCGTGGTGGACCCGCGCATCTCCTACAAATGACCTACGGAGAGATCGTCCTCGGCCAGTTCCGGAAGCACCGGGAGGCGGTGTGGTGCGTGCGCATCCTCGGCGCGCTGCTGCTCCTCGCGACCTACGCGCCGCTGCTCGCCCTCGACGTCCCCTTCTGGACCGATCTCCCGGGCGGGCCGGCGTTCCCCTGGTTCCGGGCGCTTCTCGACCCCACGGTCTTCCCGCTCGCCGTGGACGTCTTCTTCAACCTGCTCATGGGCACGCTCCCGCTGCTCGTCGCGCTCTGGTTCGTCCTGCGCGGGAAGAGGCTCCGCGTCCTCCGCTGGTGGTTCGCCGCGCACGTCCTCCTCTTCCTCTGGGTCAACCACGGCCGCGAGGAGCTGCGGACCTCGATGCGCGACTACCCGGAACTCGTCGTCGAGGCGAAGGCGAGCGCCGTCTTCCCGCCGGTCCGGCACCACCCGAGCAGCCGCAGGTCGGAGTTCAGCCTCACGAGGCCTTTCTCCCAGGGGAACCTGCAGCCGGGGGCGCCCCCGCCCGAGGACAAGTCGCTCTGGCCCTACTACGTGCTCGGCTCCGACAACCTCGGCAACGACGTCCTCACCCGGCTCCTCTACGGGACGCGGATCTCGCTCACGATCGGCATCCTCGCCGTCGGCATCGAGATCCTCATCGGCATCTCGCTCGGCGCGATCGCCGGCTACCTCGGCGGCTGGGTCGACGACCTGCTGATGTTCGTCGCCCAGGCGGTGCTCGTGATCCCGGTGCTCTTCCTGATCCTCTTCCTCATGTCCGTGATCGAGAAGGCCACGATCTACCACATCGTCTTCGTCATCGCGGCCGTGGGTTGGCCGGGGGTCATGCGTCTCGTGCGGGGCGAGTTCCTGCGCCAGCGAGAGATCGACTACGTGACGGCCGCGCGGTCCCTCGGCCTCCCGGCGCGCCGCATCATGTTCCGCCACATCGTGCCGAACACGCTCGCGCCTGTCTTCGTGTGGGCGACGTTCGGCGTGGCGGGGGCGATCCTCCTCGAGTCCACGCTCGCGTTCCTCGGCCTCGGCGACCC
The DNA here is from genome assembly GCA_011525755.1 of Planctomycetaceae bacterium. Lineage (GTDB taxonomy): Bacteria > Planctomycetota > PLA2 > PLA2 > PLA2 > PLA2. Next base: position 4,505 of record WYBS01000044.1, read on the forward strand.
CGGCGCGCCGTCGTGGGGGCAGATCCTCCGCATCGGCTACGAGAACAAGGACACGGGACGCCACCTGGTCTGGGCGGGCGGTCTCGCGATCTTCGTCATCGTCCTCGTCATCAACGTGATCGGCGAGGCGCTGCGCGACGCGCTCGACCCGAAGCTCCGCCGCTAGGGCGCCGCCGGCGGCGCCGCGTGCGTGTGGATGTAGAGCGCGCCCTCCGCGCGCTCCGCGAGAAGCACCGCGAGCGTTTTCCCCGTGTACGTCGCCTCGAGCGGCAGCCCCGGCGCGCCCGCGACCGCCGCGAGCGCCTCCGGCGTCGGCTCGCCGTACCGCCCTCGCGCCGCGACCACCCGCAGCCGCACGCCCCCGGGCCCCGGCAGCCGCGGCACCGTGGCGTCGAACCGCCGCAGGAGCGCCACCGCGCGGAACGCGCGCCGCCAGAGCAGCGGCTTCCACCCCGCCACCCGGTCGGCCACCCGCACGGCCACGACCTCCGTCACCGCGTCGCGCAGCATGAGCCCCGCGAGGAGCCCGCTCACCGTCGTCCCCGTCCCGAGCGGCACGTAGATCCGCGGCGGCACGTGCTCGAGCTCGAGCGCCGCGACGAGATACCCGAGCGCGCCCCTCGGCGACATGCCGCCGGGCGGGACGAGCAGGACGCCCGGCCGCCAGAGCGAGAGCGCCGCGGAGAGCGCCCCCGGAGCCCCCCCGGTTTCCACCACGCGGCGGCAGAGACGGGGAAGGAGCGCGAGGAAGGGGGAAGGCCGCCCGCGGCGGACGATGATCGCGTCGCACGTTCCGCCGAGCGCGCCCGCGTGGAGCGCCGTCGCGTACGCGTGGTGCGCCGAGAGCGTCGAGACCGTGATCACGCGTCGCGGCCGCCCCGCGAGCAGGAACTCGAGGCTCCGCGGCTTGTTCCCGCCGCAGAGGTCGTCCCGCTTCACGAGGAGATCGAGCCCGAGCAGCCGCAGCGGCTCCACGGGCGTCCGCCGCACGCCGAGGTCGATGTGCGGGAACCCCAGAAGGCCGGGAAAGCGATCCAGCAGCGGCTGCACCGGGAGACCAGTCTACGGCCGGCCTGCCGGGGACCCCGCCCCCGGCCCGCACGATTCGGGAATCTCCCCCGAGTCATCCGCGCGCGGGGCCGTGCCGATGTCAGGTGAGGTGCCCCCCGTCGATCTCTCCGTCGTCGTCCCGACCTGCCGCGAGGTCCTGAACATCGAGGAGCTCGTCGAGCGGCTCTGCCGGGTCTTTTCCGCCCACGGGATCGAGGGCGAAGTCCTCGTCGTCGACGATGGCTCGGACGACGGCACGGAGGAGCTGTGCGCGCGGCTCGCGAGGTCCCGCCCCGTGCGGCTCCTCGTCCGCCGGACGGAGCGCGGCCTCGCCACCGCGGTCATCCACGGGATGCGCCACGCGACGGGGCGCGTCCTCCTGTGCATGGACGCGGACCTCTCGCACCCGCCCGAGAGCGTCCCGGATCTCTACCGGGCCGTCGACTCCGGCGCGTGCGACATCGCGATCGGCTCGCGCTACGTGGAGGGCGGCGAAGTCGACGAGGGATGGGGGCTCTTCCGGCGGCTCAACTCGAGGATCGCGACATCGCTCGCGCGCGGGCTCACGAAGGTCAAGGACCCGATGGGCGGCTTCTTCGCGATCCGGCGAGAGGTCCTCGAGAGCGCGCCGCCGCTCGCGCCGCCCGGCTACAAGATCCTCCTCGATCTCCTCGCGAAGTGCCCGAAGGCGCGGGCGATGGAGATCCCGATCCGGTTCAGGGACCGGAAGCTCGGCGAGAGCAAGCTCGACCTGAGGCAACGGATCCTCTACCTGCGCCACCTGCACTGCCTCTACCGGGCCCGCCGCCCGGTCCTCTCCGAGATCCTCCTTTACGGGCTCGTCGGCCTCTCCGGCCTCGCCGTCGACCTGCTCGCGTTCTCGCTCCTTTACCGCATCCTCCTCGTCAATCACCTCGCGAGCCGCGCCGGGAGCTTCGTCGTCGCGGCCACGTGGAACTGGGCCTTCAACCGGCGGATCACCTTCGATGGCGCGCGCGCGCGTGCGCGGCTGCCGCAGTGGGCCGGATTCCTGCTCGTCTCGGCGACGGCGTTCCTCCTCAACTGGGGCACCTACTGGCTGCTCACGGCCAGCTCGGCCTTCTTCCTCGCGGCGAAGGAGCTCGCGATCGTGTGCGGCGTCGTCGCGGGGTTCGCGTTCAACTACCTCGGCGCGCGGCTGCTCGTCTTCGGACGGGGGGCCGCGGCCGCGGAAGGAAGGGGGCTCCGGGGGCAGGCCCCGCTCCGCTAACCTGTTGAGGTGAGAAAGCCGCTGCCCTCGGACCTCTCGTTCCGGGCCCTCTTCGGGCCGCGGCGCGACTACGACTACTTCGCCGGGGCGGCGGGCCACGCCTTCCCGGCGACCGCGGAGGCCTTCTCGCCGCTCGTCGCCACCTGGCTCGCGGACGCCGCGCTGCTCGCCTACGTGCCCGAGCGGGAGTTCGTCCGCGACACGCTCGCGCGGGCGGGCTTCGAGGACGTCCGCTTCTTCCTGAGGCGCCGCACGTTCGCCATCTCGGCCTCCGCGCGGGACACCGCGGTCGTCGCGTTCCGCGGGACGAACAGCGTCGAGCGCTTCCCCCAGAACCTGAAGCTCCTCCTCGAGCCCGAGGGGGAAGGCAAGGTCCACGGCGGCTACCGCGAGGCCGTCGACCTCGTCTGGCCGCGCCTGTCGGCGCACCTCGGCGACCGGCCGGCGTGGTTCACGGGGCACAGCCTCGGCGGCGGGCTCGCGATCGTCGCGGCGGCGCGGCACGCCGCCACGAGGGGCGTCGTCACGTTCGGCGCGCCGCGCGTCGGCGACCGCGACTACCGCGACGCGTTCCCCGTGCCGGCCTTCCGCTTCGTCAACAGCAGCGACCTCGTGCCCGATCTCCCGCCCGGCATCGGCTACCACCACGTGGGAAGGCTCCTCTACTTCGACCGCACCGGCCGGATGCACGACGAGCCGGGGCGCTGGGACCGGACGAAGGACGTGATCGGGGCCCACGTCGAGCGCGCGCGGGAGACCGTCGCGCGCTGGCGGAAGGGCGACTGGTCCGCGCTCGCCTACGAAGGGCTCATCGACCACGCGCCCCTCCTCTACGCGATCCTCTCGTGGAACCGCTTCGTCTCGACGCTCGGGGCGACCGCATGAGCGCGCGCTCCTCCCCGGGGCCCCTCCACGTCCTCTATCTCGTGCCGTCGCTCGCGGCCGGAGGCGCCGAGCGCGTCGTGATCGAGCACCTGCGCCGGCTGCCCCGCGACCGCTTCGCGCCGGAGCTCCTCGTGTTCCGCGCGGGCGGGCCGCTCCGCGGCGAGGTGCCCCCGGACGTGCCCGTGCACGAGGTCTCCCGAAGGGGCCTCCTCGCGCGCCGCCGCGGGCTGCGCGCGATCGTGAAGGCCCGGGGGATCGACGTCGTCTCGAGCCACCTCGCGCATGGAAACGTCGTGAACCTCGCCGAGAGCGTCGGGAGCCCGCGGCGGGTCGCGCGGGTCACGACCGTCCACGCGGACCGGCGCGGCATCGACCGCCCCCCCCTCGCGTCGCGGTACTTCATGCTCCTGCAGCGCGCGCTCGCGCGGAGGGCGGACCGCGTCGTCTTCCTCTGCCCCGAGACCGCGGACGCGATGGCCGCGGCCTACGGCGCGCGCGGCGGGAAGGTCGCCGTGATCCCGAACGGCGTCGATCCGGTCGAGCTCGAGGCGCGGGCGGCGATCGAGCCGCCGCCGCCGTGGCCCTCGCCGGGCCTGCGCGTGCTCGCGGCGGGCCGGCTCGCGCGGCAGAAGGGCTTCGACCTGCTGCTGCGCGCGTTCGCGATCGCGCGCGGGAAGGGGCTCGACGCGTCGCTCCTCGTGCTCGGCGAGGGGGAGGAGCGCGCCGCCCTCGAGCGGCTGCGCGACGAGCTCGGCCTCGGCGGCGTCGCCGCGTTCCCGGGCCATCGGGCGAACCCGTACCCCGCGATGCGGCACGCGGACCTCGTCGTCCTGTCGTCGCGCTACGAGGGCTTCTCCCTCGTCCTCCTCGAGGCCCTCGCACTCGGAAGGCCCACGGTGGCCGCCGCGTGCCCCGCCGGCCCCCGCGACCTGCTCGAAGGCGGCGCGGGCGTGCTCGTGCCGCCCGGCGACCCCCATGCCTTCGCCGCGGCGCTCCTCGAGACGGGTCGCGACCCCGTGCGGCGCGCGGAGCTCTCGCGGCGGGCGACGGGACGCGCGGCGGACTACGGCTGGCCCGCGGTCGTCGGGCGCGTGGCGGAGCTCCTCGAGGCGGTCGCGCCGCCGTGACGGATCACTTCGCCTTCCCGCGCCGGGCCTTCCGCTTCCGCGCGCGCCTTTGTCCCCGCTCCATCAGCTCCTCCGCGGTGAGGCGGACGGCGCCGGGCCGGATGCGGACGTGCGGCTCGGAGAGGCAGAGCTTCATCCAGTGGCGCTCGACAGGCATCCGCGCCTCGACGCACTCCTCGAGCTCCGCGGGGAGACGGTCGGCCACGTGGATCTCGCCGAGCAGCCGCGTGCGACAGAGCGAGAGGATCAGCTCCTGCTCGAGGCCGAGCGCGTCCTCGATCGCCGCGACGGGGACGTACCGCTCCCGGCCCCCGCTCCGGTAGACGTGCCGGAGGAGGATCTCGGCGTATCTCTCGAGCGCCCTCTCGGGGAAGCGCTTGGACTCGGGGAACGGCATGGTCATGCTCCTCGTTCGACGGAAGACGGTCTCGGGACGGCGGATGGACCGCTCAGGTCCGTTTCGCGGCGGCCGCGAGCGTCGTCCGGAAGGCGCCGCGCGCGGTGCGCCCGCGACGCGGCGAGTTCGCGGCGTGTTTCACGTCGCGGCTCGCGGGAGCGGGGTACGCGGCCAACCGGAGCATGATCCCGGCAGTATAGGCGAGGTCGCGCGGACGGCAACCCGAATCCCGCGCGCATGAGCCCTCCGCGCGAAACGGCGCGCGACCGTCCGCGCGCCCCGCGTCACGCGCGCGGCGTCGTCGCGTTTCCGCGACGCATCGGTCCCGGAACGGACGCTCCGGGCCGCATCGGGACGCGCGGGTTGCGCACGTCCCCGCGCGCGGAATCCGATAAGGTGGATAGAAGGAGGTGCGACATGACGACGCTGACGATCGGGTCGGTCATGACCCCGGCGCCCCTCACCGTCTCCGAGGACGATCCCCTCGACATCGCCCGCAAGCTGATGATCCGGCACAAGATCCACCACGTGCCGGTCGTCCGCGGGACCGAGGTCGTGGGGATGCTCACCGACCGCGACCTGCACCTGATCTCCTACCTCGCCAACGACCTGTTGCGCGAGGCCGACCTGGTCGCGGGAGACGCGTGCGTGCCGGACCCGTACACGGTGGCGCCCGAGACGCCGCTCGAGGAGGTGCTGCACGACATGGGCAGGCGCCGCATCGGCTCCGCGCTCGTGGTCCGCAGGAACCGCCTCATCGGCATCTTCACCGCGCACGACGCGTGCTCGCAGCTCGCGCATATGCTCGGCGCGATGACGGTCTTCGAGTAGGCGCCGGCCCGGGATCCCGCCGACCCTCGCCGCGCGCGGGGGCGGCGGGATCGCGTCAGGCAGGCTTCCGGAGCGTCATCGAGATGTTGCCGGCGATGAGCCCGACCGTGAGCCCGAACGGCGCGAGGACGCGGCCGAGGACCGAGGCGACGAGGCACTTCCCCTTCGACGCGCCCATGCGCCGGCGCGCCTCGACGTAGGCCCTGCCCCGGTCCTCCACGTCGAGGTTCCTGTACCCGCGGCCGAAGCCGCGCCGCAGCTCCCAGGGCCAGAGGCCGCGCTGGATCGGGCCCTTGGCGACGAGCCGGTCGACCCACCGCGGCAGGTAGTTCACGAACCAGCGCAGCGAGTGGACCTCGCGCGGCGGGAACCGGCTCGCGGTCGCCGTGATCACCACGAGCCCCGAGGGCTTCAGCACGCGGTCGAGCTCCCGCAGGACGGCGGGGAGGATCGGGTGGTCGACGTACTCGAGCACGCTGTTGCAGGTGATCACGTCGAAGGAGGCGTCCGGAAACGGCAGCTTCGAGGGCGTCTTGTCGTTGAGGACGAAGCGGATCCTGTCGCCGACGCCGTAGCGGGCCGCGTTCACCTTCGCCACCTCGTGGAGGCGCGGGCTCACCTCGATGCCCGTCACATCCGCGCCGAGATGCGCGAGGACGATCGAGGTCGCCCCCATGTTGTGGCCGAACTCGAGGACCTGGCGCCCGTCGAGCGGATCGGGGAGCAGTTCGTAGATGTGCCGGTCGTGCTCCCACTCGTACTCGACGTATTGACCGAACCAGACGTCGTCGGGGTTCTTCGACGTCTCGCGCGCGAATTCCCGGAACCGGGTGTCGGCCGCGGGATCCACGACCCTCGGGGATTGCCGTGTCGCAGGCATGGGCCAGACTCGTATCGGCAGAGGGCCTCCCCTCCCTGAGCCCCCCCGCGCCCCCCCCGGTCCCGACGCGGAGGCTGGCGGGCCCCCCGAAGCGCGGTTATCTAGGACCATGGCATGGCGACGGTCCGGGTCGACGACCCGCCCGGGATGAACATCCTCGGGCTTTTCCTCGCTTCCGCGCTCCGGCGGAACCTCGCCGGCAAGGCGAGTGGGAGGGGGCTCCGGGGGACGCTCGCGATCGAGGCGGACGGGATGCGCGCGGCGATCCGCTTCGAGGAGGACGGCGCTACGGTCACGCGGCGGGAGGAGCCCGCCCGCGCCACGGTCACGGGCCCGCTCCCGCTCCTCGTGAAGGCGGTCGTCCGGCCGACGCCCTTCCTCCTGCTGAGGCTCCGCGTCCGCGGCAGCCGCATCTTCGCGCTGCGCGCGCTGGGGCTCCTGAAGCCGTGAGGGAGGATCTGGTCCGGATCTTCGGCGGCGTCCATGAGGACGTCGCCGCGCACGCCGGCGACATGACGGAGAACGAGCCGCGCACGCCGGCGTTCGTCGTCGAGGCGACGCGGGCGGATCAGGTGCCCGAGCTCCTGAGGCTCGCGTCCGCGCGCGGCGTGCCGGTGACGCCGAAGGTCACCGGGCTCAACATCGGCGGGCTCGCGATCCCCGCGGAGGGCGGGATCGTCCTCGACCTCCGCAAGCTCGACCGCGTCGAGATCGACCGCCACAACATGGTCGCGTGGATCGAGCCGGGCGTCTCCTGGGCGAGGCTCAAGGAGGAGGCGCATAAGGTCGGCCTCGCGCTCGGCTTCCCGCTCGCGCCCCCGGAGACCTCCGTCCTCGCGTGCGCGCTCATGGACGGCCTCTCGACGATGGCGCTCGCGCACGGGAGCTTCGGCGACTGGGTCCACGGCGTCGAGGCGTACCTCGCGGACGGCACGAAGGTCGTGACCGGATCGGCGGCGATGAGCGGCCGTCCCCTCTCGCGGGGCCCCCTGCCCGACCTCACGGGGATGTTCCTCAACTGGTACGGCGGCACCGGCGTCGTCACGCGGCTTGCGCTCGCGCTCTGGCCGAAGCGCGCGTTCCGCGAGCGCGAGATCCTCCCGTTCAAGGACATCGAGGGCGGGATCGCGCTCATGCGGGCAGGCGCGCGCACGGGCCTCTTCGACGACCTCGGCGGCCTCTCGTGGCCCGCGGCAAAGTGGGCGTTCGGCCTCGACCGCCTCGGCCCGCGCGACCCGAACGAGCCCGAGCTCTACGTGATCGCGGACTACGGCGCGGACACGAAGGCGGAGATGAAGGTGAAGGAGGAGCGGCTGCGCGAGCTGGCCCCCGGAGCCCCCCCCATTCCCGTCGCGGAGCTGCTCGCGCTCGCGCCGGACCTCCAGCCCTTCGCGGAGCTGCCCGCGCGGCTCGGCTTCCTCATGGACCACGAGGGCGGAGGTCTCACCTGGATCGGCACGTTCGGGCCCATGGAGCGGCTCGAGGAGGGCGCGCGCGCGGGGATGCGGATCGTGGAGGGCTCCGGGAACCCGCCGCTCGTGGTCGTGCGGCCGATGAAGGGCGGGCACTACGCGGTGCTGCGGTTCATCTTCCGGTTCGACAAGGCGCGCGACACGGAGCGGGTGCGGGCGCTGATGGTCGAGCTCGGGCGCGCGCTGATGGACCTCGGCTACGTGCCGTACAAATGTCCGGCAACGCTCTACGAGGAGGTCGCGCGCCGGATCGACCCGGGATTCCGCGCGCTGATGGAGCGGATGCGGAAGGCGATCGACCCCAAGGGGATCCTCAACCCGGACCGCTGGAAGCTGCCGTAGCGCTCATTCGCCTTCGATGCGGCGGAGCTCCCCGCGGAGCCAGGCCTTCGCGCCGGTCTCCTCGCCGCCCTCCGGCCGCACCCTGTACTCGACGCCGGTCGTCCACGAGGCGCCGGCGACCCTGTCGATGAACTCGTCCACCGTGTCCACGACCGCCTTGGCCGCCTCGTACTTCCCGCGGATGTGGTCCGCGGCCTCCTTGCCCGGGTACTCCTTCCCCTCGCGGAGGAAGACCGCGTCCGAAGCCTCCACGGCACGGATCAGCGCCTCGATCCGCGCCCGCGCCGACGCGAGGCGGTCGATCTCCCCGGGCGCGACCTCGCGCACCGCGACGCGGATGTAATCGTCGCCGATCAGCTCGTTCACGAGCCTCTCCACGACGAGCTTGTAGTGCCGCTCGCCGAGGTCGAACCGCGCCTCGTCGCCCTGCACGAGGATGACGTCGTCGAGGAGCGTCGTGCCGTCCGCGGCCGTGAGCGAGAGCGGGACCCGCGGGCCCGCGATGTCGTCGATGCGGATCCGCAGGTAGCCGCGCGACCCCGGCACGTCCGCGGAGGACCGCTGCCGGATGCTCACGCCGGTCGCCATCCCCTTGGGATCGAGGGCGGTCGGGACCGCGCGGAGCGCGATCGGCACGTCGCGGCCGCCGACGGGGCAGTTGAGCGTGAGCAGCCCGTCGCGGCTCCATGCCTCGCGGAGCGCGTCGTCGAGCGCGAGGACGTGCGTGCCGGGCTCCTTCGCCGGCTCGAGCCGCACCTCGCGCTCCCCCACCTGCGCCTCGACCGGCCGCTCCTGGCCGCAGCGGACCTCGATCGCGTCGATGTCCGCGGGGCGGTGCCAGCCGTCGGGCCCCGGATCCTCGGCCCTGGACTCGATCGTCCACCGCTCCCACGAGCCCACCTCCTCGCCGCGCGCCTCGCGGTCGAGGAGCGCAGCGAGCGCGTCGACGCGATGCAGGGAGAGCGCCCTCCGCTTGCCCTCGCGGACGACATAGAGGCGGAGCGGCGGCTCGGCGTCGCCCTTGAGGCCGTAGCGGACGGCGATGCTCTCGATGACGGCCCCGTCGTCGCACTCGGCGTAGACGCGGAGCGTGCCCGACGGTCCCGCCGCCTTCGCGAGCGCGGCGACGACGGGGTCGGCGAGGTTCGCCTGGTACTTCCCCTCGCCGACCTTCGTGAGGAGGAATCGGCCGGGCGCATCCTTTCCCGCCGCGAGCCAGACGAGGCGCGCCCTCCCTCCCTCAAGGGTCGCCGTCACGATGGCGTTCTTCCCGGAAGGCAGCGGGAAGTGGAGCTCGTCCGGGACCCCCGCGAGGCCGACCGTCGGGCCGGGGTCGCCGAGAGCGGCCGATGCGAAGAGAACCGATGCCAGCGCGATCGCCCTCATGGGTGCGCCTCCCACGCCGAGGCACATCGTACTCCCGCGGCCGAGGCCCTTGGCCCGCGCAGCGAGCGAAGGCGTGCGCTCCGCGAGGCCGCCCCCGCCGATCCCGTCTACAATGCCCGTCCGCGCGGTCGGCCCGCGCAGGGAGGGACCATGGGCGGCAAGGTGGTGTGGCACGACCTCAACACGAGGGACGCGGCGAAGGCGAAGTCGTTCTACTCGGGCGTCTTCGGATGGCAGGTGCGCTCGCGCGAGACGGGCGCGACGAAGCACGACTTCCTCTACATGGGGGAGGAAGGCTTCGGCTGCCTCGTGAAGCAGGAGGAGAAGGACCCGATGCCGCCGCACTGGGTCGCGTACGTGCAGGTGGACGACCTCGACGCGGCGGTGAAGCGGGTCAAGCGCGGCGGCGGCTCGGCGCCCGTGCCCCGGATGGCGATCAGCGAGAAGGACGCGTTCGCGATCCTCGTCGACCCGCTGGGCGCGACCTTCGCCGCGTACACGACCGAGAACCCGCTGCCGCCCGACTACCCGAAGCAGGGGCCCGGCCTCTTCTGCTGGGAGGAGATCCTCACCACGGATCCGAAGCGGGCGGTCGCGTTCTATGGCGAGGTGTTCGGCTGGACGCACGAGTCGCTCCAGATGCCGATGGGCACCTACCACATCCTCAAGGCGGGCGGTGTGCCGGTCGGCGGGGTCATGCAGATGCCGCCGGACGCTCCGGCGAAGCCGCACTGGCTCTCGTACGTCGCGACGGACGACGTGGACAGGACGGCGGCGAAGGCGACGAAGCTCGGGGCGAAGTCGTGCGTGCCGCCGACCGACATCCCGGGCATCGGCCGCTTCTCGGTCCTCGCGGACCAGGAGGGCGCCATGTTCGCGCTCTACAAGTCCGCGCGGTAGGGCCGCGGAGGCAGAGGGGGTCCGGGGGCGGCCCGGACCCTCGGTGCCCGAGCTCGCGTCTCCACGCGCCGGTGCGTCATCGCGCGGTCGATCCCTTCGGCCGATCGGCAAGGGCGAAGCGGCAAATGCGGGCCTGCCACGCCGTAGCCTTGGCGGAGGCGGGCCCCCGGAGCCCCCCCGCTTCCGCCTGCGGCGGGCTTCCGTGCGGCGCTAGAATCGGCGCCTTGCGCGGAAAGCGACTCCGCAGGCTGTCCGTCCGGCTTCCCGCAGCGCTCCTCGCCGCGCTGCTCGCCCTCGTCATCACGCTGGCGGTCCTCTGGAACGTCGTCCTCGTCCACGACTACAACCGTCTGAAGGAGCTCGCGGGAGGCGCGACCTTCCACACGATCTTCGTCGTCCTCGGGAGCGCGCTGCTCCTCGCGATCACCGTGCTCTCGACGATCCTCGGCATCCGGCTCATCTCGAACGTCCGCTGGAGCCAGCGGCAGTCCAACTTCCTCGCGTCGGTGAGCCACGAGCTCAACAGCCCGCTCTCCTCGATCAAGCTCTTCACGCAGACGCTCCAGCGCGAGGGGCTCTCCGAGAGCGACCGCGCCCGGTTCACCGGCAAGATCCTCGTCGACACCGAGCGGCTCTCGCGCATCGTCGCGAACATCGTGCGCGCGGCGGAGGTGGACCACCGCGGCGAGGAGCTGACGGTCGCCCCGACCGAGGTGGACCTCATGGCCTACCTGCGCACGTACGTCGACGACGCGCGGGCCGTCCACGGCGGCGACCTCGAGATCGCGCTCTCCGGCGACGAGGCGTGCGTCGAGATCGACCCGCTGATGTTCCGGCAGGTGCTCGACAACCTCGTAGACAACGCGATCCGGTACCGCGCGCGGACGCCGGCGCAGGTGGGGCTCGCCGTCGTGCGCGACGGCGACTGGACGGAGATCCGGGTCGAGGACCAGGGCATCGGCGTCGGCCCGGAGCGCATCGACCGCATCTTCGAGCGGTTCAACCGGCTCGAGGAGGGGCACCCGGTGAAGGGCCGGCGGGGCATGGGGATCGGCCTCTCCATCGTGCGCTCGATCGTCGAGAGCCACGGCGGCGCGGTGGGCGCGCGGAGCCCCGGGCCCGGCGGCGGCACCACGATCTGGATCCGGCTGCCCGCGGTCCGGCGCGCGGAGGTGCCCCTTTGAGCCGGGTTCTCCTCGTCGAGGACGACGACCACCTGGCCGAGGGCCTCGCATACAACCTCCGGAACACCGGCTACGAGGTGGAGACGGCCGCGAGCGGCGAGGCGGCGCTCCAGGCGACCGAGCGGCGCGCCTTCGACCTCATGCTCCTCGACGTGATGCTGCCGGGCATCGACGGCCTCGAGGTCGTGCGGAGGCTCCGGAAGGCGGGGAACCGGAAGCCCGTCCTCATGATCACGGCGAGGAACCGCGCCGACGACGCCATCGCGGGCCTCGATGCGGGGGCGGACGACTACATCACGAAGCCGTTCGACCTCGACGAGGTCCTCGCGCGCATCCGCGGCGCGCTCCGGCGCGAGGTCTGGGCGCGGAGCGACCCCGAAGGCGACGAGCCCGCGACCCTCGCGTACGGCCCGTGGACGGTCGACTTCGCGGCGTTCCTCGCGACGGCCGAGGACGGGCGGCAGCAGCCGCTCACGGCGACCGAGGCGGCGATGCTCCGCCTCTTCGCGAGGCGGCCCGGGGAGGTGATCTCGCGCGAGACGTTCCTCCGCGAGGTGTGGGGGCGGACGGGGGAGATCGAGACGCGGACGGTGGACAACTTCGTTCGCAAGCTGCGCCGCGCGCTCGAGCCCGATCCGGCGAGGCCGCGCCACATCGTCTCGGTCCGCGCCGCCGGCTACAAGTTCGTGCCCTGACCCGGGGCAACCGGCGCGGAAGTTACACGGCGGAGACAATGGTTACCCGGTTTTGGGTTGCCGCGCGGCACCCGCGGCCGACGATAGATCGGTTGTCGCAGGCTGTCGGCTACGTCGGGTTCGGCGGGTACGTCCCGCCGACGGAACTCACCAACTCGGACCTCGAAGGCATCGTCGACACCAACGACGAGTGGATCCTGCGGCGCACCGGGATCAAGACCCGCCACATCCTCGCGGAAGGGGAAACGATCCTCGACATGGCCGCTTGCGCGGCGAAGGGCGCGCTCGAGGACGCGGGCATCGACCCCGCGCAGGTCGACGACATCCGCGTCGGCGTGAACACGTGGATGCGGTTCCCGAGCCTCGCCACGCAGCTCCAGGAGAGGATCGGCGCGCCCCGCGCGGCGGCGGCGGACGTCTCCGCGGGCTGTGCCGGGTTCGTCTACGCGGTCGAGCAGGCCTACCACCGGATCCTCATCGAGAAGGCGCGCTACGGCAGGGACACGATCGCGCTCGTCGTCGGCGTGGACGGGCTCAGCCACATCACCGACTGGACCGACCGGCAGACGTGCGTGCTCCTCGGCGACGGCGCGGGGGCGGTCGTCCTCAGGCACGTCCCGAAGGGCGGCATCCTCGCGACCCACACGCACGCGGACGGCCGGTACGGCGATGTCCTCTGGTCGGATTCCGTCCTCGCGGGGCAGGCCAACGGCAGCCCGAAGACCTTCACGCACGAGGCCAAGGGCCCGCGCGCGTACCTCCACATGGACGGGAAGAAGGTGTTCGCCGTCGCCGTCGAGACGATGGTGAGCGACGTCCTCCGCGTGATCGAGAAGCACCGCGAGGCCACGGGCGAGCGGATCGGGATCGAGGACATCGACTACCTCTACCCGCACCAGGCGAACCTGCGCATCCTCGAGATGGTCGGGAAGCGTCTCGGCGTCCCGCTCGAGAAGGTCTACACGGAGGGCGTGGTCCGGTACGGCAACACCTCCACCGCGTCGATCCCGCTCGGCTACTGGGACAACCGGAAGACGAAGGGCGAGGGCCGCCTCGAGGTGGACGTGGCCTTCGGCGCCGGGTTCGCGTCCGGAGCGATCCTCCGAAGGACCTGATCAGCGGGGGGCCGGGGGGCCGAGACGCCGGCCGAGGTCGCTCAGGTAGGTTCGGAGCGTCTTCTCGTAGCCGAGGACGAAGCGCGCGAGCGTGCGGAACAGCGGGTTCGTGATGAAGCCGCGCTCCGTGATCGTGACGCGTGTCCCCTCGCCTTCGCGCGAGAGATCGAAGGTCCACGACCCGCCGAAACCCATGCCCTCGTCCGCGATCCGGCCGACGAGCCGCTCCTGCGCGCGCTCCTCCTCCACGACGTACGTGATGGGGCCGAACCCCGACACCTCGCGGTACCGCCGCCTGCCGTCGAGCGGCGGCAGGATCTCCACGGCCTTGAGGCCCGTGCGCCACTCGGGCGCCCTCTCGGCATCGACGAGCACGGCCCACACCCGGTCCGGCGGCGCGTCGAAGACCGCGCTCCGGCTCGCGACGTGGTTCCTGGGCACGAGGAGGCCCACGAGCAGCAGGAGGACGACGAGCGCGACGAGAACCGCGAGGACGACCAGCGCGATCTTCACGACTGCACCTCCCCGCGCATCCGGTCCGCCGCCGCCCCGAGGAGCGCGAGACCCTCGACGGCCCGCTTCCGCTCGCGCGGGGAGAGTCCCGCGAGCAACTCCCCGACGCGCCCCTGATCGAGGATCGACGTGGCGGCCATCGCCGCCTCGCCCTTCGGCGTGATGCGGATCTCCGCTGCGCGCCCGTTCCTCGACCGCGCCACGTAGCCGAGACCCTCGAGCCGGTCGATCGTCTCCGTCATCGTGGAGGGCGCGACGCCCATGTGCTCCGCGAGGTCGCCGGGGTTCCTCGGCACCTCCCCGCTCAGATGCCCGAGGAGCATCGAGTCCCTGTCCGAGAGCGCGAACCCCGTCGAGCGCGCGCGCACGTGCCGGACGTGGCACTTGAAGTAGATCCGCGGGTAGTGGCGGAGGATCTCGAGGACGTCCCGGTCTGCCATGCCGCGCGTTGTAGGCGCGACGGCCCGTTTCGTCAAACCGAACGGTCGCGGATCACGCTCCGCCGGATCTTCAGGCCGCGGCGGCGCAGCTGCTTCAGGTGCTCGGCGCCGAGGCCGAGGCGGTCGGGCGGCATCGTGCCGTGCGGCAGGATGCGCCGCGCGAGCGCGTGCGCGATCGCGGCCGTCGGGTAGCCGGTCGTCTGCTCCATCGCGGTGAACCCCGTCTTCGCGTCGAAGCGCTGCACCATGCGGTAGCGGACGCCCGCGCCTTTCGCGTCGGTGACGTCGCACTGGAGGAGCGCCACGTCGCGCACGCCCGGGTCGGCGAGCACCGGCCCCGCGACCGCGTGGAAGACGTCGCGAGGCACGACCTTCGCGCGGCCGATCGTGATCGGCTCGAGCGAGAGCAGGCCGAGCTCGATCATCGGCCGCACCTTGCCGAAGTGGCCCTTGTACCGGATCGTCTTGTACTCGTAGGTCTCGAGCTTGCCCTTGTAGCCCATCGGCGCGAGGCTCGTGCCGCCCGACGTGAGGAAGCACTCGAGGGGCCCGAGCTCCCTCGGCCCCTTCCAGGGCTCGAGCTCGGTGAACGCCTCGACGCGCACGAGTTCGCCGCCGCGCAGCATGAGCGCCTCGCCGGTGTACTCGTTCGTGAGCCCCTCGATCGAGAAGAGCAGGCTGTACCCGAGCGGCCCCTTCGGCGGCACCGGCAGCCCGCCGACGCGGATCCGCACGTGGCGCGCGCCCGGCACCTCCGCGACGCCCATCGCGGCGAGCACGTTCGCGAGCCCCGGCGCGAGCCCGCAGTCGGGCACGACCGTCACCCTCCGCATCCGCGCCTCGCGCGCGTAGGCCACCTGGTCCTCCACGGTCTTCGTGTGGCCGCCGAGATCGCACCAGCACGCCTGCGCGCGGATCGACGCGCGCGAGAGCATGTTGTTGAACCTGTAGGGGAGCGCGCTCACGACGCAGTCGTGGCCCCGGAAGAGCTCGACCGGTCCCGCGTCCCCCTCGAGCTTCGCCTCGACCGGCGTCACCTGGAGCCGCTTCGCGAGGCGCTTCAGCCGCTCGACGCCCTTGGCGAGGCGCTCGCCGTCGGAGTCCACGAGCGTGAGCGACTTCGCCTCGCCGCGGCGCGCGAGATCGTAGGCGATCGCGAGCCCCTGGCGGCCCGCCCCGAGGACGGCGTAGCGCATTCGTTCGTCTCTTCCTCGGGCGTGCGCGGAGGCCGCCGCCGCCCGGGCCCCGAGTATACGGGTCAGCCCGCGTCCGAGACGAACGCGCCGCCCGCAAGGCGCGGCACGTGGCCGCCCGCGTCGTGCTCCGCCGCGAGCTCGACGTCGATCGCGAAGCCCTTCGCGATCAGCTCGCGGCCGGACCCCGTGGCGGCGAGGGTCTCCGGGAGCTTCTTGCGGTGCGACTCGAACGCGGCGACCGCGGCCGCGGCCTCGGGCGACCTCGCGCCGGGAAGCTCCCCGAGGATCGCCCCCGCCGCGAGCCAGTCCTCGAGCGCCGGCCGAAGCGATCCGTCGGGCCACCGCTCCCCCGCGGGGCAGACGTTCCAGGTCGAGCCGAGGCGCCGCGCCGCGCGAGCGACGGCCGTGGCGTTGCGAAGACAGCCGGCGAGAACGACCGAGCGCACGGCGCGGGCCCCGAGGGCGAGCGCGGCGCCGTTCGGCGACGGGAGCACGCAGCGAAGCCCCCTCGGCGCGTCCCGGAACGAAGCCGGCGACAGGGAGTACCCGCCGCTCCCGCGCCGCCCGGCGAGGACGGCCCCCTCCGCCGCGGCGAACGCGGCGCCGCGATCGTCCTTCCACGGGAACGGCAGGATCTCGACGCCCCGGCCCACCGCGACCTCCACGCAGGTCGCGAAGGAGAGCACGTCGACGATGACCACGACATCCGCCGGAGCGAGGGCGAGCAGCCCCCGCACCCCCCACTCGCACCGGACGCCGGCGGCCGCCTGGTCGAAGGACATGCCCTTACGTTCTACCGCCCCGCCGGGGTACGTTGGCAATTGTCATGCGGACGGTGCAGCTACTCCTCGCGGCGGCGCTCCTCGCCGCCTCCGCCCAGGCGGACAAGCTCAAGTCGCAGGAGCCCGGCCAGAAGTCGAAGGGCAAGCTCTGCGAGTGGAAGTCGAAGGACGGCCTCGCCTACGTCCACTACGTCCCGAAGGGGTACGACGAGGAGCGCGGGGCGAACCTCGTGTTCATCCTCCACGGCTCGAACCTCTCGCGCGGCTGGGGCTTCGCGAACCACAAGCCCGGCGAGTTCCGCCCCGACGACATCGTCGTCTCCCCCGACGGAACGACCCCCAACGGCCAGGGCGGGTTCAGCTTCCTCGGCGAACCGAAGGACGCCAGACGCTTCCGCGCGCTGCTCGAGGAGCTGAAGCAATCCCTGAGGGTCCGCGCGACCTTCCTCTACGGGCACAGCCAGGGCTCCTTCTTCGCGCTCTACTACGCGGGCGAGTACCCCGCAGAGGTCGCGGGCGTGCTCGCCCACGCGAGCGGCGTCTGGAACTGGACGAAGCTCGGGCCGGAGGGCCACGGCCAGGCGATCGTCCTCATGCACGGCACGAACGACCCCGTGGTCCCCTTCGGCCAGAGCGTCGGCGGATACGAAGCCTACGTCGAGGCGAAGTACCCGATGGTCCGGCTGCGCGCGATCGAGGGCGGCAACCACTGGCCCGCGGAGCACAACTACAAGGTCCCGTACCCGACGCAGGAACTCGCCTGGATCGAGGGGATGACCACGAAGGACCAGGCGCGCCTCGCGGTCGCGTTCGACACGCTCGCGAACGTGAAGGTGCGCGAGTACCACGACTACGCCGCGCTCTACTCCCTCGCGAAGCGGGTCGCGGGGGGCGACGCGCCCGACGCGCTCAGGGCGAGAGCGCGCTCCGCGATGGAGTCCGTCGAGGCGGGAGCGAAGGCGCACGCGGACGCGATCCGGCCCCCGGACCCCCTCAGGATCGAGGCCGAGGGCTGGGTCGGCCATCTGGGGATGTTCCTGCGCGCCTACCGCGGGGTGCCCGCGTGCGACGCGCTCAGGGAGACCTGGGCACCGGTGATGAAGGAGCACGCGGACGCCGCGATCCCGCACCTTCGCGCGATGCACGCCACGAAGGATCCCGCCGAGGCGTTCGCCGAGGGCGTCGCCGCGATCCGCGAGGGCTTCCTCTTCCACGAGTGCATGGACGCGGGGTTCCTGAAGCAGCTCGCGGAGTGGAGGAAGGACAGGAAGGTGAAGCTGCCGAAGGAGGCGGCGAAGGAGTACGACGACCTCGTGCCGGTCTACGAGAAGGCGATCCAGCAGGGCTACCGCTCGTTCGAGGCCGCCGAGCGGAAGGCGAAGGTGTAGGGGGGTCCGGGGAAGGGCCCCGCGGCCCCCCCCGCTTCTACTTGAGCGCGTCGAGGAGCTGCTGCGCGCGCTTCGCCGCCTTGGCCGTGCCGTTCGCGTCGAGGAACTTCTGCAGCTTCTTCGCCACGCTCTTCTGCTTCCTGTCGTCGCCCTTCGCGCGCTGCGCCTCCTCGATCAGCTTGTCGAGCTTCTTCCACGCGTCCAGCTCCGCCGCCACCGCGGGATCCGCCTTCAGCTCCTTCTCCTTCGCCGCGGCGGCGGTCGCGTCCTCGGTGCCGGGGTAGTGCTTCTGGATCTTCGCCAGGGCGTCGAAGACCTTGTCGTAGCGGCCTTCGGCGGCACCGTTGTCGATCGTGCGCTTCCAGAACCCGACCATGTCGCTCACGCGCGAGAGGACGTAGTCCGCGTCCGCAGCAGCCTCGGGGTCGCCCTTCCCCTTCGCGGCCTCGGCGAGCGTCTTCGCCTCGGTGAGCTGGCCCTTCTCGAACGCGGAGGCCGCCGGCTTCACCGCCGCGACGACCTTCCGGACGTAGAAGTCCTTCGTCTTGCGGATCGCCTTCTCGATGTCGCCGTCCGAGAGCGACGCGGGGTGGCCCTCCCAGACGACGACTCCGTCGGGTCCGACCAGGTACGCGTGCGGGATGCCGCCGCCTCCGTACGCGGAACGGTCCTTCGAGAGGCCGACCGGGTAGGTGATCCCGTGCTCGAGGATGAACGGCTGGACTTTCTCCGCATCCTCGTCGCTGATCGCGAGGATCCGAAGCCCCTTCTTCTCGAAGCTCTCACGGAGCTCGTTCAGGTGGGGAACCTGCGTCTTGCAGGGGCCTCACCAGGTGGCCCAGTACTCGAGGAGGACCGCCTTCCCGCGGAAGTCCGCGAGCGAGCTGCCCTCCGCCTGGTTGAACCACTGGGTGACCTCGACGTTCGGGGCTTCCTCGCCCGTGAGGCTCTTCCAGTCGGCGCCCGCCGCGGCGGCGACGAGCAGCATGGCTGTGCCGATGCGATTCATGCCCCACATGCTATCCGGTGGGGCTCCGGGGCCCGCAATCGGCCTCGCGGGCGCGGACGGCAACACCGCACCCGGCCGAGTCGTTGGCGCTGCCGGACTTGCGCCCGGCCGGGCGCTACTTGAGCGTGCCGAGGAGCTGCTGCGCCGCCTTCGCCGCCCTCGTCGCGCCGTCCGATTCGATGAGCTTCTCGAGCTTTCTCCGGATCGGCTTCAGCTTCTTCGGGTCCCCCTCCGCGCGCCGGATGTCGCCGCGGATCTTCTCGAGCCTGCTCCACGCGGCGAGCTCCTTCTGCACGGCGGGGTCCGCCCTGATCTCCTTCTCGCGCGCGGCGGCCGCCTTCGCGTCGTCCGTGCCCGGGTAGTGCTTCTGGATGAGCGCGGCCGACTCGAGCGCGTCGAGCGGCTCGCCCTTCTCGGCCGTCTGCTTCCAGCCCGCGACGATCTCCGCGATCCGCCCGAGGATGTAGTCGGCATCCTCGTCGACGCGGCCGCCCTTCGCCTTCGCGGCCTCGGAGAGCGTCTTCGCCTCGGCGAACTTGCCCTTCTCGAACGCCGCGGCGGCCGCCTTCAGCTCGGGCGCGACCTCGCGCAGGGTGAACGTGTGTCGGAGGAGCTTCTCCAGCTCCTCCTCGGGAAGCGAGGCCGGGTGGCCGTGCCATGCGACGACGCCGTCGGCGCCGATCAGGTAGGCGTGCGGGATGCCGCCGCCCCCGTACGCGGCGAGCGCGTCGGTGCTCACCCCGACGGTGTAGGTGATGCCCTGCTCGGCGATGAACGACTTGAGCTTGCTCGGCGCCTCGTTGCTGATCGCGAGGATCTGCAACCCCTTGTCCCCGAAGCTCTCACGGAGCTTGTTCAGATGGGGAACCTGCGTCTTGCAGGGGCCTCACCAGGTGGCCCAGAACTCGAGGAGGACCGCCTTCCCGCGGAAGTCGGCGATGGACTTCCCCTCCGCCTTGTTGAACCACTCCTTGACCGCGAAGTCGGGCGCCTTCGAGCCGACGAGGTCGGCCCACTCGGCGCTGCCGACGGATGCGAGGAGAGCAAGCGTCACGGCGATTCGCTTCATGGCGGCGATTGTAGCCGAGCGGGCCCCGGGGGAGGTCGCACGTTCAGGACCACCGCCTGCTGCCCCGGCCAGCCCAAGGAGATGAGGGAAACCTCACGAAGCTGCGGACCCCAATGCCGCGCCCCATTGACGCAAGTGCCTGTAGGACCGCACGTTGCGCCTTAACGAAGCGTAAGGGACACGACCAGGGCCGTGGCGAGGGGGATGGCGAGGTTGTCGAGCTTGCTGCCGGCCAGGGCCTCGAAGAGCGTTGCCGCCGCGCCGGCCGCGAGCGCCACCGGCCACGGGACGAACACCCGCGCGGCAAGCGTCGCCGCGACGAGGCAGGCGGCGCTCCCCGCGAGGGACACGCGGCCCCACCGCGGGGAGCGCACGGACGAGCCCACGATCGCGGCCAAAGGATCGCCGAGGGCAAGCGCGAGCAGGCCGGCGGACGCCGGATCCTCCCGGAACAGCGCAACGGCGAGCCCGCAGCCGCCGAAGTAGAGCGTCGATCCGTTGAGCCCGCGCATGTCCTTCTCGTCGAGGATCAGGCTGAGCTTCCTGCGGAAGAGATCCTGGAGCGCCGGCCACCGCGGGCGGAGCAGATCGAGGACGAGCAGGCACGTCGCGATCCCGAGCAGGATTCCGGCCCCGACGGGCCTGGGGATGTCGAGCCCCCGGTAGATGAGGACGATGAGCACACCGCTCGCGTGCCAGATCTTGCGGGGCAGCATGGAAAGCCGTGTTCTCTTCCTGTGGGGCGGGAGCCTAACATCCCGCGCCCCGGAGCCGGTCCCCCGGGCCCCCCCGGATCGACCGGCGCCTCGGAGACGCACCCATGTCACCTTTCTGCCCTCATGTTTCGCTCAGGAGACGCCCGCCCCGCCGGCACGAGATCGCAAGTCGCTATGCGACAAGGACTTGCGACGTTGGCCGGAAGTTTACATGCCGGTCCGTCGTTTGCTTCGTCTTAGGGTGCGTGGGGATGTTGAAAGTTCGAGGTCTGTAATGAGAGAAGAAAAGCAGCTCCAGATCGCGAAGCCGACCCGGTCCCGCCCCCGCCGTACGCCTGCTCCCGAGAAGCCCGAGGAGGCGCGGATGCACCAGATCACGTTCTGCGTGGGGTGCGAGGAGCCGATCCCCGTCCACGCACTCGCCTGCTTCCGGTGCGGGACCCGACAGCCCCACGGGGAGCGCGCCCTCCAGGTCGTCTTCTGCGAGAAGTGCGGCCGCGACTACCCCGCCCGGGCGATGGCCTGCTACCACTGCGGCCACATCAACCCGAAGCACCCCTATCTCCGGGGCAACTACGCCAGCTGATCGGCGGCAGGGCTCCCGGAAGGCGCGGCGGCGGGCAAGGCCTCCCCGTAACCTCGACCGCGCGCGGACGACCCTCGTCCATGCACGGTGAAAAAGAGTGTGCCCGTCGGGCGCGTGCCGCTGCGCCGACGGGCACCGGAGGTAAGGAGGGTAGAGGGGTTTTCTTGTCACTCGCAGCTTCTTTTTTTTCGCTGCGAGCACCCGAAAGCTAGCACCCCGCCGGGGGTGTCAAACCAATGAGACCAAAAAAAACTTTTTCGAACCAAACGACACGGAAAATGGGGGCTCCGGGGGCGAGGAAGGGGCGCGGGGGCCTCGGAGGGTCGGGCCCGAGCCATGCGCGAGGATCGCGACCGGCGGTGAAGCCGGGCGCTCGGCGTGGCGCCCGTCAGATCGGCAGCAGGCGCACGGTCCACTGGACGACCGGGGCCGCGCGGTAGGCCTCGACCAGCTCCCCCTTGGACCCCCACTTCCGCCTCGGCAGGCGGCGCCCCGTCACCGTGTCCTCGATCGTGTCGGCGACGAAGGGCCAGGGCGAGAGCCAGCCGTCCTCGTAGGTCACATCCTGAGGCAGGTTGACGCGCTCCTTCGGGTCAGAGAGGAGCCGGAGCGAGAGCGAGTCGCAGTAGCGCACGAGCCGGACGCCCTCCTCCTCGGTCTCCGGGGAGATGCCGAGCCGCCAAGCCGCCTGGAAGTCCGCCTGCTCGGCCGCGAACCGGGCGCTGAACCGGGAGAAGTGGCGACTCACAAGCAGCGCCTCGAGCGGCCCCGATGCCCTCGCGATCGCCACGGAACGCCTCCAGGCGGGGCTCGAGTAGAGGGTGTCGTGGTCGAACACGTGCGGCGCCCGGCCGTCCGGCAGCGGCTCCGGCTGGTCGTCAAGGAGCGGCCAGCCGGCGTCGTGGAGCGCGACCGCGCGGATCATCGCCTCCCGCGGCTCCGGGACATCCCGGAGCGCGGCCGCGAGGCGGCCGGCGTGGAGCGCGTGCTCCGCCTGCGTGATGAGGAGGTCCCCGTCCGGGAGCGGGCGCCGGATCATCGCGACGTGCCGGGGGGGGCGGGGGCCTGGAGGGGCGGCGGGCCTCCGCCGAAGCCCCCGAAGCCCCCCCGCATCTGGTCCCGCATCGTCTCGTCGAGATACGTCTTCGCGTCGGCGGCGGGCATGATCTCCTCGAGCGAGCGCTGCGCCTCGGCGCGGAGCGCGTCGTACTCCGCGCGCACGATGCGGCCGCGCTCCTCGCGGCTCACGTTCTCCATCGCGCCGGCCTCGGCGACCTTGCGCCAGACCGCCGGGACGTTCCGGCGGTACGCGAGCACGGTCGTCGCGACGCCCTCCTTCTGCTTCGCATTCAAGGGGGCGATCTTGTTCTGCTTCACGAGCTCGTCGATGCGATCGAAGATCCGGACCTTCTGGTCCTCCTCGCTGTTGAGCTCGAGGGCCTTCCGCACCTTCTTCCGGAAGACGTTCATCTCCTGCGGGTCGAACTCCTCGCCGCCCGCGGCGGGAGGTTCCGCGCCCTCCTCGGCCGGTCGCGAGCCGAGCGCCGGCGTCTCGCCGCCCCTCGCGCCCTCCTCGGGCGCGGCCATCGCGGGGGGCGCCCCCGCCTCGCCCGCGGGCACGGGCTCGACGTCCTTCATCGCGAGCACGCGGCCGTACTCGCGTTCGAGGGTGTCGAGGCGTGCGGTGAGGCGGCCGACCTCGCCCGGGTCGCTCCGGCGCGAGCCGGCCTGCGCCTTCAGCTCGTCCTGCTGGAAGTAGAGGAAGATCGCCAGCGCGAGCGCGAGCGCGTTCGTGATGGCGAGGACGGGGACGATCTTCATGGGGGTCTCCGGGACCTTTCGCCGGCGCGCCGCGCCGGGCCGGGCCTTCCGCTAACTCTAACCGCAGGGGCCCGCTACGGGTTCCGGCGAAGCGCCGGATCGCCGGCGAGAACGCGCGCCATCGCCTCCCGGGCGGACGGGGTGGCGCAGGCGCGGTCGAGGTAGAGATCGACCTCCGCGCGGGCCTCCTCGAGCGGCTTCAGCCGCGCCCGCTCGAGGGCGTAGGTCCATCCTTCGGGAAGCAGGGGGGGTGCGGGGGCCCGGCCCGCGGCCGCGAGGAGGAGCCTCGAACGCAGTGTGCCACCCGACGTGGCCTCGACGGCGTCGAGCGCGTCGTCCGCGGGCTCCCCGCGGGCGAGGAGGCGGAGCGCGAGGTCGCGCGCGCAGCCGGGCGTCGGCCTCTTCGCGAGCGACGCGCGGAAGAGGTCGAGCGCGCGCGCCTCGTCCCCGCGCCAGAGCGCGCAGCGGCCGAGGCCGTGGAGCGCGTGCGCGCGGTTCGCGCGCGGGAGCCGCTCGTAGCGCCCCTCGGCGCGGGCGACGTCGCCATACGCCTCGAGGTCGATCCGGGCGAGGCGCAGGAGCAGGACCGGGTCGTCGGGATAGTCGAGGGAGGCGCGCTCGAACGCCGCGCGCGCGGCGGGCCAGTCGGAGCGCGTCGCGGCCTCGTCCGCCGCGCCGATCACGGATTGGGGGACCGCCTCGGGGGGCGTCTTGCACCCCGCGAGGAGCAGGAGAAGCGGCAGGCTCGCGCGCACGGCGCCATGATAGAGCCCCCTCCCGCGCCCACCCCCATCCTCCGGGCGGCGGTTGTCCCCTTCGACCGACCCCCCTAGAATGCCCCCATGAAGCTCGGGAGCCTGCTCGTCGGCCTCGTCCTCCTCACCGGCTGCGGAGGCGACAAGGAAAGCCCCTCCGCTCCCCTGAAGGTCGGCGCCATCTTCCCGATGACCGGCAACACCGCCACCTACGGCGAGGAGTCGTGGAACGGCATCCAGCTCGCCTGGGATGACCTCAAGGCACAGGGGATCCACTTCGACCTGAAGCTCAAGGACGAGAAGTCGGAGAGCCAGACCGCCAACATCCAGACGAAGACCCTCATCGAGAACGACGGGGTCAACGTCATCCTCGGCTCGGTGGCATCCTCGAACACGCTCCAGATCATGCTCGCGGCGAAGGAGGCGGGCATCCCGGTCATCACGCCCGCGAGCACGAACGACACCCTCACCGAGCAGGGGGGGCCGCTCGCGAGCCGGATCTGCTTCAACGACAGCTTCCAGGGCGCCGTCCTCGCCAACTTCGCCCTGAACGAGGGGTGGAGGAAGGGGGTCGCCGTCGTCGACAAGGCGCAGGTCTACTCGACCGGCCTCGCCGAGAACATCCGGAAGGCCTTCGAGGCCGGCGGCGGAACGATCTCGTTCGAGTACTACAGCTCCGGCGACACCGACTTCGCGAACACGATCCAGAACGTCGCGAACCAGAAGCCGCAGGTCATCTTCTTCTCCGGCTACTACCCGGAGGGCGGGCCGATGATCCGGCAGGCGGGCGAGAAGTGGAAGGGCGTGCCGCTCGTCGCGGGCGACGGGTTCGACTCGCCCGAGCTGCCGAAGCTCGTGGGCGACACGAGCGCGGACATCTTCCTCTCGTCGCACTTCGCGGCGGACGCGCCCGACCCCAAGGTGCAGGAGTTCGCGAAGCGATACGAGGAGCGGTTCGGCCAGCCCCCGGGCGCGATGGCGGGCCTCGGCTACGACGTCCTCCTCGTCCTCGCGGACGCGGTGAAGCGGTGCAAGGACCCGAGGGACCCGGAGGAGCTCGGCAAGGCGATCGCGGCGACGAAGTACAAGGGCATCACGGGGTACATGGACCTCTCGACGCCCGACCGCACGCCGCGGAAGGATGCGGTGATCGTGAAGGTCGAAGGAGGCCTGAAGTTCTACCGCGCCGTGCCCGCCGCGAAGTGACCCGTGCTCGACTACCTCCTCAACGGCCTCGCGCTGGGCGCGATCTTCGCCTTCATCGCGCTCGGCTACACGATGGTCTACGGGATCATCAAGCTCATCAACTTCGCGCACGGCGAGTTCTTCATGTTCGGCGCGTTCCTCGGCTTCTTCGTCCTCCGGGACTTGGGGGTCGAGCGCCTTCCCCTCCCCCAGCCCCTCCCCATCCTCCTCTCCTACGTGGCCGCATTGACCGCGGCCTCCCTCGGCGCCGGGGCGCTCGCGGTCGTCACGGAGCGCATCGCCTACCGACCCGTGCGACGCGCCGGCCGGATCGCCGCGCTCATCACCGCGGTCTGCGTCTCGCTCATCCTCCAGAACCTCGCGATCAAGGCGTGGGGCGCGAAGCCGCAGGCCTACCCGCAGCCGCGCGAGTGGATCGACACGGACGACCTCGCGGGCGCGGCGCCGGCGAACCTCTACGCGGTCAAACGCGTCGAGACCACGGGGGGCGAGGTCGTCGAGAACGAGGTGCGCGTGGTCGAGGCGGGCGCGGCCCTCGACGACGCGACGCGCGCGCGGCTCCGCGCCGAGGGCCACGAGCGCGTCTACCGGCAGGTGCCGCTCGACCGCGGCTGGACGCGGGGCTTCGTCCTCCTCGCGCTGCTCCTCTGGGCGCCGGTGCTCTGGTTCCTCGTGAAGCGCACGCGGATGGGGAAGGCGATGCGCGCGGTGAGCGAGGACAGCGACGCCGCGCGGCTCATGGGGATCGACATCAACCGGGTCATCGCGTGGACGTTCTTCCTCGGCGCGTTCGTCGCCGGCGTGGGCGGCGTCGCCTACTGCGTCTCGTACGGCAAGGTGGAGCCGCTGACCGGGTTCCTGCCCGGCATGAAGGCGTTCATCGCCGCCGTGATCGGGGGCATCGGCTCCATCCCGGGCGCGATCCTCGGCGGCCTCGTCCTCGGCACGGCCGAGTCGCTCATCCCCTACGCGCTGCGCGAGGGGCTCGGCTGGGAGGCCGCGTTCGCGTGGAAGGACGCGATCGCGTTCGCGCTGCTGATCCTCATCCTCGTCTTCCGGCCCACCGGGATCCTTGGCAGGGCCGTGCGGGAGAAGGTGTGAGCGGCGAGCTGCTCTTCTGGCTCAACCTGCTCGTCACGGTGGGCATCTACACGCTGCTCGCGGTGTCGCTCAACCTCATCAACGGCCACGCCGGGATGTTCCATCTCGGCCATCACGGGTTCTGGGCGCTCGGCGCCTACGCGGCGACGTGGCTCACCCTCAACGCGGCGTCGCTGCCGGGACCGCTGCTCTACGTCCTGAGCCTCCTGCTCGCGATGGCCGTCGCCGCGATCGGCGGCCTGACGATCGGGATCCCGTGCCTGCGGCTCCGCGGCGACTACCTCGCGATCGCGACGCTCGGGTTCGGCGAGATCGTGCGGATCGCCGTGCAGAACTCGCCCCACGATTTCCTGGGGGGGAGCCTCGGGACCAAGGTCCCGCGCGTGCTGATGGAGGTCACCCGGACGACGCAGGTGCCGTTCCGGTTCCTCACGCTCGCGATCGTCGCCGTCGCGTGCGCCGCGGCGATCCTCGTGTTCCGGAACTTCCTGCGCTCGCTGCCCGGCCGCCGGCTGCTCGCGGTCGCGCAGGACGAGACCGCCGCGGGGCTCCTCGGGATCGACCCGACCCGCTCGAAGGTCCTCGCCTTCGTCATGGGATCCGCGGTCGCGGGCCTCGCCGGCGGCCTCTACGCCCACTACATGGGGGGCATCAACCCGCTCAACTTCAACTTCATGGAGATGGTGAAGATGTTCCTTGTCATCGTGCTCGGCGGGATGGGCTCGCTCTCCGGGTGCGTGATCGGGGCGTTCCTCGTCGTCGCCACGGAGCAGCTGCTGAACCGGGCGCCCGAGGCGATCGCCTCGTGGTGGCAGGTGCTCTTCCCCCTGATCCTCGCGCTGATGATCGTGTTCCGGCCGCAGGGGATCTTCGGGCGGAAGGAGATCACGGACATGATCCGCGCGTGGCGGAGGTCGCCCGCGTGATCTTCGAGGCGCGGGGGCTCACGAAGCGCTACGGCGGCCTCACCGCCGTCTCCGGCGTCGACATGGAGCTCGCGCAGGGCGACCTCGTCGGCCTCATCGGTCCGAACGGCGCCGGCAAGACCACCTGCTTCAACCTCATCACCGGCGCCGACGCGCCCACGTCGGGGACGATCCGATTCAAGGGCGAGGACGTCACCCGTGCGCGCGACTTCCAGATGGCGCGGAAGGGCGTGGCCCGCACGTTCCAGAACATCCGCCTCTGGAAGGAGATGGACGTCCTCGACAACGTCCGCGCGGTCTGCCGCGCCGGGGAGCCTTGCGGCTTCGCCGCCGCCGCCCTCCGCCTCCCCCGCTTCCGCCGCGTCGAGCGCGCGGTCACCGAGAAGGCGACGTCGCTGCTCCAGCGCCTCGGCCTCGGCGACGTCCTCGCGGAGAGCCCGGGCGACCTCCCCTACGGCGACCAGCGGCGGCTCGAGATCGCGCGCGCGCTCGCGCTCGACCCGGACCTGCTCCTCCTCGACGAGCCGGCCGCGGGCATGAACCCGACCGAGAAGGCGCGGCTCATGGAGACCGTCCGGGACCTCCGCCGCGAGTTCGACCTGACGATCCTCCTCATCGACCACGACATGAAGTTCGTGATGGGGATCTGCGAGCGCATCTACGTCCTCGACCACGGCGAGCGGATCGCGCACGGCACGCCCGCGGAGATCCGCTGCGACAAGAAGGTGATCGAGGCCTACCTCGGGAGCGAGTGCTGATGCTCGTCCTCGAGGGCGTCGACGTCTTCTACGGCCGGATCCAGGCGCTCCACGGCTTGAACCTCCACGTGGACGACGGCGAGATCGTCACGCTCATCGGCTGCAACGGCGCCGGCAAGAGCACGACGCTCCGCACGATCTCGGGACTTCTCCGCCCGCGCCGCGGCGGCGTGACGTTCGACGGCAAGGACCTCGCGGCACTCCCTCCGAACCGGATCGTTCAGCTCGGCCTCTCCCACGTCCCCGAGGGTCGCCGCATCTTCACGAACCTGACCGTGCGCGAGAACCTCGACATGGGCGCGTACCTCGTGCGCGACCCCAAGGCGAGGAGGGAGCGCCTCGACCGCGTCTTCGCGCTGTTCCCGCGCCTCGAGGAGCGGATGGACCAGCCGGGCGGCACGCTCTCGGGCGGCGAGCAGCAGATGCTCGCGATCGGCCGCGCGCTGATGAGCCGGCCGCGGATGCTGCTCCTCGACGAGCCCTCGCTCGGGATCGCGCCGATCCTCGTGAAGGAGATCTTCGACGAGATCGCGCGCATCAACCGCGAGGAGGGGACGACGATCCTGCTCGTCGAGCAGAACGCGAATCTCGCGCTCCACCGCGCCACGCGCGGCTACGTCCTCGAGACGGGCAGGATCGTGCTCGAGGACGACACGAAGAACCTGCTCCAGAACCCGCAGGTGAAGGAAGCCTATCTGGGATGAAGGGAGGGGGCTCCGGGGGAGGGCCCGTCACGCGAGCTTGCCGCCGCAGTTGTCGCAGAAGTTCGCGTCGGGGTCGTTCTTCTCGTTGCACGCGGGGCACGTGACGCTCTTTCCGAGCGCCGCGCCGCACGCCTTGCAGAACTTCGCGTCGGCGTCGTTCTCCGCATCGCACTTGTGGCAGCGGACGAGGACCTTCCCCGCCGCGTCGCGGCGCACGCCCTCGGCCACCGCCCCGACGATCTCCTTCACGCCCTCGCGCGCGCCGCGCGCCACGTAGTTGATCGTGTCGGCCGCGACGGGCGCCGTCTCGGCGGCGACGTAGCGCGCCGCGGCGCCCATGTAGCCGATGCTCGTGAGCCAGATCCCCCCGGCAAGGACCATCGCCCCGACGAAGGCGAGCCAGAAGAGGTCCGGCTTCCTCGGCTCCGCCGTCCCGAACGGCATCGGAAACCCGAGCGGCTCGTCAAATCGCTTCGAGAAGCTGTAGATCCCGACGACGACCATCACGAAGCCGCCGAGGATCATCAGCGGCCCCATGACCCGGCAGACCTTCCGGAACCCCTCGTGCGCGGGATCCCGGAGCGCTCCCTCCCTCCGCCTCATGGGGACGAATCTAACACGCCCCGGAATGCCGATACATAGGGGGAACCATGGAGACGGCGACGGACACGGTACGCGCGAAGGCGCCGGCGGAGGGCCGCCTCCGCGTCGTCCACGTCGTCTACTGGTTCGGGACCGGCGGGCTCGAGAAGGGGGTCGACACCCTCATCCGGAAGACCGCGGACCGGATCGACCACGAGGTGATCAGCCTCGCCGGCGACATCCCGCACCACCTGCCCGAGCGCTGCCGCCAGCGCGTGCTCGGCAAGAAGCCGGGGAACTCCGTCCGCTCCGTCCTGAAGCTCGCGGGCTGGCTCAAGGATCTCAGGCCCTGCGTCGTGCACACGCGCAACTGGCCCGGCATCGACGGCATCGTCGCAAGCAGGCTCGCGGGCATCCGCGCGATCGTCCACGGCGAGCACGGCTGGGGCGTGGACGACCCGGACGGGAGGAACCCGCGGCGCCGGAAGGTCCGGCGGTTCCTCTCGCGGTGGGTCCGGACGACCATCTGCGTCTCGAAGGACATCGAGCGGTGGCTCAAGGACGACGTCCGGCTCCGCTGCCCGATCGTGCAGATCTACAACGGGATCGACACGGAGACCTTCGCCCCCGCGCCCACCGGCGACGACGTCCGGAAGGAGCTCTCCGCTCCCCCCGGAGCCCCCCTCATCATCTGCGTGGGACGGCTGGACCCGATCAAGGACCACGGGACGCTCTTCCGCGCGTTCGCGCGGGTGCGGGGCCGCTTCCCCGAGGCGCGGCTCCTCTGCGTCGGCGAGGGGAAGGACCGCGCGCGGGTCGAGGAGCTGAAGGGGCCGGGCGTCCACCTGCTCGGCAACCGGACGGACGTAGCCAGGCTGCTCCAGGCCTCGGACGTGTTCGCGCTCGCGTCGCGGAACGAGGGGATCTCGAACACGATCCTCGAGGCGATGGCCACGGGGCTCCCGGTCGTCGCGAGCCGCGTGGGCGGCAACCCGGAGCTCGTCGCGGAGGGCGAGACGGGGCGGTTCTTCGCGCCGGGCGACGACCTCGCGCTCAGCGACGCGATCCTCGGCTACCTTGCCGATCCCGCGCTCCGGGCGGCGCACGGGCGCGCCGGGCGCGCGCGGTGCGAGGAGCGGTTCGGCGTCGACGCGATGGTCCGGGCCTACGAGGCCATCTGGCGCTCGGTCGCCTGAGAGCTTCTGAACGAATCCCTGCTGGCTTCGGCCGGCTACGAAGCCGCCCGGCTTCGGCGCGCCGCCTCGCTGGGTTTCTCCGTCAACCCAGATCGGCGTCGCGCCTCGCCGGCGCCGCAACGCGGCCGCTTGCGCGGCCGCGCAGAGCGGCGGCCCTTCGGGATCGGCTTCTCGCTCGGCCTCGGGCCGACGCCGGGATTTCTTCACAAGCCCCGACCGCCCCCCGGCCCCCCCCGGGTCGTGGCACGCGACGTGCGCCATACCGCCCACGGTCGCGGAACGTCGATTCCGCGCGACGCATCAGGATGGAGCAGACAAGGACCCTCGCCGGGGAGAAGGCCTCCCCGCCGGACTACCCGGCGGCCACGGCGCCGTCGCACCCGGTCCTCTCCGCGGGGACCCTGGGCCTTGCGCGAGGGGTGCCGTCCGTCCTCGACGCGGGACGCGCCACGCACACGGTCAGCGGCCGCATGGCGCTCGCGCTCGCGCTCGAGCGTCTCGGGATCGGACGGGGCGCGCGGGTGCTCCTGCCCTCGTACCACTGCACGGCACTCGTCGAGCCGGTCGTGCGCGCCGGCGCGGTTCCGGTCTTCTACGCGCTGCGGAGGGACCTCTCGGCCGACCTCGAAGACGCCGCGCGGAAGGCAGAGGGCGCGCGCGCGCTCCTCGCCGTCCACTACTTCGGCTTCCCGCAGGAAATGGCGGCGCTGCGGGCGTTCTGCGACGCGCGGGGGATCGCTCTCATCGAGGACTGCGCGCACGCCTTCTTCGGCACGTGCGGCGGGCGGCCGATGGGCGCCCACGGCGACGTCGCCGTCGCGAGCACCTGGAAGTTCTTCGCGGTGCGCGAGGGCGGCTGCCTCGTCGCGCGGGGCCCGGCTTCGCGGCTCAGTGGCCCCGGCCTCCGCTACGAGGCGAAGTCGATGATGAACGCGCTCGAGCGCGCGTGGGAGATGGGCCGCCTGCCCGTGCTCCGCGCGATGGCGGGGCCGCTCTTCCGGCTGAAGGACCGGCTGCGCGACCGGCGGAAGAGAGGCGGAGGGGGTGCGGGGGCCGCGAGCGACGTCCCGACGGGCGGGCTCGAGTTCGACGAGAGCTGGCTCGGCCGGCGCCCGTCCCGGTTCACGCGCTTCGTCCTCGCCTTCTCGAACCGCCGACGGATCGCGCGGCTCCGGCGGGAGAACTACGCGATCCTCCTCGACGGGTTTCACGGGCTTCCCGGCACGAAGGCGCTGTTCCCGGCGCTGCCGGACGGCGTCGTGCCCTACGTGTTCCCGCTGCTCGTCGAGGACGAGGGCGTCTTCCCCGCCTTGAAGCGGAGAGGCGTCCCGATCGTGCGCTTCGGCGAGTTCCTCTGGGAGGGCGTCGAGGACCCGGTCGCGCTCGAGTACAGCCGGAAGGTGCTCCAGTTCCCGTGCCACCAGGAGATGACGCGGGCGGAGATCGACTGGATCGTCGCGGAAGTCCGCGAGGCGGTCCTGAAGGGAGTCTCCCGATGTGGGACGTAATGCCCATCCGCAGGTTCCCCGAGTTCGCCGCCGCCTGGCAGGCGCTCAACGACCGGGGCCCGAAGACGGCGCTGCTCGACGTGCGGTTCGTCGGGCCGCTGCTCGAGGCGTTCGGCACCGGGCGCGAGCTGCTCGCGATCAAGGGCGATCCGAAGGCGCCGACCGCGATGGCGATCCTCCAGCCGTGCGGCTTCGGGCGATTCGAGACCTTCCAGCCCTCGCAGGCGCCCGTCGGCGCGTGGGTCTCCGACGAGCGCAACGCGCCGTCGGAGGAGGTGCTCTCGGCGCTCGTGCGGAGGCTGCCGGGCGTCGCCATCTCCTGCGGGATCACGCAGATCGACCCGGCGCTCGTCGCGCGGCCCGAGCCGACGCGGAAGCTCCGGACCCTCGACTACATCCGCACGGCGTACGTCTCGGTGGAGGGCGACTTCGAGAAGTACTGGGCGGCGCGCGGCACGAACCTCCGGAAGAACCACCGGCGCCGGCGCCACCGGCTCGCCGACTGCGGCATCGCGCCCCGCCTCGAGGCGGTCACGGAGCCCGCCGCGATGGCGGGGGCGGTCGCGGACTACGGCGTGCTCGAGACGAAGGGCTGGAAGGCCGGGGCGGGCACCGCGGTCTCCGCGGACAACGCGCAGGGCCGCTTCTACGCGCGCATGCTCGAGGCTTTCGCGGAGCGCGGCGAGGGGGTCGTGTACCGGTACTGGTACGGCGGCCGGCTCGCGGCGAGCGACCTCTGCATCCGCCGCGAGGATGTGCTGATCGTCCTCAAGACGACCTACGACGAGGAGTTCGCCGAGACCTCGCCGGCGATGCTCATGCGCGAGGAGGAGTTCGCGAGGATCTTCGAGTCGAGGAGCATCCGCCGGATCGAGTTCTACGGCAAGGTGATGGACTGGCACACGAAGTGGACCGACGAGATGCGGACCATGTACCACGTGACCGAGTTCCGCTGGGCGTTCGTGCCGCGGCTCCTCGCGCGGCTGCGGAGGGCGAAGCCGGCGCCCGCGCAGGCGAACGTCCCGGCCATGACGAACTGAGGGAGGATCGATGAGCTGGAGGGTGTTTCCCGCGCGCGAGTTCCCCGCCCACGCGGCGGCGTGGCAGGCGCTGAACGACAGGGGGCCGAGGACGCCGCTCCTCGACGCCGAGTTCGTGGCGCTCCTGCTCGAGGTCTTCGGCACCGGGCGCGAGCTTCTCGCGGTAAGCGAGGGCGCGATGGCGGTGCTCATGCCCCTCGGGTTCGCGCGGTGGCAGACGTTCCAGCCGTCGCAGGCGCCGCTTGGCGCGTGGGTGTCGGACGCGGCGCATGGGCCGTCGGAGGAGCTCCTGCGCGCGCTCGTGCGGAGGCTCCCCGGTCTGATGCTCGCGTGCGGCGTGAGCCAGATCGACCCGGACCTCGTCGCGCGGCCGGAGACGACGCCGCGGCTCCAGACGCTCGACTACATCCAGACGTCGCGGATCACGATCGAGGGGACGTTCGACGCCTACTGGGCGAAGCGGCCGCAGAACATGCGCGCGAACATCCGGCGGCGCCGTCGGCGCCTGGACGAGGCGGGGACGGCCCCGCGGCTCGTGACGATCACGGACCCCGCGGCGATGGCGCAGGCGGTCGCGGAGTACGGCGCGCTCGAGTCGTCCGGCTGGAAGGCGGGCGGCGGGACCGCGATCGCCGCGGACAACGCGCAGGGGCGCTTCTACACGCGGATGCTCGAGGCGTACGCGAGGCGCGGCGAGGCGACCGTCTACCAGTGCCGCTACGGCGACCGGCTCGCGGCGAGCGACCTCTGCATCCACCGGGACGGCGTGATCATCGTCCTGAAGGTCACGTACGACGAGGCGCTCGCGAGCACGGGCCCGAGCTTCCTCCTCAGGCACGACCAGCTGCAGCAGCTGTTCGATTCGGGGAGGTTCCGGAGGCTCGAGTTCTACGGCAAGGTGCGCGAGTGGCACACGAAGCTCACGGACGAGATCCGGCAGATGTACCACATCACCGCGTACCGCTGGGCGCTGGTCCCGCGCCTCGCGGAGCGCCTGAAGAGGCCGAAGCCCGACGCCGCGGTGCAGGCAGAGCCGGCGGAGCAGCCGTCGCGTCCCGAGTCGGCTGCGTCCGCGGTGGAGTAGGCCTGCCGAACGGTGCGCGCGGCGGGGGCGGTTCGAAGGGGCAGCCTCAGCGGAGGGGCCGCCGCGGGATCGCGATGGTGATGGAGTACCGGCCGGCTCCGTTCGGCGAGTCGCAGACGTAGAGGTCGAAGCCGTCCGGCGTGTGCTCCAGCGCGAGGACGTCCCGCCCCTCACGGCAGACGACCCACGCCCTGCTGAGGTCGATGCGGTCGACGATGTCCAGCCAGGCGGCGGGGGTCCGGTCGAAATCGGTCCAGGGCTCGTCGTCGAAGAGGACGCCGCTCGGGGCGCCCCAGTGCCTGTGCTCGTAGCGCACGCCGGCGCGCGTGAAGGCGATCCTGCCGCTGCCGTCGAACGTCCCGGAGACGGTGAGCAGTTTCGGCTGCGCCGCCCGCAGCCGGGCGGACTCGGGCCCGTCGCCGCTCCACGCGGTCGCCACGAGCAACAGGACTGCATGCAAATACGGCTTCATGGCGTGGCCTCCTCGAGTCCGGTCGACAACCCGACAGGAGATTCTAACGGGTTCGGGGCCGGTGGGACCCGGGCTCGCTCCCTTTTCCGGCCAGCGCTACCGGAGCGCACGACGAGCGAACGTACGGCGGACCCTCCTGCGCGCGACTCGCTATCACGTCTACTACGTCGTGCGGAAGGCCGACGTGTACGTGGTCGCCGTCCAGAGCGCGGTGCGAGGGACCGGGCCGGCCGTCTGATACTCCTTCCAAGAGCCTGCGCGGCCGCCTTCGCGACCCGAGTCCGGGCTCACGCGCGGCTCACCACGCGGCCACGGGCTGGCCGTCGATGAAGAGCTTCACGGGCCTGACACCCTCGTTCAGGCTGCCGTCATTGAAGTACATGCCCGTGGTGGCCTCGCCCGGCCCGATCTTGACCTTGGCCGCGGTCCAGACCAGCTTGTCGATCTTGGCGCCGTCGCTGAGCCACAGGCTGGCCGTGGGCATGCCCGCGAACACGTCAGCCTCGCCGGCCGCCGTGTTGTGAATGGAGATGTGAAAGCGCAAGCCGCGCGACGTGGTCTCAAGCACGGTGTAGCGCCGCGTGGTCTCGACCTTGGTCAGCGCGTACTGGAAGGGGCCCTTGGTCCAGCTGGCGGCCGGAAAGGCGATGGCCTGGTCGTCGCTATAGGTCTTCCATCGCAGGGTCGACGGCTTCGTGCCCGGGCCCGTGGTGCAGGCGCTCAGGCTCAGGATGATTGTTAGACCCAAACCAACGTTGATCGCTTTTGCCCAAGCCGCGTGACTCATCAGGACCTCCTCCCATATCAGCGGCGGAAGAGTGCGCGGGGCAGGGCGCGCAGGCCGGGATCGAGCCGGAGCGCGACCAGGGTATAGGTCGCGGCGCCGGCCGCGACGAGGATGGGCAGGAGGATCGCCGGCCCTAGCCCCTCCGGCGCGAGAGCACGCACGAGCGCGACCACGCCGTACATCGCCAGGGCGGCCAGCAGGGGACTGCGGATCGCACGGAACATGTCGGTCACGCGGACGCCGATGCGGGGGTAGTTGATGCTGATGTTCAGCAGCATCATGAGGGGATAGACCGCGAACCACACGAGGGAGAGCCCGAGGACGCCCCAGGAGGAGCCGACGAGGAAGGCGGGGACCATCACGACGATCATGCGCACGAGATCGAAGAACTCGTACTTCGGCCGGCCGACCGCCTGGTACACGGGGGCGCCGAAGTTCGCGATCATCCGCACCGGACCGGCGAGCGACAGGAGCTGGAGCGGGACGACGATCCCTGCCCACTTCGGCCCGAGCAGGAGCGCCACCGACTCTCGGCTCACCGCCGAAATGCCCCAGAGGACAGGGAAGGCGAAGAAGGCCAGCGCCCGGGTCGCCCCGAGGAAGTGGCGCCGGACCTCCTCGGGCTGCTCCTGGATCCTCGCGAAGGCGGGCAACGCGACCTGGTTGATGATGAACCCCAGCTTCTGCATGGGCAGCGTGGCGTAGTGCATCGCGGCGTCGTAGAAACCGATCAGGGTCTTGCCGAGGATGCGGCCGCCGATGACGACATCGGACCGCCCGTAGAGGCACCAGATCACGCGCGAGGCGGTGATGACGCCGCCGTAGCGGGCCAGCTCGCCCGCTCCCCGCAGCGAGAGGACAGGCAGCTTGAGGAAGGGGTGGATGACATTCAGGCCCACGACGCGCACGCCCAGCAGCACGACGTTGCTCCACACGAGGCACCAGACGCCGAACCCGAGCTCCACGAGGACGATCTGCACGACGCTGGCCATGAGGGAGGCGACGAGGAACACGATGGACTGTCGCCGGAAGTCCAGCTCCCGCTCGAGCATGGCCTGGGGAACCACGAGGAACGCCGTCATCAGGAGCTGGAACGCCAGCGCCCGCGTGACCGGGGCGACCTCGGGCTCCTTGTAGTAGGCGGCGATCCACGGCGCGGCCAGGAACAGCAGCGCGAACAGCCCCGCGTTGACCATCAGGACGAGCCCGAAGACCTGGCGTTTCGCGAGTTCGTCGAGGTTCTTGCGCTGGACGAGCGTGGCGCCGAGGCCCAGCTCGTTGATGACCATCAGGAAGGAGATGGCGACCGTGGCCATTCCCATGAGGCCGTAGTGGGACGGGTCGAGCCTGCGCATCACGTAGAGCGTGACGGTCCACGAGATCAGCTGTCCGAGGAGCTTGCCCGCCGCGGACCACTTCAGGGCCGAGACGACACGGTCCTTGAGGTCGGGCGACGGCGACGCGCCCGGCGAAGCGTGCGGCTGGGCAGGAGGTTCGGACGCCACCGCTCTCTCCGCGCCGCGCCGCATCCGTATCCTATCGACCGGCGACCGCGCGAGCTTGACGGCTCGGGCGTCGCCGCGGTCACTTCGTCGGCTGCCCCGCGAAGCTGAAGGGCACCCGCGAAATGACCAGCTGGTGCTTCCCCCGCTTCGTCCGCGGCATCTGATCGACCAGGTCGACCCTGACGGAGGCCTCGAACCCGATCGCACGCAGGAGGCTCCGGGCGACCTCCTGCTTGGCGGCGTCCGAGAGACCGCGGGGAGCGACGGCGCGAACGATAAAGCGCCGAATCTCGCACTGCTCGATCTGGACCGCCTCGAGGCCGGGGATCCCCTCGAGCGCCAGGGCGCCGTGGCGGAACGTGCGGATCCCGTTCGGCGTGGTGATGACGTCCTGCGTGCGGCCGCCGATCTCGCTGAGCATCCGGTGCGACCGGCCGCAGGGGCAGGATCCCTCCCGCCAGCTCGCATAGTCGCCGGTCCGGTACCGGAGGAGCGGCTGCGCGTAGTTCTCGAGGGATGTGCCGATGATGTCGCCGGGTTCGCCGACGGCCGGCTCCCCGTCGTCGGCCAGCAGCTCGACGGCGACGATCTCCTCGGGGACGTGGTAGCCGTGCTGCTCGCACTCCGCGGCCGCGGCGGTGTGCTCGGCAAGGCCATACCAGTCGAACACGTCGCAGCCGAGGAGCTTCCGGGCCCTCGTCCGCTGGCAGTCGTAGAGAACCTCGGCGTTGGTGACCACCACGCGCGGGCGGAAGCGGTCGTCGCCGGTCTCCTCCACGTAACGGCAGAGCATCTCGAGGTGCGAAGGGTACGCCCACAGCACGTCCGCCCGGTACGCGACGACCGCGTCGATCATCGCCCGCATGCGCTCGCCCGTGAACAGCCGCGTGTTCAGATGGAGCGTCGGGGTCTTCCAGCTCTCGTAGCAGAGCAGGTTCGCCGCCGGACCCTCCAGCGGAAGGTAGAGCGAGGCGACGCGGTCGCGGAAGCGGTACCCGGCTTGATGGTAGTGGCGCCAGGCCGCCGCCAGCTCCGCGTCCATCGCGCGCTGGGACAGGTAGAACCGGGTCTGCTCCCCGGTCGACCCGCCGGAGTGATGGAGGCCCGGATGATGCGCCGCGAAGTCCCGTGCCTTCAAGTCCTCGAAGCGCTCGCGGAGAATCGCCTTGGTGAGGATGGGAATGCGCGGGAGATCGGCAACGCCGCGGATCTCACGCGGGTCGATCCGCTCGCGATCGAAGAGCTCGCGGTAGTACGGAACCTGCTCGTAGGCGTGCGCGACGAGCCGCCGGAGCTTCCCGTCGGCGATCGCCTTTAGCCCCTCGGCATCGAGCCGCTCGCTCTTCCGGAGCTCCCGCCACGCGCGGCGGAAGCCCCGGCCGAGGTGCACCGGCGGGGGGATCCAGCGCGCCACGCTCCGCAGCGGCCCCGCCACCGCCCGCTTGAACCGCCTCGGCAACCGCGCCGGCGCCGGGCCGGCCGCAGCAGGGTCTCCGGCGACTCTCCGGACCGAGTTCAGGACGTCGCCGACCCGCCTCAGCCCGAGGGGACGGAGACGTCGCCCGAGGGGCGCGAGCTTCCTCGATCCGCGCGCCCGGCGCTCGAGCGCGAGGAGGAGCCGCGACCGCAGCGAGGCCCGCGGCGCCATTCCCTCGGGGAGGAGCGAGGGAGGCCTCGTCGAACCGTACGCGCGGTCGCACGCGGCGAGGAACGCCAGGGCCTCGCGGCGAGCGGGCTCGGCCACGGGTTCCCCGAGCCTCCTCGCCTCCTCGAGTGTCGCCGCCACCCGCGGAAGGAAGTGGCGCCGCATGAGCTCATCGACCTCCTCGGTGCTCGCGCCGACGGCGCTCACGAGGGTGGAGCCGAGGACGCCGCCCCCGTTCGCCACGAAGTCGGGGACGACGAGGACCTGGCGGGCGAGCAGCCGCTCCTCCGCGCCGGGGGCGAACGCGTCGTTGGCGCCGCAGACGACGATCGAGGCGGGAAGCGTCGCCGCGGCGGCGGTGTCGATGGTCCCGCTGCCCGCGCACGGGATGAACACGTCGCAAGGGACCTCGAGCACCGCCTCCGGAGGCCGCGCGCCGGCCCCGGAGCGGAAGGACTCGCCCCGCTTCAGCGTGTCGGCGTCGAGACCGCCCTCCCGCGCGAGCGTGCCGTCGATCGTCGCGGCCGCGACGATGCGGACGCCCTCGCGACGGAGCACGGCGGCGGCGGCCTGACCGACCGCGCCCGCTCCCTGGATCGCCACGCGAGCGCCGCGGGGATCGATCCCGCGCGCGCGCAGCGCCGCAAGGGCGCTCAAGGCCACCGTCAGGCCCGCGAAATCGCCGCTCGAGGGGCCCGAATCCGCGCTCGCCGAGAACCCGGCCGCTTCCCGGATGGCGTCCACGTCGGCCTGGGTGGTCCCAAGATCGGTGCCCATGGAGTAGAACCCGGACCGCACGAGGGGCGCGATCGCGAGGCCGAACGTGCGGACGCGGGCCGCGCGCTCGTCCGGCGTCGACCCGGGCTCGAGCACGATCCCCGCCTTGGCGCCGCCCGACGCCAGTCCGAGGTAGCCGCACTTCAGCGTCATGATCCGGGCCAGGCGCCCCAGTTCCGGGGGGCCGACGGTCGCGGTCATGCGAACGCCGCCGCAGCAGCGACCGGCGACCATGCGGTCGATCGCGAGGAACCCCAGCGGGGCTCCCGAGGGAGTCTTGAGGCGAAGGGTCAGCGTTACTTCCGACGGATCGTTCATTCGTAGTGACCTGTCGACCGGCTAGTGACTTATCGACCGGAGAAAGCGAACACTTTCGACCTTCTCGCGGGCGGCGCTCTGCGCAGTTGCGGGATTCGCCGCACGGCCGCAGGCGACACGGTGCCGAAGATCATCGCCGTGCGGGAATGCTAGCAGCGTGTCGGGTCGCTTCAACGAGTCGCCGTCGCGCGCCGACTCGGAATGACACGACAGGAGATTGTAACGGGTCGGGGCCGGCGGCGCCCCCGGGGAGCGGGCGGGCGGCAGATGGCGGACGGCGAAGCCGGCGCGGGGCGGATGGTCCGGAGACGGGTCGCGGGAGGGGTTTCGGGCGGGTCGGGAGCGCCGCGCGAGCCCAATGCGCGCGGGGCGGACGGACCACGGCCCCGGCCCGTCCGATCCCGCGACGAGAACCGCGCCCTCACGCCTCCGGCGGCGCGCGCGCCCTTCGCTCGAGGGGCCGAGGATGCGGTCGACGACCTCTAAGTAGGTGATCACCGAGACGATCCGCATCTCCGCGCCGCACCGCGGGCACGAGAGCGGGTCCACCTCGAGGATCCTCCGCAGGAGCCGCGCCCAGGACTTCCGGCGCGCCTTCGCGAAGCCCGTCCTCGTCGCCCTTCGCGGCCGGGGGCGGCCCCCCGGGCCCCCCTCCTTCCTTTTCCGCGGCGTGGAGGCGGCGCGCGCGGCTGGAATACGCGCCGTAGTAGCGGACGAGGTGCTGGCCCTTGTCGGGGATCTGCTCCGCGAGCGCGTGGATCAGCTCGAGCGGCGGGAACACGACCTCGCTTGCGCCGGCGCGCACGAGCATCCGGCCGTCCGAGCCCTCCCGCACGCGCGCGAAGGGCAGCGGCGCGCGGGCGACGTAGCGCGCGAGGCGCTCGCGCTCGTCCGGGAGCACGACCTGCTCCGCGTAGACGCTGAACCCCGACCGCTCCCACCCGAGCAGCCGCGCCGCGAACTCCCCCGAGAGACGCTCGGCCTTGCGGAGCGCCCGGATCACGAGGCCGCGGAAGCTCTCCTCGACCTCGCGGGGGTCGGGCTCGACCGGCACGAACGCGCCGCCGCGCGCGAGAAGCCCGTCGGTCGAGAGCGCGTGGACGTGGGGGTGGAACGGCAGCGCCGCCCCGAACGTCTGGATCGACCCCACGAACCCCGGCGACCCGTCCCTCCCGCCCGCGCGCGCGGAGGTGGCGCCGGACCGCCGCGAACGCGCAGCGGGGGAGGATCGCGAGCAGCGCGCGCTCGCGCGCGAAGAGCCGGCGCAGCGCCTTCGGGATCGTGAACACCCAGTGCCGGTGCGCGACCGGCGCGACGATCCTTCCGAGGTGCTCCGAGAGAAGCGCCGCCCGCTTCGCCTCTTAGGAGGGGCAGAAGTTGCGGGTCCTGCACGAGAAGGCGAGCAGGTGCTCGCCCCTGCACTCCGGGCAGCGGACGCGCGCGAGGCCGGACGTGAGCCGGCCGCACTCGAGGAAGGCCTCGACCGACTCCTTCACGACGGGGCGCAGGGGGCCGTCCCTCGGCTCGAACCTCTCCTCGTGCGCGCGCAGGTACTCCAGGAGCCGCCCCTCGAACAACTTGTAGAACGCCGTCCGCTCGGGGCGCCGCGGCCGGTAGTTGGGCCCCTCGCGGACGAGCGAAGGGAGGGGGCTCCGGGGGAGGGAGAGCAGCGGGCCCATGCGACGGCGTGGCGCGGGGAGCGCCCCAGGAGATCCGTCGGGACCCGGATACGCGGCGGAGCGAGGGGGACCAGGCGAAACCCCGCCCGGCAGGCCGCGGGACGCGAAATCCGGAACGATCCGGAGCCGCCCCTCCCGGCCGGCGCCCTCGGAGCGAAACCGGGCCGCGCTAGTGGGCCCCGACCGCCCTCGGCTGCGGCGACGAGAGAAGCGCATCAGCGAGCGCATCAGGGCCTTCCGGGGCGCGACCGGCGAGAGGCTGGAGTTTCGCGGTTCTCAGGCTGCGATCCCGGCCAATTCAGAGAGCTTTTGAGAGATTCGGCGAATGCGTGCTACAGGGCGCATTCGCCGAAACTGGTGGCGCA